>CAUZEO010000299.1:0-6576 GCA_963578625.1 Kiritimatiellia bacterium | reverse complement strand
GGATCAACCTACAATCCTCGTGGTCGATGATGAGAAGAATACGAGGGAGGGGCTGTCCCGTGCGCTGAGTCGCCGGTACCGAATTCTGCTAGCCGAGAGCGGACAACGCGCTCTTGAGTTGCTGGAGGAACAACCGGTCGACGTCGTTCTGAGTGACGTGCGTATGCCTGGCATGGACGGGATGACGCTGATGAAACGGGTCCTGGCCAGGTCTCCACAACCGACGTTCATCCTCCTTACCGCCTATGGCTCAATCGAGAGCGCGGTGGAAGCGACCAAGCTGGGCGCCTATGATTTCCTGACGAAACCGGTGAACCTGCAGCACCTGGAGCACAAACTGCAGCAGGCGCTGCGCAGTCGCGGCCTCGAATTGGAGAACCAGAATCTCCGCGAAGAATTGGACGCCAGGTTCGGCATGGAGAACATCATCGGGCAGTCCGCCGCAATGGCGGAGGTATTCAACAGCATCCGCCAGGTCAGCCCTTCGCGTGCCACGGTACTGGTAGAAGGGGAGAGCGGCACCGGCAAAGAGTTGGTTGCACACTCCGTTCATCGTCTTAGCCCCCGCGCCAATGGCCCGTTTATTCCCGTGCACTGTGCCGCACTGACGAAATCCTTACTGGAAAGCGAGCTATTCGGGCATGAAAAGGGTGCCTTTACCGGGGCCATAGAGCGGCGACAGGGCCGGTTTGAGCAGGCAGATGGCGGTACGCTGTTTCTCGACGAAGTCGGGGAGATTGATCCATCCGTCCAGGTGAAACTTCTTCGGGTTCTGGAAGAAAGGCGCTTCGAACGGGTAGGGGGATCGGAATCCATTGATGTGGATGTCCGTCTCATCGCAGCAACCAATCGGGACCTGAAAACGATGGTCGATGCGGGAGATTTTCGTGAGGATCTCTACTACCGCCTGTACGTTATAGCAATTCAAATGCCGCCGCTGCGGGACCGAAGAACAGATATCCCGCTTCTTGTTAATCATTACCTTGCCACATTTAACGAGGAGAACGAGAAGCAGTTTGAAGGGCTGACGCCCGACGCGCTGGATCTGCTGAGCTCCTACGAATGGCCGGGCAATGTTCGGGAGCTGCGGAATCTCATTGAGCGCATGGTGGTTATGGCCCGCGGTCCGCGCCTGACGGTTCGGGACATCCCGATTCAGATCCGCGAAAGTACGGGACAGATCGTCGCGGTCCGCAAAGGTGGCGAGCACTCCCTGCAGGAGGCGGAGCGCACAATGATCCAAAAAGCACTGAAAACTTCCAATGGAAACCGGACGCGCGCCGCGGAGTTGCTTGGAATCAGCCGCCGCACTTTGCACAGGAAAATCAACGAATATGGGCTGAGAGACGCGTCATGAGTGCGCTACGGGGAGTCACGATTGGGGTTTGCAGTCAAACCGCGGGATGCGTAGTATCCCGCGATAACACCCTTACGTAAGAGCGGAAAAAATATGGCGACAAAACGTTTTGGATCATCGGTACAGGATCTGGTCTATAATATCGACGTGGGCGTTGGCCTGCGGTTGGTTCAATTCGGCCTCTACTCCTTATTTGTCGTCATCATCATCCTGATCTATACGGCGACCCAGTTCAGGGCATTTGATGAGCCGGAGGCGATGGAATACGCGCAGCTTGCCCGTAACATGAGCCGGTCCGAGGGCATGACGACCCAGGTGGTCCGTCCTTCCACAATTCGCTTTCTCATTGAAAAAGACAAGTTGGTCAGTGCCCGAACTCAAGAAAACGTGGATCGGGATGAGGAAGAGGCGGCCGCCGCCGACGCCTCCGACGATGCAGAAACATCCGAAACCGGGGGCACAGATATCGTGGAAGGCCATCCCCAGGTCATGGCGCACCCGGATATCATGCACCCGCCCGTGTACCCGGCGATCCTTTCGGCGTGGTTCAAGATCTTCGGTACCGAGTTCGTCGCAAAGGAGCAAGGCGGTAAGTACGGCCCCGAATTGATGGTGGTGGCATTCGCCCACGTGTGCACGGTTCTCACGGGAATCTTCATCTGGATGTTGGGTCGACTGTTGTTCGACAATCGCATTGGCCTGCTGGGCATGAGCATCTTCTATCTCAGCGATGTGGTCTGGCAGACTGCGATTTCCGGCCTGAACCTCGCCCTGCCCGCGCTGCTGGTCACGGCGGCCTTCTATTTCGCCATCCGCACCGTCGTCGCGATCGAAAACGAATCTTCCACCATCGCGGGCTGGGTCGTTCCCTTCACAATCACATGCGCGTGCGGCATCCTCATGGTGCTCACCCGCTATGCGCTTGTTCTAATCATTCCCGCCCTCGCCCTCTTTTTCGCCTTCGGGATCCGGAAGAAAGGATGGCTGTTGAGCCTGATCCTCATCGGCGCCGTCGTGATCGGGATGGTGCCCTGGATTTCTCGGAACATCAGTGTCAGCGGCAGTCCGTTCGGCATCGTCCCCTCTTCGATCATGGCGGGGACCACGGTCTTCCCCGGCAAGACTTTCGACCGGACATTCGCTCCCGAAAAAGACGCCATGAAGTTCCGGGAAGTCGTGAAGACCGTTCAGACCAAGTGGTTCAACAACACTGCCGGGTACTACAAGAATAACGTGCGCTCGGTGGGCGACGGCATTTTGATCGCGTTCTTTATCACCACTTTCTTTTACAAATTCCTCCGAGGCCATGTGCGGTGGTTCAGATGGTGCGCGCTGCTCTCGATTCTCCTCCTCTTGGGAACAGCGGGTCTGTTCGGAGAGGCGACGATTCGCCTGACACACGTGTTCTGGCCGATCATCATTCTATACGGACTCGCGTTCTTCTTCATCCTCCTGGACCGACGGCATCTCCGGCTCAAAATTCAGCGCCTGAGCGTTACTATTCTGGTAATCCTGCTCTCGGTGGCGCCCCTGATAATTACGCTCATGCCCCCGAAAGCGACGTTCCCCTATCCGCCCTATTTACGAACGTACATCACTCATATTTCCGGGTTGCTCGATAAATCGGAGCTGATGTGCTCCGACATTCCCTGGGCAACCGCGTGGTACGGCGACCGAGTCTCGCTGTACCTGCCGCAAACTCTCGATGAGTTCTACGAAATCAACGATTACCTGTCCAAAATCAGCGGCATCTATTTCACCATGGAAACGCGGAATAAACCGTTTGTGCGCGGCCTTCTCAACGCGGAACAAACCTGGTTTCCCATTATACAGGGGAGCCAAATGCCCGCCGAATTTCCGCTTAAATATTCTTATCCCCTCGCGCGGTTTGACCAGCAATTCGTGACCGACCGCGACCGGCTTTCCGAAGAGGCCCAGAAGTTAGAGGCAGAGGACGATGAAGAAGCGGCGGGGCAGGCAACGGCCCCCCCCCCCCAGAAAGCAGAAGAGCCCGCGGAATAATCCGCTACTTCTCCGACAGCAGCTTTTCGAGCGCGCTGTCCGGCTCGGAACCGAGCCTGAGCGCCTCCTCGTAGTGAGTTCTGGCCTCGACAAAATCGGGTTCATCGACGCCGGCGAGCAGGACCGCCATATTGAATTGGGCCTCTGAACTCAGCGGATCGAGGATCACCGCATTTTTTAGTTGGGCAAGAGCTTCTTTGTGCCGTCCTCGCCCATACATAACCATCCCGTAATAAATCAGGTAGCGCTCGTCGTCGGGATTCAGACGAATCGCCTTCTCGAACGCACGGCTTGCGGATTTCAGCTGGTCCTGACGCCAGGCGATCATGCCCAGCAACGCATTGGCATCTGCGCTTTCGCCAACAAGCTCCTGCGCATCCTTCATCATCGATTCCGCGGTTTCGTAGTCCCCCTGCTCATAATGCAGGGTGGCGAGACCGATATGGAATGCGGATTCCTTGGGCCAACGCTCCAGACCGCCCCGAAACAGCGCTTCTGCTTCTTCAAAGCGTTTTTCGCGCATCAGCGTGTTGGCTTCGTCGAGAAGAGGCGTCTTCTCCAAACCGATCCCCGCCACGGTCCGCGTCGATTCAGGATCGGTCGCCCTCTTCTGTCGAGACCTGGTTCGTGAGCGCAACTGCCGGGTAAGAATCTGCACCTCGTTTTCCTTATCCAGCATCTTCTCTTCCTGTCGGGCGAGTTCCTTCCACGACTTCTGAAGAAGGCGCGCAAGTTTCTCCGCCTTACCCTCCATCTGCTCGCGCAGCTTCTGCTCCCGCCGCAGCATAGCCTCCATCTTCTCCTGCGCCTTCATCATCTCGCGAAAACGCTCGATACTCTCTGCGATCTTTCCTTTTCGGCGTTCCGCGTCCTCCACCGCCGTCGCCAACTCCGCCCGAACCGCTTCCAGATCGCGATTCAATCGTGCCTCCCGCTTGAGCGCATTCTTCAGATCACGCCGAAGGGTGCTAAATTCATCGTTCAGGTCGGCTCGCGGCTCCTCCCCTCCACCTTGAATCTTCGGTTCTTCGCCGGATTTGTGGATGATGATGATGGGCTCGGTTCCCTCGCCCTCCGCAACGGCGAGGTGCAGTGAGGGAAAAGCGGTGAGCGCGGCAAGGAAAGACCACCTCGCCACACAAGAATATGGGTACCGGGTAGCTATAGACATCACGAAACGAAATAGTTCACGAATCTTCCCCCCATTTCAAGTCAAAATTTGAAATTCGGGCCCTAAATTGAGTGGTGATCCTCGTCCTGATTCAATACTCTTGCTCCCAGTGAAACGATGGCAGTCTTATAACCAGACCTCGGCGAGGCACCGGCGCGATTCGACGAGCCGCCCGCGCAAGAAAACGGCACTACTCTTTGGTTTGCTGGGATGGCTCGCGATCTGTATCCTCCCGGTCTTCCTCGTTCTCGGCTTGTATTCCGATGACCGTCTGCGCACAGAGTTCTTCCGGGTGGCCGACGCGGATGTCCTGGTCGGCCCTATTTCGCTCGGCATTGCCGCCCTGTTTCGACCCCCAACGCATGCCGTCAGAAAACTGAAAAATGACCGCAAGCGGGAAAAAATGGAGCGGAAACAGGCCCTTTCCGATAAAAGCAGGCGCATGGAAGGCCAGGAGCAATCCGGGACCGTGCTGGTACTCGTCCTCGTCGTTGTCGCGCTCTCCTCCGCCTTGATCCTTCAAGCACAGGTTACCGCGCTCGGCCACCACCGGTACGGGCAGGCCGCCCTGGACCATGTCCAACTTCGTCTGGCCGCAGGCGACGCCATCCGCCACGGCATGGAGCGGCTCGGCGACGACGAGGATTCAAGGATCGATCACCTCGAAGAAGCGTGGGCCCTCCCGACCCGGGAAATAGACCCTTCCGGAATCGAGGTGCTTATCGAGATTGAAGATCTCAACCGATACTTCGATCTCAACAATTTGAGCATCCAGACCCGTCCCGCCATCCGGGCGCCGGCGGCCATCTTATCCGACATTTTGACGCTTTGCGACGTCTCTAACCCACGCATCCGGGCAGACGCGCTGCGAGATTGGATTGACTCGGATGAGGACGGGGCCTGGGAATCGGTTTTCTACAATTCGCTGTCCCTACCCTATGCGGCTGCCAACCGCCTCCTATATAACTGGAACGAACTCCTGCACGTTGAGGGCTATCATCGGGAAGACTTTAAGGCGCAAACCATGGAATCCGGAGGACTTCCCGAACGCGGAAATCTAATCAACTCCGTGACCATTATTCCCGTGGTCAGGAACGTGCCGATCAAGGTCAACGTGAATACCGCCGCCCGAACGGTACTCGAGGGCGTACTGGGTCGGGATCAGCGGGCAGCGCTCGAGCGAATTCTCGAACGCAGAGAGCATCGCCCCATTCTTCCGGAGGATGTCCGCCAGATCACGCTGGACCCCGATCTGGCCCAACGCCTGAACGCCTACATCACGGTGCAAAGCGAATACTTTCAGATCACGGCCCGCGCCACGAAAGGCGACCGGTCGAGATTCGCGCACGCCCTCGTTCGCCGAGATACCACCGGGAATGTCGGAATCCTGGACTGGGTCCAATGAGAAGACTTTCTAACTTTCGGTTCTGGGGTAGTCTTTAACCATGGAAAGATCGGTCGCATACGGGGTCGACCAGGCGGAAGAGTCTCTTACGGTGGTAAGGGCACGTGCATCCAGGCGCCACGTTTCCTTCGAAACGGTCTACCAGGCGAACGGTTCCTGTGAATCCCACAAAGCAGCGGCCGCCATCTCCTCGCTCGCACAGGCTGCAGCTACCCGGTCCGCCGTGGTCAGCGCATCGATGCCCGCCTCGAACGCCGTGACGCGATGGCTGGAAACGCCCTTCTCCGAACCGGGAAAAGCAATGCGGGTTCTCCCGTCCGTGCTCGATGTGCAACTCCCGTTTCCCCTCGAATCGTGCGTATACGCCTTCGCATCCTTGGGGAAAGAACCAGGGAAGGGATGCCGCGCGCTCGCCCTCGCCTCGCGCCGCGATGATGTCTCGACTCGGCTGGAACAGTTAGGCAACTGCGGAATCGACCCGTGGATCCTCGATCACGAAGCGCTCGCCCTGTGGCACCGCGCCGAGGAGGAACAGACCTCAAAAGCCTTGGAATTCCGCGTCGTCGCACATACCGGGCCCTCTTCATGGACCCTTGTGGTCGGGAAAGGGGCACGCTTCCT
>CAUZEO010000298.1:0-6609 GCA_963578625.1 Kiritimatiellia bacterium | reverse complement strand
GCCGGTATGGCGGGAGACCAGCAGTCCGCTCTTTTCGGTCAGGCGTGTCACGCTGATGGGATGGTCAAGAATACGTACGGGACCGGGTGTTTCCTTCTCATGAATACCGGACAGCGGGCGGTTCCGTCGAAAAACAATCTGCTCACCACCATTGCCTGGAAAGTTGGGGACGTTGTTGAGTATGCGCTGGAGGGGAGCGTATTCATCGGCGGTGCGGTGGTCCAGTGGTTGCGGGACGGATTGGGATTAATTTCCTCCTCGGAAGAGGTCGAAGCGCTTGCCTCGGAAGTGGAAGATTCTGGAGGGATCTACCTGGTGCCGGCATTTGCGGGTTTGGGCGCGCCGCACTGGGATCCCTACGCGCGGGGGGCCATCGTGGGCATCACCCGGGGTACGTCCGCGGGGCATCTTGCGCGCGCCGCGCTGGAGGCCATTGCGTTCCAGAGTTACGATGTGCTTCGGGCGATGGAACGCGACAGCCGCATCTCGCTGAAGGAGCTTCGGGTGGACGGCGGAGCCAGCGCCAACGATCTACTCATGCAGTTCCAGGCCGATATACTTACCGTTCCGGTCGTCCGACCCGTCGTGACGGAGACGACCGTTCTTGGGGCCGCGTATCTAGCCGGTCTTGCGGTTGGATTCTGGGCGGATCGCGAGGAGATTGCGGATCGATGGCTGGAGGAGCGGAGATTTGAACCCGCAGCCGATACCGCCGCGGGCGAGGATGCGCTGGAGGGCTGGTCCCGCGCGGTGGAACGGGCGAAATCGTGGGCGCGCGAATAGGCTACAAGTGAAGAGATCGAGGGGATCGAGGTATGAAACTTCAAGGATTGTCGATAGGCGGGCTCGCGGTGATCTGTCTTGCCGCCGGGATGGGTATGAGCGCGATTGCGGAGCCTGACGCAAAGGTGTGTGTTGTTTGTGGTGAGGCGGTGTCGGGAGATCATGCGGTGAATTTGAAGCAGCGCGCCTACTGGGTGCATGCGTATCCGTGTGAGGCCCGGTGGCATCGCGCGGAAACTCTCGGACGATTCGCCGTCCTGGAATCTGAGATCGTCCCGGGAAGTGAAATTTTCGACGGTGTTACGGCGGGAGACGAGCTATCGGGTTCGTTGACTGCACCTGGGGGCGCGTTGTGGTTCTGGGCGCTATTCTACTTCGTCGCGGCATGCCTGTCCGGTGGGTTGGGCTGTCTGTTTGCCGCCCTTCTTAACCGAAATCCGGTGGCAGGTTTTTTTCTCGGATTTTTCCTGCCGGCAGTCGGAATGGTTCTTGTTCCGGTTCTTGGACAGCGCCGGGAATCTTCGAATCCAGTCGGGTAGCGAGTTGAACAATGAATAACGAGGCACAAGCTCCAATGGAGGTAACGATGAGTGCTGAAGAAGGTTGGTATTTGGCGGATGATGGAAACACGATTGGGCCCATGTCGCGATCAGAGCTGATCGCGAAGCTGGGGCAATACCAGGGCGGGGCGACGTACGTGTACGGACCGGGGCATTCTGAATGGATCCAGGCGGAACACGTCGCGTCTCTCACGGTTGGAGCGCCGCCGTCGCCACCGGCGGTCCCAAGCTCCCAGGGCCAGGTTCACGAGATCGACTACGAAATCGTTGGTGACGACATGCAGTTCGTGGAAATCACATTGGACCCCGCCGAGACGGTGGTCGCGGAAGCGGGAACCATGATGTACATGACATCAGGGATCCGGATGGAAACGGTGTTCGGCGATCCAGGAAAGGACCAGGGGATCTTCGGGAAAATAGTGGATGCCGGCAAGCGTGCCGTCACCGGCGAGTCGTTGTTTCTGACGACGTTTACCGCTTCCGGGTCGAGCCAGGACAAGGTCGCCTTTGCCGCTCCTTATCCGGGAAAGATTATTCCGATGAACATCGGAGCCCTCGGTGGCGAAATGATTTGTCAGAAAGATAGTTTTCTGGCGGCTGCGAAAGGCATCGAGATCGGGATCGCATTTCAAAAGAACATCGGCGCCGGATTATTCGGGGGAGAGGGCTTTATTCTCCAGCGGTTAAAGGGAAGCGGATGGGGATTCGTGCATGCGGGCGGGACCATTCTCCGGAGGGAACTGCAGCGGGGTGAAACCCTCCGCCTGGACACCGGATGCCTTGTCGCCTTCCAACCGAGCGTTCGCTACGACATCCAGATGACCGGTGGCGTGAAGAACTCGCTCTTCGGTGGCGAAGGGCTGTTTCTCACGACGCTGACCGGACCCGGCTCCGTATGGGTTCAGTCGCTGCCTTTTTCCCGCCTCGCGGGACGAATGCTGTCGGGATACAGCAAAGGAAAGGGAGAGGGTTCCGTGCTGGGGGGCCTGGGAAGCCTGTTCGAATCGCGGTAACCGGTATTGTTCAACAGCTGGCGTGGAGGCTTGGAAGCTCAACCTCCTTTGGCCTGGAAATTGGTTCAAACCTTCGCCGCTCGCAGAGATCCGGATTCTTGTAGATTGTGAAGGATTCGGAAAATATGAATATTCCAGTTTTCACAACCAGGCAAAACCTCTGCCGATTTCCAGCATTCGTCTGTTTTCTAATTTCCGCCGTTTTTCTCTTCCCGGCAATCGCAGGCGATCAACCCGTATTTCGAGTTGTCGGCGATGCCAATGCAAGGATCACCTCCTTTGATCCGAGTACCGGCATCCTGCAGTCCGGAGTGAGCATCGGCAAAAACTATGCGGTTGAGTGCGCGCCTACGCTGATGTCGGGTACGTGGCATCCAATTCGCCGCGGACAGGTGACGCAAATGACGATGTCCAGCGACGTACGGTTTTACATGATCGTAGACCTGCTTACTTCTGCTGTTTCATACTCTGCCACGCCCGCCCGCGGACCTTCACTCGAACCCGGTCTAATAAGTCGACCCGGTTGGTCCTGCGGCTGATTCCGTCGGGGGACCGGATGCTCGGGCGAGCCGGGTCACAACCCGTTCTTCGAATGCCTCCATCACGTCGAACTGACCGGGAACTATTTCATGAGCGTATTTGAGATTCCTCAGAAGCAGTGGGCGACGGTGATGGGCGCGAACCTGTCGTTCAACACCGTGGATGACCATCCCGTGGAAAGTGTTACCTGGGAAGAGGTTCGAGGCGGTTTTTGGCCTATTGATTTCCTGATTCCCCAAACCTCCTTCGTCGGTGCGGTGCGCGCGTCGACCGGCCTGGACCTGCCTTCAGAAGCCCAATGGAAGTATGCGTTCCGGGCCGACTCCGCCGGAGCGTACAACGTGACCTCCCAACCCATTGACAATCTTGGATGGTATGTCGGCAACTCGGACGGTTCCGGGCAGCATTCGCATCAGGAGGTCGGCACGGGAATGCCCAATGCATGGGGACTTTACGACATGCATGGGAACGTCTCTGAAATATGCGGAGAGTGGTTTAATGAAGCCTGCCTGGCGGACAGCACGGCCCCGCAAGGCTCGCTGGACGAGGTCGTTTTACGGGGCGGCAGTTATCTGCTCCCTGGGATCCAATGCCGCTCTGCCAATCGCGCGGGTTTGTGGTATCCGATCGGGATCAATTACGCAGGTTTCCGCGTGGTCGTGAATCTTGTGCAGTAGTATGCGGAACGCGGGCGTTCGAACATCAGGATGATGCCGGATACGAAATATGTCATTCGGGAGTCGCTTCTATCAACGGAGGGGGCGGATAGGGCATTTCGGAGAGTGCTAATTCGGCTGAAATCATACTCTCCAGATGTCGGTCTGTGCTTTGCTCCAGCCACTCCATCGAACGCTTCCCTCCGGTCGTTGTACTGATCGTATCTTTGGTCATTTTCTTCATTCCGCTCCCAGCGTCGCCGATACTCGACTTCGCCGCCTTTGCCGCGCCGACGGTCGCCTCCTTCAATTCGCCGCCGGCGTTTTTGAAGTCACCCTTGAGAGCGGATTTCGTGGCTCCGAAGAGCCCGCCCCCAACTTTTCCCACTGTGTCCATCGCACCCTTTCCCAGATCCTTTGCCCCTCCCGCCATATTCCCCGCCAAATCAACGGCCGCACTCGTCGTACCCGCGGCGAGATTTTTGACTAAGCCGGTAGTGAAGCGACCGGCAATTCCCAAAAGAATCGGACCGAGATCAATGGTTAGATCGTTCCAAGATCCGTGGACAAGGAACGGATAGGCGTGCTTTTGATCCGTAGTCGCCTTCCCATCCAAATCGATCGAGTTTACGTCCAGGGCGACGGAGACATTCGCATCAATGCCGTCTGCGCCAACGGTTTTGCGTGCTGCCGGCGTAACCAGCGAGCCGAGGGTGTCAAGCAGGAGCCCGGTTAATTGGGCCTGTGCATTCACATCCGGAACACCTGCGCCGGCCGGTCCTACATTTGCAAGCAACCCAAGTTTTGCGGGCGGGTTTTCTCTCTGGTCAATCGATGCACTGAGCTTGATCGAAGAGGTGTCTATGGGAGGTTCGGCGCGAAAGGCCATCAGATTCTTGAGTGCGACGTTAAAATCGCGGATGCGGAGTTCAAGTGGAGTCTCATCGCCCAATGCTGCGTCGGTGTATGTGATTGAGAAGTCCTTGAACCCGAGTGCCGCGAGATGTATGCCGATGCTGGAACCCGGAGCCGGTTCGTCGGGTGCGTCGGACTTGTCGGACACGTCGGACGAGGTTTTGGTTTCGGTTCCCGATGTTGGCGTGAGGCGTGTGGCGTTGAGTATGCCTTCGGCATTGCGAACGATGTGTGCTTGGAGGCGTTCGATTTCTAAGCGGTTCAAGTGTACGATATTGTCAACGAATGGGCTTTGACCGATGTCCAGGTGAATACGCGGCACGTCGAGAAGAGCGTTGTCGCCGAAACCGTCCGGTTGTGCGATGCGGATATTTTCCAGTGTGACGTCTCCCTGGTTCAGCGTCACCGCGAGGTCCTCCTCGATTCGGATCCGGCAGCCGTCTAGTTGAATACCCAGTAGGGCAAGTCCGATCTTCCCTGGAAGCCTTGCGGCGATGTTCCGCAGAGTAATTTCCAGGTTCTTCGCGTTGATTTCGCTGGATTCACCAAGATGAACTTCACAGTCCTCGAGGAGTATGCCGAGATCGCCCAGTGCGAGGGAAGCGGGAACCGCGCCTTCCGCCTGGTCCGTATAGCTGACTGCCACGTCATTCACCACCAGCCTTTCGAGCGCGATGGTCAGCGGTTTTGACTCTGGCAGCGGATCTACGGATGGATCTGACGAATCGGTTTGGTCGGTCGAAGGCGGTGGACCGAGCTTCGTGATGTTAAGGTCGCCGTTGGCGTCCTTGATCAGGTTGGCGGTCAGCCCATCCAATTCGACCGCCTGAATGACGATCAATTCTCCGCCGATCAGCGAACCGACATCCACCCGGGCAATGAACTGCTTCAATTCGAGAAGGGTCTCGTCACCGAATCCTTCCGGCTGACCGATCCGCAGACCGTGGATTGCAGCGAATCCCTTCGTCAGGTGGAGTTCGATTTTTTCGAGGGATGCGTCGGTTTGCAATATTGCGGGGAGTTGCTTGTTCGCGATGCGGGTCACAATGGCGGGGAGCCTGACCCACGCGATCACAAGGAGGACGATGAGGATAGCCAGGAGGCCAAGGGGGATTTTCCACCACAGACCGCGGCGTTTTCGCTTTCCCGTTCCCGGGGACATATCGGATTTCTCTTTGGTCATGCGGGCGTCACGACTAATGTAAGTCTTCGTCTTGCCAATATTTAGTTCCCGAAACCATAGCTCTGGCCATCACGCCGGCGTCTGTAAGCGGGTAGATTCCGATCCCTTGGACGAACGAAACTTCGCTCTCCGCGGCGGCTCCCTTGTCGTCGCTCTTTGCGGACGCTGCCGCCTCGTCGCCGAACGCCCATCCCTTTTCTGCGAACTCGTGGAACCGGTCGCGGTGCTGAAAACGATAGCCCTTTCCTTGATGATGACGCAATCTATTACCATTCGAATTACCTCGCCCCACCCATCGCAGAGGGTTCCCCAAACATAGCCGATGGTAAAGCACCCATCGCATTTGATCCGGCAGTATGCAGGTGTTTACTGCGCTCCAAGTGAACCAGGAGCCGTTTCGGATTGAGAAATCGGCGAGGGTATGGATGAGTACCGCGCTCTCTCCGCCCGTAATCAATCATTATCCTCTCTCACCGCCGGCGAAAAGCGGCAAGGAGAAGATTCTGGGAATCTTTTTACCGCGGAGCGGCGGATCTCCGCAGTTTCCATGCCGCGAAGGCGGCGGTCAGAACCAGTGTAGCCAGAAAGTACCAGGGCCAATACTGCATTGCGTCTACGAAGACGAGATCTTCGAGCTGCGATTCAACCGCATCTGGATTTTCAGCGCGAACACCGGGGCGTCGTAACGCAACAAGCAGTGAGTACAGGACTCCGATTCCGGCGTAGCCCAGATTGAAGACCAGCCCTCGGAAACTCAATACGGTGGCTCGTTGTGACCCGTCGGTGATCATGTTCAGGTAGTGGCTCATAAAGAACATGAGGAGGAAGAAGGCCGCGAAGAGCGGAATGACCGGTAGCAATCCCAGGTACGGAGTTCCGAAGGTCAACCCCCAGATGCCGAACCAGGATAGAACTGCCATGAGGATGACATTGAATCGAGGCGATCGGGTCTGGGCCAG
>CAUZEO010000297.1:0-6609 GCA_963578625.1 Kiritimatiellia bacterium | reverse complement strand
CCGCAGGACGCGTACAAGAAGTACGGGAGGTTCTGATCCGAGTGCGTAGCGCGGAGTTCACTCTGCGTCCGTCGCCGCCTCAGTCTTGGAGTGCGCCGGCAGAGCGGTGTCGCCGCTCCGCTCTGCCACCGCACTCCAAATTTTGCTCCGCTGAGCTCACACAACAGGTTGCGAACAGCACTATCTTCCTCCTGTTGATTATGAAATTGCTTTCCATTAGAGTTATCCATATATTAAAATACTAAAACCAAAAACTATGAAAAATGCAATGAAAATTCTATTTGTAAAACTCTCAATACTATTTGTCCCCAGTATCGCTTTTGCTCATGGAGTATCTGAGTCTGATAAGTCTGAAATGCTTCAAGGGACGCTTGCAGACTTCTTCTATCTTGGTGCAAAACATATGGTTACAGGCTATGACCATATTTTATTCCTAATTGGTGTAATATTTTTTCTAACTCGATTTACTGATATTGCAAAGTTTGTAACTGCATTTACAATTGGACATAGCCTTACCCTTGTTTTTGCAACATTCTATGAGATAAGTATTAATTATTATCTTATTGATGCCGTCATTGCATTTAGTGTTATATATAAGGGTTTTGAAAACCTTGATGGATTTAATAAATGGTTCTCAATAAATGCACCTAATAAAATACTAATGGTTTTAATTTTTGGATTAATTCATGGATTTGGTCTTTCCACTCGATTGCAACAAATCGATTTGGGGCATCATCTCTTGATTTATAAAATTTTATCATTTAATGGCGGGGTAGAAATTGGGCAGATTATTGCACTCAGTATTACCTTCCCTCTATTAATGCTTCTAAAAAAACAGTTCATAAATATATCTAAATTAACAAATTGGATGTTAATTGTGATGGGAGCATTATTATTAATCTACCAATTAAATGGATATTTTACTGATGATATTAAACCAGAAACCACACATGATAAACATCTAATTAATTCTCAGGTAGAGGATAAATTAGATGATGATACCCACCATAAACATGATAGCAATGAGCCTAGTCATCATCGTTAAAGACGCCTAAACTGATGAACTCATCTTGTGATAAATCAACGGATTCTGCTCATCGTTGTTGAGCACGTCGCCCACTTTGAGCGATGCAATCATCTCATCTGAAAGAATGTTCTTCTTCCCATTGAACGTGGATCCATCGGGCATGTAGGCGCAGGTCATCGCGGCACGGCGTGTGCGCGTCATGTTGGCGCCGGCACCATGGGCGACAAGTCCGTTGTGGAAGCTGCAGTCGCCCGCTTTCATGGGGACCGCGACCGGATCGATGTCTGCCATCTCCGGATAAATCTTGAATAGATCCGCCATATTGAAGCCGATGGAGACATTTCGGTAGTCCGCGATCCTGTGAGAACCGGGAATAAACCACATGCACCCATTCTCGAGCATCGCGTCGTCGAGCGCGACCCAAAGCGAAACCGCCTCGCATGAAGTGAAAGACCAATACGGGTTGTCCAGGTGCCACGCGGTTGGATTCCCGAAAGGTTCCTTGATCAGCGTCTGATCATGCCAAACCCGTATCCCTTCGACTCCGGAAAGCTCGCAGACCATGCGCCCGATGTCCGCGCTCAACATGTACTCTTTGACCACGTCACTGATCAGCCACAGGTTCAGCCGCTGGATGAATACCCGGTCGTAATAGTCGTCTCCGCTTGTGAGCTTCGTTCCCTCGGTGACGATCTTCTTGTCGCCCAGCGTAGTGACCGCGTCCAGGACCGCGGTCTTCAGTTCCGCCACTTCCTTCGGGGCAAGCATCCCCGGGTACGAAAGAAACCCGTTTTCGCGGTAGGATTCGATCTGGTCCTGAGATAGATCCGTCTTCATGCATTCCCTCTTTCTGGATTGTCTTTGCGAGTGATTTCATTTCTCTAAAATCTAACCATCGTCTTCACATGGTCTTCCCCATTCGCCTGGGCGTATCTAAAGGCCCGTTCGAATTCGGATGCTTCGTAGACATGGGTAACCATCGGGTCGAGATTGACGACTCCAGTTTGCAAGTATTCGACCGAGCGCGGCAAGGTATCGGGCCCGGACTCCAGGACGGTTCCGGCGATTTCGTGGCCCATGGTTAGCGGTGCGTTGTCGCCGAAGCTACCTTCGATGATGTGAAAGTCGGTCGTACAAACACCGACACGACTGACGCGAACTTTTACGGCATCGGTGTTCCTGACTACAGGCTCATCGATGTCCTCGAAGGAGATCCGGTCAATGCCGGTCCAGCGTAACGCTTTCATGGTGAGTCGTCAGCTTATTAAGCGTTCGATGAGGATTTCTACTTTGGCCGGCTGATATCCCGGATGGATCGGGACAGGTCGTGGAGCAATCGGTGATCGAGCACGTTCCGCATCTGGGGGACGATGCCGGGCATGCCATAAGCCATCGTGGGATCCCGATAGGCGTTGGTCTGCCGGTACTCAAGGTTTAGGTCGGCCCACGCGAATCCGCCGCGATGATTCTCGGCCATGATATCGCCGGACGACTCAATGACCATCGAAGGCGGGGAGGTGGAGGCGGCGACGAAGTGGATACCGTTGTCCAGCGCGCGTGTACGCCAGGTAATCGGTTTGCCCCCGGCAACACAGAGAAAAATAATTTCAGTTCCCTGGTGCGCGTAGTATCTTGCGACTTCGGGAAACCACTCGTCGTAACAGATATGAATCCCGATGCGGCCGAAATCGAGGTCGAACACGGGATAGCTGTCGCCGCACGAGACGCCCAACTCCAATTCACCAAACGTCAAATGGGTCTTGTCGTATTGGCCGATGAACCGGCCGTCCCGGCCGAAGAGGACGGCGGTGTTGAATAAGTGCGGTCCACGGCGCTCGATGTTGCCGAGAATTACATGCATGCCGTGCTTTTTCGCGGCGGCGGCGGCGATTCGGCAGGCAGGTCCGCCGGGAACCGGCTCGGCGACCTCCCAGAATGACCCATATTCGGATTCGGGTACGCCAATCACCGGCGTGAACTCCGTCGTAGCCACGATATCCGGCTTGATGCCGCCGGCCAGTTCGAGTTGCTCCGCCAGGCGGGCGCGCTGCTGTTCCAGGGTCAGGTTATTGACTTCGTGATCGAACCGCACCGCAGCGACGCGCGCCATTCGAAAATCGGGCTCCGGTACCTCGATGAAGCTCGGTTCGGATATTTCTACACACCCTCGAGTTGCCGCTCGAAGGTAGATCTCAAAGAAGTTGCCCTGGTATTCGTGATCGCGATCGGAACAGATGAGCTGCTGAAGGACGGTCACTTCCGCCCACGGTCCCGCAGGAACAAGATAGTGCCGCGCGACCTGCGCAAAAACGGAGAGAGTCGGGTCATCCACGTTTATCAGGCGCACCTTGACCGACGCACGATACCATTTATGCGCCTCGATCTTCACCGCACCGCGCCAGCAACCGAATGCGCGATTGTCATCGGTGGCTTCGAGCACGAGCACTGTGTTGTCGGCGGCATCGGTTCTCACCTCATGCCCAAGAGCCAGCTCCGGGCGCGCGGAAACATACGACCAGCCGTCCGGCGCTTTGCCGGCCCCCGAAAACTTCGGGTTGGTCACGAGGTTCTTCTCGGAATCGGGCATAATCGCCTCATGCTACACGGGGTCACCCGAATGATCAATTCAGCGATGCCGTACCGTATCACGGGTGTCCGACCCGTGTTGCGGAGCCCAACCGGAACCCAAAGGCACCCAAACCCAACCATGGGCACCGGCTGTCAGCTCCGTGAGCCACGGGCAGGATGCCCATGCCACGGAACACCCGCGCTACGCATGCGCAACCCTATCCATCGGCAGCGGCGGTTCGCCGAGAACGGGGTCTGCGCTTGCCCAGGCGCAAGCCTCGTGGGCGTAGAAAGGGCCTCTACAGGGCTTCCGACCCAGGCAACCCATCGCGGCCATGCGTGGTGCTGGGACTTTATTCACGACCGAGCTGTGCGGGGCGGGCGGTTGAAGATGCTCACGGTAGTCGATGAGCACACTCGGGAATGTCATCTGATTCATGTGGCTCGGCGTGTTCGAGCCGCAGACGTGTTCAATCAACTTTATCGGCTGATACAAAGACATGGAGCGCCAGCATATCTCCGAAGCCAGAGTGGTGCTTGAAGATTGCCGACGGCAATACAATGAAGTGCGACCCCATAAAAGCCTCGGGTTAGAAACGCCCAAAGGCTTCGCCAGAACGCACCCAGACGGACGCCCAAGCCTTTGACAATACATCTATACTGGAGAGATCTTCAACCTGGAACCGGGCGCCCGGACTAACATAATTACTGGGCCTGTTCGGTGAGCCCGGCCAACCCAAATAGCACGAATACCATCTGACTTAAGGCCTCCTCATGATCAAATCATTCTCGAGAACGGCGGGGACCGCCGTATTGAGAATGGATGGGTCATGAAAGGACCACATCGGAGCGACCGCGTAAGCGGCATACAGGACAGACCCCAAAAGCCCGAATAGCCCGAATAGCCCTCTAATAACATAGACATGACTGAGACGCGCGACTACATTCGACGGTCTCGGACTGAAGTCCGCGACAACAGACGCGGAGTAAACTCCACGCTACACCGATACGAATGAACGTAGGAATCAGCCAATTGATCCTGGGCACATTGCCTGTGGAGGAGTTTCTTTCACAGTCCTCGCAAGCCGGGTACGAAGTCGTTGAGTTGTGCATGAAAAACGACGGCGACCTGACCCCGCGGACCGGCAATGACGACCTCCAAAAAATCGCGGATCAGGCAGCCGGTCACGGCGTAGCGATCGCGTCGATGACCCACTCTCACTGCACGGGAAACCTGCTGGACAGCGGCGAGGCCCAGCGTACGAGCATTGAACAAACCGTCCAGGGATTGGAAATCGCCGCAAAGCTCGGCGTTCGATGCACCCTTCATACGCTGGGCCGATTCACGACCGATCTGTACTACGATGATGCGTATCGCAACGGCGTCGCAGCGCTCAAAGAGCTTGCGGGCACCTGTGAGAAGCTGGATGTGCGCATCGCCATCGAGTTCGTCTGGAACGGGTTTCTGTTCAGCCCCATGGAAATGCGGAGATTTCTGGACAACATCGGATCGACCCACGTGGGCTTCTACTTCGACCCGGGTAACATGGCCGTCTACCAGTTTCCGCATCATTGGGTGCGCATCGTAGGAAACAAAACCTTCATGGTTCACCTGAAGGACTGGAAAGGCGGCGCCCTCAACGGCGGCTGGACTCCGCTCCTGGAGGGCGAGGTGGATTTCGCGGCGATGAACCACGAACTTCGTGCGATCGGCTACGACGGTCCGATGATCAGCGAAGTGGAGCCTGCGCTCGCTCCGATTGACAAAACCGCGAAGGCGATTCGGACAATCATCGCGATGTAATCCACATCCTGGTCTCTTCATCAAGCACGATCGATCGCGTTGCATGGGACCTTTCATCGAACAGCTTCATTCCGCAACTGCTGATTAAGGATGGCGCGCCGACACATTTGTTTTGCGCAACATCAGACGGCAAGGCCGGATTCACGCATGCGCGCAACACCTGGAGCATGGTTATTCCGCTGCGCTCAGCTTCTCTTGAGTGATACTGAGAGCCGAACGTCCTGTCCGTCGGTGGCGGGAGTGAAGCCGATCCGCACGTAGGGCTGCGGATCCGGAAATTGGAAAACGTGATGTCCCGCGGTGACTTTTCGTGTTTGCCCCTCCGCCCCGACATCGTTGAATTCGCTCCCCCCGAGAATCTGGAGAATGCCGTCGCCTTCAGTCGCGATCTGAACATTCAGATTCGTTGCAAACCAACCAGGAATAACCTTGCTGAAATAGCCGTCCTCTGCCACGGCGCCTTCGAATATTCGCGAGGAAAAGGCCGCGTAGGACGTCGGCTCCAACCTGGATGGCGGCACACGTGTGCACCAGATTTCATGCCGAAACGAGGGGCCGCACTCTCGAAAGATCGTGTGGAACAAGTTATAGAACCGACCATCTGGATAGATCGTTAAATGCGGATGGCCGATGGCGTACTGACCCGTGGTGAATGCCGGCAGGATCGATCCATACGCCTGCACGCCGTACATGTCGGCGCAAGCCGGGTAGCGCGGCGAGCCGCACAGAAACACGGGCCGAACTGAATATTGATTGCCGTTCCAGGTATCTTCGATCAGCACAACGATCAGTTCGGGTGACGCCTGGATGGGCTGTAAGACCGCGTTGTCGCTCCCCTTGCCGGCCCAGAACACATAGTCGTTGTAATCCACGACCATCTCGCCGGCGGTGAAGTCCGGTGTGTGCATAACGGCAATCATACCACCGAAAGGATCGACGTAGGGCGAGGTTGCGTAAAAGAAACAGGCCTCCGTATCTCCGCCCGGGCGGAGCATGGGCACGCCGCAGTCGCTGATGGGCACCGGCTGCCCCGACGGCCCCGGACGGCCGGCATTGGGTGGGATCACATGACCATTGGACTCCAGGTTGGTGAAATCTCCGTTGAAGCGGTAGACGCCCATCCGGGTACGCAGCGGATCCTCCACCTTGTCCGCGGGCGTGTCCTCCGAAGTCAGCACAAGCCACTGTTTGTGAATTTCGTCCCACGCCG
>CAUZEO010000296.1:0-6640 GCA_963578625.1 Kiritimatiellia bacterium | reverse complement strand
TCATATGCGAAAATCTGATTTCAAGAAGACGGGACAGTTCGGTTGCCCGGCCTGCTACGAAACTTTTGAGGATGAGTTGCAGCCATTGCTGAAGGCGATGCACCGCGGGGAGCGGCACCTGGGTAAAATTCCGGCACGAGAGGGCCTGCGCGTGAGGGTGTCGGCGGAGCTTGCTGCCTTGAAGGACGCGCTGGGCGCCGCCGTCACTGAAGAGCTTTATGAGGAAGCAGCCACGCTGCGGGACCAGATCAAGGACTGCGAAACGAAAATCAGCCAGGAAAACTGGGAGGCGTCCACATGAACGTCGACGAGTTGGTTCGCGCGCCAGCATGGTGGATCGAAGAAGACTCGGATGTTCCCGGCATTGTCGTGAGCAGCCGGGTTCGCCTGGCGCGAAACATTCGCGGCGCCGCATACCCGGGGTGGGCCGGCGAAGAGGAATGTGAACGGATATGGAAAGAGCTGCTACCGGTTCTTGTCGAGCTGGACAAGCTTGAACCGCCTTTGCACGCCGAGATGGGAGAACTGGGGAATATCGACAAGCAGATCTTGTTCGAGCGCCATCTGATCAGCCGGGAGCACGCGGAAAAGGGGAAAGGCAGCGGCCTGGTCACCCGGGGCGACGAACGCCTGTCGATTATGGTGAACGAGGAAGACCACCTGCGGCTTCAGTCCATGCGGCCCGGATTGGCCTTGGACGAAGTTTGGAAAGAAATCGACGAAGTGGATTCGGCCGTTGAGCAGCAGGTCCGTTTCGCGTTTGGCGTGAAACTGGGTTATCTTACCGCGTGTCCAACCAATGTCGGTACCGGTCTGCGGGCCAGCGTGATGTTGCATCTACCGGGGCTGGTCCTTATGAATGATATGAACCCCATTATCAAGGGGATGGGAAAAATAGGGTTGGCGGTTCGGGGGCTTTGGGGGGAAGGAACAGAGGCTACCGGGAATATGTTCCAGATTTCCAACCAAATAACGCTGGGCGAAAAGGAAAAAGACATCATTTCGGAACTTGAACAAATCGTGCTGGAAGTAGTCGAACACGAGGAAAATGCAAGGATTCGGCTGCTACAGGAACGAGAAATGCTAACTAGAGACCATGTCGGCAGGGCATACGGAATTCTAACGAATGCGCATATTCTGACGTCAAAAGAGGCACTTGACCAGTTGTCGGGCCTCCGGCTGGGCATAGATTTGAATATATTGGATTCTCTGGATGGACGAGTGGTGGATGAACTGCTACTGTTAACCCAGCCGGGCCACCTGCAGAAACTAGAAGGAAGGCGACTGAAACCCAAGGAGAGGGACCGTGCTAGAGCGGCACAGGTGAGATCGCGCCTGTTGGACGCAAAAAAGCCGGCCATTCGCAGGAGGAAGAGTCAGACGAGCCATGAATAATTTTACGCCAAGAGCGCAGCAGGTGTTACAGCTTGCCAGGAAAGAAGCCGAACGGTTCAACCACGGATATGTCGGCACGGAGCATGTGCTGCTGGGATTGCTGGCCTTGGGACAGGGTGTCGCGGTCAATGTGCTTCAGAAGATGGGGCTGGACCTTGAAACGGTTCGCCTCGAAGTCGAAAAGGCCGTCAACGTCGGGCCGGAAACGAAGACCGTCGGGAACGTCCCGTTCACCCCTCGCGCCAAAAAGGTCCTGGCCCTAGCCGGAAGTGAAGCCCGGGCTCTGAACCATGCGTACGTGGGCACCGAGCACATCCTCCTCGGGCTTCTTCGCGAAGGGGAAGGTGTTGCGGCACGCGTCCTCAAGAATTTGAACGTCGATCTGGAGAAAACCCGGATCGAGATCATGAAGGAACTCGATCCGAATTTCGAGCCCGGCATGGAAGTCCCGGAGGGCGATGGCGAATCCGCGCCGACCCAACGGGATTCGAAAACACCCGCACTCACGACCTTTGGCCGCGACCTGACCGAGCTTGCCGCAAAAGATGAACTGGATCCTGTGATCGGACGCGCTAACGAAATCGAGCGCGTGATCCAGATTCTTTGTCGACGAACGAAGAACAACCCAGTTCTCCTGGGTGAAGCTGGCGTCGGCAAGACCGCAATTGTCGAAGGCTTGGCCCAGTCGATCTCGCAGGGTGAAGTACCCGAGCTACTGCGTGACAAGAAAGTCATAACGCTCGATCTCGCATTAATGGTTGCCGGCACCAAGTACCGAGGCCAGTTCGAAGAACGAATCAAGGCTGTTATGGACGAAATCAAGCGCGCAAAGAACGTGCTTCTCTTCATTGACGAACTGCACACCATCGTTGGCGCCGGGTCGGCCGAAGGCGCAATGGACGCTTCCAATATCATAAAGCCCGCGCTCTCCAGGGGCGAAATGCAGTGCATCGGCGCCACTACGCTGAACGAATATCGAAAGTTTATCGAAAAAGACGCTGCTCTTGAGCGCCGGTTCCAGTCCGTCATGGTGAAGGAGCCCAGCGTCGAGGAAACCTTTGAAATTCTGAAAGGCCTCCGGCACAAGTACGAAGAACATCACCATGCAAAGATCCTGGACGAGGCCCTGAAAGCGGCGTCCGAGCTTTCTTCGCGATATATTACGGATCGGTTTCTACCGGACAAAGCCATCGATTTGATGGACGAGGCCGGCGCGCGCTGCCGGATCGCCGCCATGACGCTTCCTCCCGAGATCAAGGTGCAGGAAAAGCGCATCGAAGAGATCAAGAAAATGAAGGAAGACGCCATCCGGGCGCAGCACTTCGAGGAAGCCGCCGCCAACCGGGACGAAGAACGCGAGGCCCGCGAAAAACTCGAAGAGCGAATGGATGAATGGCGCAAAGAGCGCGATGAGAAAATTGTCAACGTGACCGAAGATGACATTATAACCGTGGTCTCCAAATGGACGGGCGTGCCCCTGACCAAGATTGAGGAGCACGAAATGGCCCGTCTACTGAAGATGGAAGAAGAGCTGAACGAGATGGTCATCGGCCAGGACCCGGCAGTGTCCGCCGTTGCGAAAGCGCTCCGACGCTCCCGCGCCGATCTCAAGGATCCGCGCCGGCCCATCGGCTCGTTTATTTTCCTGGGACCCACCGGGGTCGGAAAGACTCTCCTCACCAAGGCCCTGGCCAAATTCATGTTCAAGGATCCCGATGCGTTGATTCAAATCGACATGTCGGAATACATGGAAAAATTTGCGGTATCGCGGCTCGTCGGATCTCCCCCCGGCTACGTCGGGTACGAAGAAGGGGGTCAACTGACCGAACGTGTCCGCCGCCGGCCGTACTCATTGGTGCTGTTCGACGAGATCGAAAAGGCTCATCCGGATGTTATGAATATCCTGCTCCAGATTCTGGAGGAGGGGAAACTTACCGATAGCCTGGGCCGCATTGTTGATTTCCGAAACACAATTCTGATTCTGACATCGAATCTCGGCGCTGACTTTATCAGCAAGGGCGCGGGGCTTGGATTTTCAGATTCGGACGAGGATAATGGCTACGAACGATTGAGTACATTGATGATCGAAGAATCAAAGCGCGTCTTCAAGCCTGAGCTCTTGAATCGGATCGATGATATTATCGTGTTTAGGCAATTAACGAAGAACGACGTGATGAAGATCCTCGAGATCGAAGTCGGGAAGGTCAAAGACCGGCTGGCCGCGCGAAAAATCGAATTGCAAATAGCCGACTCCGCCAAGGATTTTCTTATGACCAAGGGCTTCGACCCCACCTACGGCGCCCGCCCCCTGCGCCGAGCCGTAGAAAAACACCTCGAGGATCCACTTGCGGAAGAAATTCTCCGAAAAAACATCAACGAATCGGAGACCGTCGAAGTCACAGCCACCGAAGATGGCTTGAAGTTCGGCCAACTAGCCGGTACTAGTTAGTGGATGGCTAGAAAACAAAGCAAAGAACCGGTTTCAGCAGGGCCGTGCGCGCTCTCATATTTTGCTAGACCGGTGTTCGGATCCACCTTGACGGTGCTCTCCTGGCTCTCTTTTCTGATTCTGTGCATGCTCCTGTCAATGGTGGGTCAGGCCGCTGCCGCGACTCCTGTTGCCGCGCAGAGCAGGCGGGCGTTTGCGGTCTTCCTTCTCATTTCAATGGTCCTGTCTCTCCTGGCCGTTTTCAGCAAGATGGCCCGGAGAGCGATCGATAAGAGTCCGCTGCCCTACGTTTCCTTTGGCATGCTCGGGCTGACTGTGCTGCTTTTCATCGCCTTTTTTGCCCGGCTGCTGGAAGTCTGAGCCATTTTTTCCCCATGTTTTGGGGTTGCTTTCCCGTTTGTAGCTGATAGGTTTACGGGCAGTTTAAGAAGCAAAGGAGGATGGGGCGTGTTTTCTAATTCGGCGAGTCGGCTTTGTGCCGTATCGGGTATCGTGATCTGTTTGCTGTCCGGTCCAGGAGCATCAGGGAAGGACCATGAACAAACTCTTTTTGACAAGGCGCCGTGGACCGTTGCCTTTGGACTCGGGTACGTAAAATTCGAGGGGGACGAAGAGGTCGAAGACGGGGCGGGGTTCAGTTTGCGCGGCGGGTACGATTTAAACGAATGGTGGGGGGTTGAAGGAAACCTCCTGTTCGCCCCGAGTCTGGATCCGCGTAAATTCAATGATGACCGATTCGCGCTGAATAGCGAAATCTGGGCGCTGGACCTGGGCGCTGATCTTCTTCTCCACCTCCGGAACACCGACAATCTGAGATGGGACCCGTTTCTTGCCGTGGGCATAGGGTTTCTGTTTTTCGAGGAAAGCTTGGGAAGCGGTAAAACGGTGTTCGCGGTCGATGCCGGGGGAGGGCTCCAATACCACCTCAGCGACAAATGGGCGCTGCGGGGCGATCTTCGCACCGGTATCGCAGGCGGGGATACCGAGGCAAAACTGATCGGAAGCCTCTCGGCGGTTTACCGGATTGGAGCCGATCTGCCCATGAAAATGAATGTCCGGGCCGGCGAATTGGACAGCGATTCCGACGGCCTGCTCGACTCGCGCGAAGCGGATATCGGGACAGACCCATACAATCCCGATAGCGACGCGGACGGACTTTCGGATGGTCAGGAGGTGGACCGCTATTCAACCGATCCCCTCAATCAAGACAGCGATTTCGATGGGCTCAACGATGGCGCCGAGGTGCTTACCTATCGAACCGAGCCATTGGCACAGG
The DNA here is from genome assembly GCA_963578625.1 of Kiritimatiellia bacterium. Lineage (GTDB taxonomy): Bacteria > Verrucomicrobiota > Kiritimatiellia > SLOV01 > SLOV01 > CAUZEO01. The sequence continues at coordinate 1,520 of CAUZEO010000296.1, read as the reverse complement.
ATACGGACGAAGGCGGTGTGGCGGACGGGCATGAAGTGATCGAGGACGAAACCAACCCCCTCGATAAATCAGATGACCTGATGGTGTACACATTGTACATCGAGTTCGACTACGACAAGGCAATCATCCGCCCCGACGATTACGACGAGTTGGATGTCATCAGTAAGGCCCTGATGCGGTATCCGGACGCCTCCGCGAGAATCGAGGGACATGCGGACAAGCGAAAGACCTCCAAGCGGGACTATAACTTGACGCTGTCAACGCGTCGCGCCAAAGCCGTGCGCGACTACCTCGTGGATAACGCCGGCTTCAACGAGAACCGGTTTACGTTCGTAGGCTACGGGTTCGACCGGCCGGTTGCTCCGAATGACACGGAAGAAAATATGCAGAAAAACCGGCGTGTTGAGGTCTATATTCGAAAGGATGGACAACCCGCCTCCTCGGATTCCGAGCGCGGTGGAACTGGTGTCGAAGCCACCGGGATCTCTGAATCCGAACCAGAGATCGAAGGCGACCCGGGCGGCAATTCCGCACCGATTAAGTAGGGGATAGCCTATGCCGCCGGGTCCTGTACGTGGACCAGAATTTTCATGGCGGCAGTCAGGCCCAGTGTCATTGATGGTCCACCCTTGATTTGGATGGTCTGCGCATCCGCAGCGCTGTTCTTCGATACCACCTCGATGAATACCCCCGGTGTCAATCCGCTCCGATCGATGAACTGAAGAAACGCCGGGTCCTGGTCCAATATCCGCGCTACCCGGGCTCGCGAACCTTCCGTACAACTGTCCAGCGGGTTCAAGGTCGACGATTCCATGGCCCCTGTCGATGAAGGGATTGGATCCCCATGGGGATCAAAGCGAGGATGACCTAAAATTTCATCCATTCGCTCCAGAACTTTCTCCGAAATCGTGTGCTCCAGGCTTTCCGCTTCCTCGTGAACTTCGGACCAGTCGAGACCCAGCGATTCCACCAGGAACTGCTCGACAAGGCGATGCCGCCGGAGGACGTGGAGAGCAAGTTTTTTTCCTCCTTCCGTCAGGCGAGTCCCCTCCCTTGGTTCATAGGTTACTAGACCGGACTCCGCCAGAGCTTTGACCATTGATGTCGCCGTTCCGGGCACTACTTCCATGATGTCCGCAATTCTGCCCATGGGAACAAGGTTTCCCGCACGGCGCTGCTGCTCAACAAAAATTTGCTTGACGTAATTCTCGACTGTGCTGCTCGGCATATCAAATCCTTGACGTGGACTCTATCAAAGAGTAATTTTCATAAATCAAAATTGCAAGTTCGTTTAATGGCAGAGGAGAATATTGAAAAATATATGGCGTTTTGTCATTGCTGTTAGTTGTGCCGTGTCCGCCCTGCAAATCGCTGCGCCGGCAGAGGAGCAAGAGAAGCAGATTCTCGTATGCTCGACAACCCAAGTCGCCGACTTTGCCCGTGAAATCGTCGGCGACATGATGGACGTACATTGCATTCTTGGCGCAGGAATGAATCCGCATGGATATCTTCCGGTACCC
>CAUZEO010000295.1:0-6675 GCA_963578625.1 Kiritimatiellia bacterium | reverse complement strand
GGTCACATACCCGTGCTAAGGGATAAGCTTCTCCAACATTCGTAACGCTTTTAACCTGGCGTTCTCGGCGATTGCCGATGGGTCCTCGCGCAACTTCGCGGAATACCAGGTGCCAAACTCACTCGCTACTTGATCCAGTACGGATTGCGCAAGAGTTTCGGCAAGTTGATCGGCGTCCTGGAGATGACCGCTGTCGTGCCCGGACTTCTTGAGTTCGGCGATGCGATCTTTCAGCATTTTCAAGTATTGCCAATCCTGGATTCCTTCCCGGGCGGCCTCCCAGTGTTTCGATGTCGTAACGTGATCCGACGAGAAATATACGGGTGTAAAACTCGTGCCGCGTACGGCTGGGTAATCATTCCAACTGTCCATGTTGCCCCCCCCGTCCGCGTACGCCCAGAAACCACCGCCGGTGGCGCCGTACCGGCCAGCGTACCACGGCTGAAGGCGATAGTATGCCGTATTCCCAATGCGTGTCGGTCCACCACACTGGTAAAACCAAAGACTTTTGCCCTGGGTTTGCAGCTCCCTGTAGTAGTCTCGAACCTCCGGTTTTCCGCGGCGGAACTCCTCCAGGTTCGGACAGATGATGTCACAATGCTCCATCGCTTCTTGAAAATACTTGATGTCCGTTTCGGTGACTACCGGGTTGCTCCACAGGAGAATCTCATCGGTGCCCGCTTTGAACGCCTTGGCGAAAAGATAGGTGATCCTGAAGGTGTCCGGGGTGCTGGGCTCATCAACGAAGCAGATGCCTGCCTGGCGTGGCTTCAGGCCGATTTCCCGGTTGTGCTCAGCCCAACGAGCAGCGAATTGGGCAAGAGCCCGGTCAAATGCCTCGGTGCCCTGCTCCAGGCCGCCAAAGAGTTCCTTGGCATGGAAGTGATGGGACGCCATATAATACCTCGCGCCTGGCGACATTTTTACGAACCTGTCCCAACCGGAAAAATCGATCTCGGCCGTCAAGTTGCCCATCGCATCGAAATCCCACATCGGCCTGCCGACGCCGGACGTGGATTTGATCTGGGGTAAGGACCCCCACTCCGCCCACACGGTATCCACAAAATGTTCGGTCATATCCTGGATTGCGGAGGACCGGTTCATCTCCGTTGTCCCGTATCGCGGGGGGTTCATGTCGGCAAGGTAGTCCCACATTTCTAACGAGTAATCGGGGCGATCAGGGAAACGAGTCCCGGCAATGGACAGCGTGAAGGGAATCTCCTTTTTGACTGAACCACAGACGATACCGATCCGCCCACGGTGGCGGCCGGGGTCGATGTCGGGGCGATTGACCGAAAGCCAGATCTGGCGGGTCATCCCCGCGGCTACATTGGACCGATAGGCGCCGTCGTTCTCCTCCAAGGGCACAAGCGCAGTGGCAACGACCTCCCCCATTCGCGTGTCTACATATTCCACCTGGTGTGGACGGACGTAAGCCGGATTCCGGCCGCCGGGCAGATCTTGAATGCGAATCCAAATCTCCATCGGGCTCTCGGACGCGTTGGTGATATTGAACACCTCCGCCCGATACTCATTCCGCATCATCTCCACGGTCAATTCCGAGAGAGGCTCGCCTGGTTTTTCAAACAGCGAAAGAATCTTATACCGGGGCGTGTGCCAGATCGTAATTCCCGAACCATCACCCTTGGGCAGCACATGACTGTAAATCCCGAACACCCGGCGGTGATATTCGTTGAACGGGACGATCGCCTTGAACGTCGCCGGTTCCGCGGGGAATTGCGACTGATAGAGGGCGGATCGAATCTCACTCAATCGGTGCAACAAATCAGCCTGGTTTTCAGGCGCGGTTTCTTCCACCAGGGCCCGGGTGGTTTCCAGGTCCGAGCGAATCCGCCGATAGGCCCCGAGCCGGGTCAACCGCGCGGGATCGACAACCTGGGCGGCGGATACCGGTTCACCCGGGTACTCCTCTTCAAGGAAGGCGTCATCGCCCCGGTACACTTCGATCTCATCGACAAATACATATTCTCCCGCACCCGCAATTTCAAAGCGAACGTACCGCCCCTTGGTTTGGAATTTATCGGTTCGGTAGGTGTGATAGAAATATCCCGCGTACGCCCTCGGTGGGGCGTTTTCGTCCAGCCGGACCAGGTCGCCGGCCCAATAGAACGTCTTCCCATCCTCACTGACCTGCACGGCAATGGTGGTCGGAAAACTGACTCCGACCTCGCCCCCCGCGGTATGGTATGAGGCGCCCCGGACCGGTTCAACGCTTCCCAGGTCGAGCGTGATCTGGAGGGGACCCCGTCTGCGTGACCAGCCGACCGTGCTCTTCTGCGTCCACAAGGAGTCCGGTTCCTCGAATACCACTCCATCGGTCAGATCCGACGGATCCCCTTCGTCTGTACAATGGGAATAGTTGGGCGGGGATGACATCGTGTAGGGCTTGCCATTTGCAATGTTTTGCAGCTCGGTTGCACCTTGAGCGAATAGGACTGGCATACTGAAAAAGCATGCGAATCTCAAGAGACGCGCCCCCCACGAGCTTGTCCTGCACGTTATCCACAAAGCGGGCTGAACATGCGAGCCGACGTAGGGAGTACACCAAGTGAACGCCACCACCGAGTTTGCTCGGTGGTGCGAATGATTCCGCACTATGCCCCGAAACGAAAGAATAAGAGCCCAACAGAGAGCGATGTAGGAGCGGAGCCCCGTTCTCGCGCGAACCGGGCTCTTCTTTTTCTTTTTTTCGCTCATAGTGCAGAATCCTGTTCACCACCGAACAAGTTCGGTGGGGTCTCGGTCGCGCCTACAGGGAGATCTTCTTGAACTTCGCCATTCTCTTACGATAGGCGCCTTGCGTCATGGGGCCGTCGAGGAGGGGGTCGTTGGTGTCTTGCATCCATGTTCTCAGCAAACATGTCAACTCATTTCGGGTCTCTTCGTGCGTTGGATTGTCCGCCAGGTTTTCTTGTTCGTAGGGATCCTTCCGCAGATCGAACAATTCGAACGGGGGATGGAGCGTTCGGTCGTCCGGCAGGTTTAACGCCTTGGCGACCTCTACGACCGATTTGTCGTTATTGAAGTAATCCAGGGCGCACTCCTGCCACGGGGTGCACTCGAAATTTGCGATCAGTTTCCACCGGTTGGTGCGGATTGCACGCATGGGGTCATAGTAGATGTGGTAGGTCTTTTCCGCAAAGATAATTTCGTTCGACCGGTACAATTCTCCCCGGAGCAAGCCGGCAAAACTTCTGCCATGCAGGTTGGGAGGATGCGGGAGATCCAGCAGGTCGAGCAGGGTGGGGAGGACATCAACATTCGGAATCATCTGTTGATGTGTGACTCCACCGAGTAGGCCCGGTACGGTCATGATCAGTGGTACCTCGATACCCGGATCATACAGGGTCATTTTCGCGCGAGGGAAAGGAATCCCATGGTCGGCGGTGAAGACGATCATCGTCTTCTCCGCCACGGCCGAAGAACGGATCGCCTCGAGGATCCGGCCAAACGCACCGTCGAGATAGGCGACGGTGGCTTCGAGGTCCGCGAAATCCTCATGCAACTCCGGAATATCCGGCAGGTAGGGGGGAACGGTGATCTCATTGGGCGGTAACGGTCTCACGTTCTCGAATGTGAAGGGGCGATGCGGCTCGATGAACCCGACTTGGGCGAAGAAGGGCGGATCGGCGTCGGTCCGATGTCCGATGAATTCGACGAAGTGATCCGTAACGGTGGTACAAACTCCGCGACCATGATCCGTTGTATAGCCGCACCGTTCCGGCGAACGGGCCTCATGCTGAACGCAGAACAAGTGCGTGTCGTATCCGGCGTCGCGCAGGATTTCGGCGAAGTGCTTTTCATCGTGATTCAGGTCGTTCGCGAAACTCCCCTGGGTGAGTCCCACGACCCCGTTCGCGTGCGGGTACCGTCCCGTCCACAGAGCGGCCCGGGATGGACTGCACTGGGGCGCCGCGCAGAAACTGTTTTCGAACCGTATGCCTGAAGCGGCAAATGCATCGATGTTGGGTGACCGGACACCGGGCTCGCCATAGCATCCCAAATATCGGCCCAAGTCGTGGCAGATGACAACGACGAGGTTCAGTTGCGATCCCAGTAGTCGTTCCCAACGTCCGGGGTGGACTGCGTCGTCAACGCCTCCTGATCGTAGATCGTCTGGGCGTAGGGATCCTCCCGGTTGGTCGCCGCCACCCCTTCCACGTGGCCGTCCACCCACGAGACGTTACACACGCCGTTGTGCCGTGACCAGGCGACAAAGTTATGCCATAATCCCCACCGGGGTACGGAATAGATCCTGCCTCCCACGCCGTAGCCAGGATAGGGTTTCCCGTCCCACAGGAGTCCTAGGGCAGGCCACGTATCCCCCGTGAAAATCGTCCTGGAAGGCGAACCGATGTCGGTCAGGTAAGCCCGACTGACCAGCCCGTTATCGTAGTCGTACTCCAGCCCACCGTTCATTCCGTAACTGGTTCTTCCCCAGTAAAGCGCATAGTCTTTTGTATCGGTCGCCGTCGTTACGCTTGGGCAAAATAGAACGTCCGTGAACTCGAAATATCCTCCGAGCATGAGTTGTTGATACCAGAACTGTTCGCCGTTCAGGAGGAAGATATCGCGCGTGAAGGGATACTGGTCGTCGTGATCGCCCAAATAAATCGTCATCACGAGCGAGGTTTCATTAAGATTGCTCCTGCAGGCGGTGGCCCTCGCAACGGCGGTTGCATTTTTAAGCGCGGGCACGAGCAAAGATGCCAAAATGGCGATGATCGCGATCACCACCAACAGCTCGATGAGTGTGAAGGCTTTTCGGTTACACCTTCGCCTGATCACGAAGGGCGACGGACATATAGCGGACGTTTCATGCATAGCAGTTCAATTCTCCGTGGAGAATACTGTACTCGTATCCACCCCGGAACTCAAGCCGCCGGCGCTTGGTGATAGCAATCCGGCGGTCCCGACCCCAACGAGCCGGGGGTCTGGATCGACCCCCGGTCCGGTTGCCTTTCAATCGGGCGTCGCCTTCGGCTGTGCGCCATGAACGCTATCTGTGACGTCCGGACTACTCTCGACGCCGCCGGTGACGGCATCCCGCCATGGCGCCGAATCCCAACGCCAACAGGGCGATCGTGGAAGGTTCCGGTACGATTGTGTTATCGGGACCCGCGGCAAACAATGTGCCAACTTCTATTTCACTTACATGCCGGGAGATTCGTTTGTGAATCTCCTGACTCCAGAAGAATCTGATTCAACGCCTGTTCCCCCGCACTATGGCTGCTCCTGGACCCGGTAGTTCTTTGACGTGGATGTTCCGGCGGGATCGAAGAGCGTCATGCCCCCGCCATCGCCGACGGCGAAGGCCCCGGTATCGCTGAAGTTCGACGACACCAGGTCCGGGGTGGACTGAAGACGGTAGACTCTATCCACCACGCTTGAATAAGTCACCCCGGCCGTATCCGCCACCACGACATTGGTGGACGAAACCGTTACGCCTCCGGGGTTGGGGCCTTCGTTGTAATTTGCGGATGCTTCGGCCTGGGTCAATGCCACATCATGGATTCGCAAGTGGTAGATTCGTCCAGCATAAGCGCCGCTCCCTGAATGAGTCGCACCGGCGCGGAGGGGATTGGTAGTTACGAGCGGCATATTCGTGTACGGCACCGTACTCATGGGTCCGAGCGTCCCATCCTTGTAGAGTATCGCATTCGTACCATCATAGGTGCCGACCAGGTGGACTAGGACGTTTGTAACTCTCGGATGGTTGGGGTTATTGGGAAAATTATCGCTGCCGGGGTAAAGCTGAAATCCTGCTGCGCCTTCTAGGCCGCCTCCAGAAAAATTGCCGGTTTCCAAGGCAAACTTAGGAGTGGGTTCCGTGACGCCCAGGATCGGCTTGTTCCCCCTGTTGTCGATGACAAACCAGGCCTCGAGCGAAAACGGGATACTGACGGAATTCCAAATGGGCGAATTGCCGAAGTCGATATAGTCACCCGTACCATTCAGATCCACCCCGCCGCCATTTACGGGATCCGTGAAGAAGTGTGCCTGACCGGTTCCGTTGAAGAGGGTACCGTTGTTTCCATTTCCCGATGAATCGACCGCCGTCGTCCCACTCCCTTCATTGAGATCCCATTCGCCGACGACGGCGGCGTGCGCACACGGCACGAGCAGAAGACCAATTACCCCAAAACTCAAAATGAACTGAGTGCAAGAATTAATCCAAGATTTGATCGTCAGTTTATTCACGTGCTCTACTCCTTACCTTAATGCCCAGTTACCGATTACTCTGTTTTTCTGCTGTTGAGAATCGAATGAGATCTCATAATCAGTATCAAATTCGATCCATTTTAGCGCAGAATCCCGGTATTTGCCTCGCAATTTCTTGCTTTATTTTTTAGCATGGGCCGAAGAACGGCCAGTAATCTCAGGAATTCTACAATCCGGGCACAGCATTCAGACCAAACCGCTCTTTGTACTCCCAATTTATTCTTGACTACCGGCCCCCTGTGGGATGAGACCGACGATCTGATACGACCTCGGTGTGAGAGGTAGAGTACGTGCAATGAGCTTTCGTCAATTCATCGCGATCTTTGTTCTGTTCGCGGGCACGGCGGCAGCTGAGTACCGTGAGGCGCCCATGCTGGCGGAGCGGGTGCAGGCGGGCAAGCTGCCGCCGGTGGTGGAGCGCCTTCCCGAAAA
>CAUZEO010000294.1:0-6688 GCA_963578625.1 Kiritimatiellia bacterium | reverse complement strand
ACTCCACGGATTCCTCGACGGCGACGAACCGACAGTGATGTAGACGCGCTCGTCCTTACCTTGGACCATTTGCGTACGCCTATCGATCTTTTGTAACAACCCGGTATCAGTGGGGGTAAACCGCCCTGTTTTTGGTTGGTTTCGGGAACCAACCCTTACGGGCAATTCAAACTCAAAAATCTGAAATTTCTCAAATTCTTTCTGGCGCCTCGATCCCCATAAGCCCCAGTCCTACCTGGAGGGTCTTTGCTACCAGGCCGCATAACCTGACCCGGCTTTCCCGCGTTCCTTCTTCTGCTTTCAGAAAAGGCACGCCCTGGTAAAACCGGTTGTAGTTCTGGGACAACTCGTACAGGTAGTCGGCGAGAAGATTGGGGCGGTACTGCCTGCAGGCACGCAAAAGCGCTTCGGGAAACCGAAGCAGGTGCGCGGCAACCTGGCGCTCCACTGCCTCGATCAAGAGGATGGGGAAATTCTCGAGATCCAGCTGGGGAAATTGATCGTTGTATTTGTCACACACACTGGAAATTCGCGCATAGACGTACTGTAGATAGGGGGCCGAGTTCCCGTCCATCGACATCGCTTTTTCCCAGGTGAAGGCTACATCACTCTGCGGGTTCTGGCTCAAATCAGCGTATTTGACCGCACCGATTCCTACCGCGCGCGCCACGTTCTCCTGCTCCTCGGGGCTCATTCCGGGGCTGGAACCTTCGACAAGCTTTTGAGCCCGCCGCTGCGCCTCAGACAGAAGAGCGGTTAGAGGGATGACATTCCCGTCCCGGGTTGAGAACGCTCCCTCGGGAAGGCTCATCAGGCCAAACCAGACATGCTCCAACCGCGTACTGACGCCCATCTTGCTTGCGATGGCAAAAATCTGCTTGAAGTGCGTCTGTTGCCGCTTGTCCGTCACGTACACAATGGCATCCGGGTTGAACTCCTCGACACGACTCTGGATCGTGGCCAGGTCAGTCGTCGCATAATTGGAAGCGCCGTCGCTTTTCTGCACGATGCAGACCGGCAATTCTTCTTCTTCCAGAAAAACGACCTGCGCCCCCTCACTTTCCCTGGCGATGCCCTCCTCCTTTAGTGAATCAAGCAATCCGGGAACCCGCTCCCGGTAATAGCTTTCACCACGCTCCAAATCGAAGGTGACTCCCAGTTGCTCATAAATTGCGTCGAATTCACCGCGGCTCAGGTCCAAAAATCGTGTCCAGATTTCCGTATTTTCGGGATCGCCCTGCTGAAGCTTGCGAAGCTCTTCCCTGGCCTGGTTCATCCATTCCTCGTCCGAGGCGCCCCGCTCGCTGCTGGCGACATAGATCCGCTCCAGCTCTCCGACCGGATCCCGACCGAGTGCATCCTCGTCGAGGAATTCCCGGTAGCCCATGATCAATATTCCGAACTGGGTCCCCCAGTCGCCGATGTGATTGTCCGAAATCACCCGATACCCCAGGAAACGGTGCATGCGGTCCAGCACGTTGCCGATGACGGTCGACCGGATATGGCCGATGTGCATCCGCTTTGCGATGTTCGGACTGGAATAGTCCAGTACAACAGTCCTTCCGGCACCGGCTTCCGGCACCCCCATCCGGTCGGGTTCTGCTGATAGCTGCTCGAGCCGGGTGCTCATCCAGCCCTCATCCAGGTACAAATTGATGAACCCCGGCCCGGCGATTTCAATCCGGCCGACCGATTTCGGAGCCTCAATCGCCTGAACCGCTGCTTCAGCGATCGCGCGCGGGGCCTGCTTCAGTACGCGCGCGAGACCCATGGCCGCGTTACACTGGTAGTCCCCGAATCCCTTCTCGGATGTGGCAACGACCGAGACCTCGTCACGCACGAGAGCGGCATCGGGAAACGCGGCCGAAAATGCCGCGAATGCCCAATCACTGAATTCCTGTTCCAACGTCTGTAACACGAACTTTCTCCAGTATCCGCACCATCTTCATCTTGCCTTCGTGAGTCCGCGCATCATACACCTCGGGCGAACCTTGGCGATAGCAATTCGGGACGCTTGGTCAGGAAAAAATCGACCTGAATTTCAAAACAAAACGAACCAACCGGGAAGGCAAAGTCACGGCAGCAAAAATACCAGCCGCAAAGAAACCAGCGGCGAAAAAAACCGCCACGAAGAAATCGGCCGCTAAAAAAACGACGGCCCGATCAAAGTCCGGCGTCAAAAAAGCGTCCGCGAAAAAGACAACCGGGACGGCAAAGAAGAAAACGTCCCGCGCCAAGTCCCTCTTGTCGGCGGAAGCCTACTATCTCGAAGTGCAGCAAACGGCCTACTACATCGCCGAGGAATCCAACTGACCGCGCAACCCGGCGGATTTTGCTGGATCGAAGCGGAAAAGAAAATCAGCGGTTAGGGGCGTCTTGCCGAAGGTAGTAACCGTATAGAGCAGTCACTCGTTCGACGTAACTTTGGGTGATGAGGGGAAGCCTTTCCAGATCGAAACCCGCGCGCGCCACGCAGGTAGGACCGGCGTTGTAGCAGGCTGCAAGCATAGCGTGAATCGTCATGCCATTCCATTCGTTCCGGCGTTCCCCTAGAAACCCATCGAGATACGCCAGGTATGCGGCGCCGACCTGTCGATTCAGCACCGAGTCGAATGCGGAATCAAAGGAGACTGCTTCATCGAAAAGATCACGTGTCACTTCGTTCCATGTGGTCTCCTGTATCTGCATCAACCCGCGTTCCCCGGCAAGTCCGACACAATCCGACTCGCCCCTGGATTCAACCTGGACGATGGCTTCAATGAAAAGCGAATCGAGAGGTGGGCCCGGAGCCGGTCCCGGGAGAGCTTCAGCTGCCGGCGCACCGGTGATCAATGGCTGTGATTCATCAAACAGGGGAACCGTCCTGTCCTCTTCCCCTGCCCGGCTCCGCGAGGGAGTCAGGTTCAGACAAAGAAGAACGCTCAGCATAAAAATGCAGCCCCAGACGAAGGTCTCGGTGTGTCTACCGTAATCCATTAGTGCTCCGCCGAACGCGATCCGATCTCCCGCGGAATCGTGTCCTGATGCCTCTTGCCCCCGGTGCCTATGTCAAGGGGACCCCGTATCATACATGCCGGGGCGGCAGAGTAAAGCGATCAACCGCAAACTTTGTCCATTTTTTCTATGCCGGGTTGTGGTTTTCCCCTGAATTTGATAAGATATTGGAATGAAAATAACGATCGTGGGCACTGGATACGTGGGCCTTGTGACAGGCGCATGCTTCTCGGAAATCGGGCACGAGATTCTTTGCGTCGACAACGACCACAAGAAGATCGAAATGCTCAAAAAGCTCCAAATTCCGATCTACGAGGAGGGTCTGGAGGAACTGGTATGCAAAAACGTCAAGGCAGGCCGGCTTCGATTTACCGACTCGATTGAAGAAGGAACCGGCTTTGGGGAAGTCATTTTCATCGCGGTCGGCACTCCCCCGGGATACCTCGGCGAGGCGAACCTCTCCTATGTCGAACAGGTCGGACGCAAAGTAGCGGAAAACATGACCTCCTACCGCCTGCTGGTAGAGAAAAGTACGGTTCCAGTCAACACCGGCGAGGAGTTGAAGCGCACCGTCGCAAAATACCGGCGCCAGGACGTGGACTTTGATGTCGCCTCAAATCCTGAATTTCTGAGGGAAGGAACGGCGCTGGCCGATGCATTTGACCCTGATCGCATCGTGGTGGGGGTGGAATCAGACCGGGCCCATGACCTTCTGAAGAGCGTCTACCAGCCCATCATCGACCGGAGCGGATGCGATTTCCTTCGAACCAATATCGCCAGCGCCGAACTGACGAAACACGCTTCCAATTCATTTCTTGCCATGAAAATTTCCTTTATAAACGCGGTCAGCCGGGTTTGTGAATTGGCGGGAGCTGATGTCGAAGAGGTAGCTCACGGCATGGGGCTGGATACGCGGATCGGCAAGAAATTCCTCAATGCCGGCGTGGGATACGGGGGATCCTGTTTTCCAAAGGATGTGGACGCATTCGTCCACATCGCCGACAAGCTTGGCTACGACTTCAAACTGCTGAAGGAAGTTCAGGCAATCAACCAGGCTCAGCGTGAACACATTCTGTCGAAAATCCGCCATGAACTCTGGGTGGTTCAGGAGAAGACCATCGCGATCTGGGGCCTCGCCTTCAAGCCCGGCACCGACGATGTTCGCGAGTCGCCTTCCCTCTATTTCGTCCCGAAATTGCAGGAGTTGAAGGCAAATCTCCGGCTCTGGGACCCCATCGCCTGCGCCAAATTCCAGGAAATCGTGCAGGGAAACACCTACATCGAAGATCCTGTGGAATGTGCGCGGGGCGCGGATTTGCTCCTGATACTCACAGATTGGCCCCAACTGCGGGAAATCGACCTCCAAAATCTGAAAGAAGCAATGAACGTCCCGGTAATCGTCGATGGGCGCAACATGTTCGACCGCGAAGTGATGGCCAAATTAGGGTTTACATACCATCGGATCGGGTGAAGTACTTCGAGTTTTCTCGCCGAAGGGTTGACAATCCAGGACGAATTCTCTAGCTTTCGCGGTTTCTCGGCCCTTGAATCAATCATTGGGTTCAGAGGGCAACGGAAAGGAAATGCGTGAAGTCGACGATATCTGAAATCAAAATCCGAAAGGGAGAGCCTCTCGAACGCGCCCTTCGCCGGCTGAAGAAGAAGCTGGATAAAGAAGGCGTCATGCGCGAAATCCGTGCCCATCGGCACTACGAGAAGCCCAGCGTGAAGAAGCGGCGAAAAGCTGCCCGAGCACGCTCACGGCGCTACTGATTCCTGCACTTTGCACTGACAACACGCTGGAACGCTGCGGGCCATAGAGACGGCGCGGCGATGATCGAAGAGATTCTTGCGCTCGGCTTTACCCGGGTAGAGCTTGGGTATGACACCCGATACGACCTGGTACCAGGCATTCGTGATATGGTCCGGCAAGAGGCAGTCGTCGTGGGCAGCCTCCACAATTTTTGCCCCGTTCCGATGGGCACATTTAAATCCCACCCGGAAATTTACACGTTTGCATCCTCTGAGCAGCGGATTCGGGAGCGTGCGGTCAAACACACCCTCGAAACGATCCGATTCGCCGCAGAACTCGGTGCCGGAACCGTAGTTTCCCATAGTGGCAACGTGGAGATGAAGCCGATGACAAATGAGCTCCGCAAACTTGTGGAGGCGGGAAAGCAGTATTCGCGTGAGTACGATCGGTGCATGATGAAACTACAGGCCCGCCGTGACCGGAAAGCGGGGAAGCAGTTGCCCTTTCTCTTCCAATGCCTGGAGCAACTGGTGCCCACATTGCAGGAAACCGGGGTTCAGCTCGCATTGGAAATTCTCCCTACCTGGGAAGCGTTCCCCACCGAAACAGAGTTCGAGCAGATATTTCAACACTTTGGTCACGGGCCCATCGGCTACTGGCACGACATTGGTCACGCCCAGATCCGGGAAAACCTGGGCTTCATCCGGATGGATCGATGGCTGGAGAAACTCAGCCCGCATCTGGCGGGAATGCATCTGCACGATGTCCGTCCACCTGGCCACGACCACCTGATGCCGCCTGACGGGGCCATCGATTTCTCGCGCTACGCGGAGTACGGCCATCGTAATATTAGTTGTGTATTGGAACCTCGGCCGGGTACACCCCCGGAAATCGTCATCCGGGGCCGGGATACGATCGCGGAGGCCTGGAGCTGAAAAGCCGGCATACGACAACAAGAAGACAACCCAATGGATAATCGGAAAGCGCTCATTACCGGAATTACCGGTCAAGATGGATCCTACCTTGCCGAGCTGCTCCTGGACAAAGGATATGCCGTATACGGGATGGTGCGCGAAGTCCCTCAATCCGAAACCACCCCCCTTCCATCCCCGGAGCCCGTACGCGGTCGCCAAAGTCTATGGACATTTCATCACCGTTAATTACCGCGAGAGTTATGACCTGTATGCCGTGTAGGGGATATTGTTCAACCACGAGAGCCCTCGGGCGGGGACTGGAATTCGTGACCCGTAAAATAAGCGCTGGCGTGGCGAGGATCAAGTTGGGGCTGGCCGACGAGCTGCGGATGGGAAACCTGGATTCCCGCCGCGACTGGGGATTCGCGGGCGACTATGTCCGGGCGATGTGGATGATGCTCCAGCCAGACCAACCCGATGACTACGTGGTGGCCACCGGCAAAGACTACGCCGTTCGCGACTTCTGCGAACACACTTTCTCCCATCTGGACCTCGACTACACGAAATATGTGAAAAAGGACCCTCGATTCTTCCGGCCTGCGGAAGTCGACCAGCTCATCGGCGACTATTCGAAGGCCACAGGGAACCTTGGGTGGTCGCCGGAAGTGGGGTTTGAAGAACTGGTTACGATGATGGTGGATGCGGACATGGCACGTCTGCAGCGGTCATGAAGGTCCTAGTCACGGGGGCAAATGGCTTTGCCGGTCGCCACGTCGTAGCGGAACTCCGGGAGTCCGGCCATGAAGTGCTTGGCCTCGGCCGCTCCCCTGGCCCCACAATTCAGGTCGTTGCCGACATTGAGGATCCTGAGGCTCTCCATGCGGCGGTTCGGGATACGGGTCCGGATGCCTGTATCCATCTGGCGGGCCTGGCATCACCTCCGGAGGCGGATCAGGATCCCGTCCGGGCATTCCGCATCAATGCGATGGGCGTCATCCATCTGGTCGATGCCTTCGTGGCGGTGAAG
>CAUZEO010000293.1:0-6758 GCA_963578625.1 Kiritimatiellia bacterium | reverse complement strand
GCGTCGCGATTCTCGAAGATGTCGATCCCGATCATCGGCACGTCATCCTCGTCTGTGGCATCGGGGCTCTTCTGCAGCGTGATCACGTTGTGCCCGTGCACGAGTTGGTCCCTGGAAATGTCGAAGCCGAACCAGCCGCTTGCCATGTAATTCCCGAACCATCCTACGCCGGACTTGACCAGGTCCTTGGTCGGGAACGTGTTTACGTTGCCGTTGATGACGATGTCAAAGGTCTCATCCAGGCCGTCGCCCTGATGATCGGCCACGTGCATGAATATGTTGACCTTTGCAGCGGTGAGGGCTTGCCATTGCGCTTTGGTGAGGGACGAGAGGTCAATGTGCTTGCGGGCCCGCTCGGAGGTCGAGGGGAGCTGGCAGTCGGCGATGTCATGGAAATTATAAAAGCCGTAATCCGCCGCCGCCACGGTGATGCCGCTGGAGGGGCGGGTGATCATTGTGGAACCTTCGGCCGCGGCTGCCTGGTTGGCGAATGGGATCCATGTGGTTGCAAGAAAGATGAAGGCTCGAAAGGTTCTATTCATGATAGCCAAGAAATTTAGCGATAACGGCCTGGTTAGTAAACAACAGATCACAGCACCCTCCGGGTAAATGTACGACAGTGAGACTCCGAACGAGCCGTGGCTCGATGATCCCTTTCCCGATTACAACACCCAACCGGTCATGTACGCGAACGGCTAAACCTTCGCATCGGAAGCGGTCTGTCTTCTCTCGGCCCGAAGGTGCCCCCTCCGGTCGGTCCGCGCGCCTCGGACCGGCCGGAGGGACTTCGATGTCGCCCTTGCGCTTCCGCCCCCGTTGTGACAGCCTCAGCACCATGAAAGCACGCCTTCAGGCCGGTATCGACGGGCCTGCGCCCACGCCGCCCGGAACGCGATTTTTTTATCATCGTCTCTCCGGCTTCGGGACATTCTATCCGGATGAGACTGATGAATAATGGAGTACAGCAGGGCTATTTGGGAAAAGCGATTAATAAAAGCCTGGGTTTTGAGCTAGGAGGGAGTGGCTGGAAGACAGTCAGCGGCGGGCTGAATATTAATTCTGATACTGCAGGCCGGTGGTTATTCGTTCTGCATTTACAGGCCAATGGCACTACTGTAAATGCGAACTTGCAAGTGGGCGAAGCGGGCGAAATGACTGGCAATCCTTCAATGACAGATTTAACTCATCTTGCTTCCGCGGTAATAGCAGAATCTGTGCAAATTGATGGCTTAGAATTTTCTCGTTGGAATAGTACCCTCTCGACAATTGATTCTATCGTGATAGGAGATCAGGATCCATTTTCTGATGGTGGCTCAACGCTTTATGATCTATGGGCCAC
Source organism: Kiritimatiellia bacterium (assembly GCA_963578625.1). Taxonomy (GTDB): domain Bacteria; phylum Verrucomicrobiota; class Kiritimatiellia; order SLOV01; family SLOV01; genus CAUZEO01. The sequence continues at coordinate 5,419 of CAUZEO010000293.1, read as the reverse complement.
TTCGAAGTCCGTCGGAGCGAGAACCGCAGATGACGATAACGACGGGAAAACAAATGAGTACGAGTATTATTTTGGATTGGATCCCACCGGCAGTGATGATACTACCCAAAGCCCGAAGATTACGGAAAATAGTGGGAATCCCGCAGTTGAGCATACTGCGCGAACAGACAATCCTGCAGTGACTTATGCTGTTGAGAAGTCGGATGATCTCGTGAACTGGTCCCCAGCGGCAGGAACAGAAGTGAGCAATACGCCAAACCCCGACGGGGTTACCTCAAGAATCACCTTTCGTTCGAATACTAGTTATACGACAAAACCAAAACAGTTCTTCAGGATTATGGCCACTGAGCAATAGGCCTTGACGGCCAATTAATAATTAGTAATTACAAATTAAATATAATAGCAGAGTTGAGCGGTCAAATAACTGTTATAAATCCTAATCTTTGTGACAAAGAGTAGAGCGGCCAGTCCCTTGGCCGCCGCCATTGCTGCTGCCAGGATGGGAGACTGCGCGCAAGGAATCGCACGCCCTACCTGATATACTCAAAAGAAAAGAGGTTCGCGCGAATGCTAGTAATGTAGAAAGCTCGCTTGCGAGCGATTTCCATTGCCCCGGAATAATCGCTCGCAAACCCGCTTCCTAGAGAGAAATCCATGAACATTCTCTGGGGGATTATTGGATAATATCAGCAACCTTCCTTCGAATGTCGGCAACGAGGATAACGATGACTGGAATATTCTCCTCATTTCAGAAGACATTGGTTTTTGATGACCCCGCTACGGATTCCTGCGCTCCATCATCCCGGAGATCGTGAACAAGTTCCTGGACTGCGGCGCCTGGAAAGCTATTTCTTATCAATAGAAACTTTGCCTTGCGTTGGTTGACCAGGATCATTTTGGGCTGGTCAACAAGCAATTTGGTTGGCCAACCAGCGATAAAGCGTTGACCGAAGTCTGCGACGTGATCCAGCAACATCTTCGCGCGGCCGATTGGGTAGGCCACTACGGAGATGAAGAGATCTGCCTGGTACTGCCGAACACCAACCTGGAAACGGCAGGTCAAATCGCCGAACGTATCCGCAGCCCTGTCGAAACACATCGGGCTACCACCGGGGAAACTTTTGGCGTTACGCTCAGCGTGGTTTGGTCGAGTTGGATAGTGATCAGGACAGCAGTCCGTCCGAGGTGATCGAACGCGTGAGCCCAAAACGCTGGCGGCAAAACAGGCCGGTCGCAACCAGGTTGTAACGTAGAGCGGATGCCCCATCCTTCATCGTGAGGAACAAAGCAGCAATACACGGCATTTGCCTGCTCGGGAAATGCAGTCGGCACACGACATATTGCAAAAACAAAAAGACCCCTGCCTGATGCAAAGGTCTTTGTGATTTCGATATCTACGCCTTGTGAGGACGGCTTATCTTCGTCGCCGGCAGGCTGCAAACCCGAACACAGCCAAACCGAACGTGCTCGGTTCTGGAATGGGGGCCGACATGATATTGATGGACCAACTGCCCAGCGACCCCGTGTCGCCAAGGACTTGATCATTGATAAACAGTGTCCAGCCTCCAAGCGTATTCGTACCGGCAAACGTAGCCACAAAAGAGGTTGCAACCCCCATTGAGTCGGTTGGGCCATACGTTCCATTGGGAATTACGCCTGAACTTCCGGCCGCTGACGCAGCAGCCCACCAATCGCCGCCGCCATCGGCGAACGTATAGTTTCCGAAAACGTCCGAAGAGTCGCTGCAACAATCATCTTCCTCGTCACCAGTTCGCCACATGATGTCCATGGGCCCAGCACCGGGACTTGTCAATTGAACCGTCAAATCGCCAATCCACGTGTGTGAGAATCCGTTCAGCGTCACAGTCACGTCGGTAACCGTTTCATTAACGGGAACGTTGATCGTGCTGGTAATGCCGGCTGCACTATGGTCTGGGATGAAGAAGCCGCTTTCGCTACCGGAAAAATTGGCCATGGCAGTTCCTGCGGCAAACAAAACAACGGAAAACGAAGTAGCTTTTAATCTCATGATATGCCTTTCAGTCTAAGAAGCTTAGGAAGTCGGATAAGTACGCAGGCTATGTTGGTCATCTGCGAGGGTCAAGCTTTGGAAGTTTAAGATTCAATATTAGTCCAAATGCAACAGTTCTCTGTCGTTGTTTAACGGTGCGAATTCCTCCCAATTGCACCGACATTGATCGGTAACATCCGAGAATCCGCCGCTGTTTTGAATTCGATTGTGCAACAAAAAGAATCCATGAAAGAGAAGCCAAGATCTGAACACAGTTGGAAAACGTTCCGCTTGGCGAGCACCTGGCACTTTGGGATGCGAACCGCATACGCACGGCGTGTGCCTGTTACTTGCTGGGCCGAAAGGCCACGATATGTTCTTCATCCGTCTCGAGATATGCGCCGCCAATCAAGTCAATGCAGTAAGGGATCGCCGGAAATACGGCGTCCAGGCATTCAGCGATCGCTTTCGGGCTGCCGGGAAGATTGATTTCGAAGGCCGGCTGTCTGTCGCTAAAGAATTGCCGTTGGGACTTTCTCAAGTGATACGGCTCGCATTAACTAACCAAAACCAGGCATCAACTGTTTGCTGACAGCCTCGGTGGCTTCCGGTGTGACATCACGTAGTGCCGGGCCGGGCGCAGATGCTCCGCGGTTGGGTGCATTCCGGCTTCAACGTGCACCGCAGTCGGCGGGTGCTGCCCCACGACCGGGAGGTGATCGGGCGCATCCTCCGCCACCTCGCGGCCTGTGGGCGCAGGGCATCCGTGTTCTCTCCGGAACAGACCCTCCTGCTCAGACCACCATCGAGCCGTGGCTCAATGATCCCTTTCCCGATTACGACACCAAACCGGTCATGTACGCGAACAGCTGAACCTTCGCGCCGGGAGCGGTCTCTCTTCTCTCGGCCCCAAGGTGCCCCCTCCAGTCGGTCCGCGTGCCCCGGACCGACCGGAGGGACTTCGATGTCGCTCTTGCGCTTCCGCCCCCGTTGTGACACCCTCCGCACCATGAAAGCGAGCTTTCAGGCCGGTATCGACGGGCCTGCGCCCGCGCCGCCAGGAAAGCGATTTCTTATCAATGAATTGAATGGGTTATTCGGTCCGTAGAGGACAGCAATATAGTGAAGGACCACGAAGATGAGCCTTTCTAAAAGTAATCAAGATGCGCCATGGAAGCTCCAAGCGCATGTGGCGGAAGACACCTATCAACTGCTTCTGGGCATGGCGGAGCCGGTCGCTGTGTCCCAGGGAGACGTCCTGGTCACGGAGGGCGAACATAAGAGGGCCCTCTTCCTCCTGGAATCGGGCTCCTTGCGGGTCTCTCGAAAAACAGAAGATGGGGAGCAGACCCTCGCCACGGTCGAGGCAGGCGACGTGGTCGGGGAAATCGCCTTCGTCGATCAACGTCCCAGATCTGCCACTGTCACCGTTCTAGAAGATGCCCGCGTAATCAAGCTACGCCACGCGGAGGTCATGTCCAACCTGTCCGGCAACCCCAGCGCGCTTGCCGACCTGATGCAGGCCCTCGCAGCCCGGGTGTCATTACGACTGCGGACAGAATGGTCCGACGAGCATATCCAGTCTGAACTCTCCAGGATCCCCGCCATCCCCGATGCATTGTCCACCGACGATACCCCGACGGAAACCTATCTGCAGGGGCTCGTCGAGGAGGCTCTTGCACACCCCGCGGTCTGCCACCCCTATTTGAGCGATCTCGCCGAGGGAAACCTGCCGGACCTGCCCTGGGCCCTCCGTGACTTCGCCCAGCAATATCCTGGCTACTGCGCGCATTTTCCGCGCTACCTGACCGTGGTCATCTCCAAGCTGGAATCGGCCGACCACCGCAACACCCTGCTGCAAAACCTGACCGAGGAAAGCGGCACCCTCGATGACGAGGAACTGGAGATCCTTACCGAGTATGGAATCGACCCCGCCTGGGTCCAGGGCATTCCCCACCCCAAGCTCTTTGAGCGCTTTCAACGGGCCATCGGAGTGCAAGACCCCGACCCCGATGGGCAAGATGATGCCCTCGAGGTCGTGTGCTGGCGGGAATCCTTCTACCTCCTGCTCGCAAACGGATCCTCCGCCGAGGCCGTAGGGGCCATCGGGCTGGGAACCGAGAACATCGTGAACAAGATCTACTCGCCCATTATCCGGGCGCTCAAGCGCCTGGGAACCATCGAGCGACGGGACTACGTATTCTTCGAGCTGCATTGTGAAGTCGACGACGATCACCACGAGGCCCTGTTGCGCATTGCCCATGATTTTGCAGAAATCCCCGGGAACCGTATCGACCTGCGCAAAGGCATGCTCAAGGCCCTTGGGTTCCGCACCCGGTTCTGGGACTGGATGCACGACCGCGCCCGGAACAGGCCTCCCGGTTCATGAGCGAAACAAACGAAACCCTCTACAACCGGTCTGCCCAGGACTGGGAACGGACGGAACCGATTCTCCTGTCCGACTTTACCGCCCGTCCCTTCGTGCTGTCCTGGTGCGAGCCGATTCAGGGACAACGGGTCCTGGACCTCGGTTGCGGGGAAGGCTATTTTGCCCGACAACTCAAGGAACGCGGGGCCGCTTCAGTCGAAGGGATTGATTCCTCCAGCAGGATGATCGACGGTGCCGAGGCCGCCGAGAGGGCATCCCCGCTGGGCATCCGCTACCGCGTTTCAGATGCAACGGAGCTCTCCGGGTTCGGGGACGGGGACCTTGACATGGTCGTTGCCATCTTCCTTTTTAATTACGTAAACCGTGAAAAGATGACCACCATCATGCAGGAGGTCTACCGGGTCCTGCGTGAAGGCGGCCGTTTTATCTTTACCGTTCCGCATCCCCTCTTTGCCTTCCTCCACGAGGAGCATCCTCCCTTCTACTTTCAACGAGGCGAAGCCGGCTACTTTTCCGGGCGCAATGAACTTTTCGAGGGTTGCATCTGGCGACGCGACGGAACCCGCGTGCCCGTTCGCTGCATCCACAAAACGTTAGACGATTACTTTCAGGCCCTGGCCGCTGCGGGGTTCAACTCGCTGCCGGCCGTGCGGGAACTCCATGCGCGCCCGGAGCACTTGGCGATGGATCCCGCGTTCTTTTCTCCTCTCGAGGACAAGCCTCTTCATCTGGCCTTCCAGCTAACCCGTTAAGATCGTTACCGGTGGTCGAACTCAAACAATACGCGCCTGCACCAAGCATTCCCCCATCCTTCACTTGGGATGCGGACACCCTTTGGGAGAGGAGCGCCTGGCGCATCCAGGTCACGGACCAGTTGCTGGGCACATTCCGGCAGACCGTGGCAGACCTCGTGCTGGATGATGGATTTTTCGAGAGCTACGCTCATGGTAAGATCGCAGTTCCCGGTCTCCAGGAACTGGCTGACGAGATGCGGAAAGAACTCCAAGAGGGTTCGGGTG
>CAUZEO010000292.1:0-6758 GCA_963578625.1 Kiritimatiellia bacterium | reverse complement strand
TCTCTTAAACAGGGCAGGGGTGACCATGTTGACCCGGATGTCCGTGCATTGGGCGGAAAGTATGGTGGCGATCAGGAGCTGGAATGGATTCTCATAATCCAGTTCGCAATGCGCATCCGGGTAAAGCGTGTCCAGCCCACGATAAAGTCGTGCGGCCCGAAGGACCGTCTCCCGGTCCGCCGCAGGGTTCGCGTCCTTGGCATTTCGTCTTATCGTTTTCTTTTTGGAATTCAAACTGACATGATATGCCCGCAATCCTGGGCAGGCAATCGAAAGTGGCATGGGGCTCCTGCCCCGAGTCCACGAAACCCAACCAGAGCCCAAGTTCGCCGTGGCACGGTGCCTCCGGCCCGTGTCGGAACGAGAGGAGCAGAAAAGTAGCGCACGATTGGAGTCTGCGCTTTTCGTGCTCAATCCCTCCTCCGTCCTCGCTCCGACACGGGCAGGATGCCCATGCCACGGGGGGCCTGGGCCGGGAACTGGACTCAGAAGTAGAAATATTTAGCGCGAGACCCGAAAGTCGAGTAAGCTAGTCCCCAATAGAACCCAAACTTTATAATCCTGGATCCTAAGCCCGACATCCCGAATCCCGATTCCTTTGCCCATGAACGCCGAACCGACAGCCACGCAGCAGAAGCCTCTGCAAACCATCTATTCCAAGGGGCAGCGCGTCGAGGTGGATATCATCGATGCCGGCGAGGCGGAGAAGTGTTTCGGCCGGCTCGACGAGGGGGTGGCCGTATTCGTCCGCGGGCAGGTGGCGGTGGGCGACCGGGTTATTGCCGAGATTTACAAGATCAAGAAGGCGTTTCTGGAGGCGAAACTCCTGGAAGTTGCCTCTCCATCGCCGGAGCGTGTCCGGCCGACCTGTAGTCACTTCGGTGTGTGCGGAGGCTGTAAGTGGCAGCACGTCCGCTACGAGGAACAGCTGCGCATCAAGCGAAAACAGGTCGCCGATGTGCTGGAGCATATCGGGAATTTCTCCGCCCCCGACGTGCAACCCGTTTTGCCGGCAAAGAGACAGTTCGGATATCGGAACAAGGTCGATTTCTCGTTTTCAGACAAACGATTCCTGCTTCCGGAAGAGATCGACTTGCCGACGGAAGAAATGACGAAGTCTGTCGATTTTGCGCTGGGCTTCCACGCTCCACTCCGATACGCGAAGGCCATCGATATTGACTATTGCTACCTGGGCAGCCCCGCTATGAATCGGGTCCTCGAGGTGGTCCGGAGGTTCTGCATGGATCGGGAGCTTTCCGTTTACAGCACCAAGACCCACCAGGGGTTCCTCAGAAACCTGGTTGTTCGGCAGGGGGACGCCACGGGAGAAGTGATGGTTAACCTCGTCACATCCTGGCATGACGAATCGCTCATGGAGGCTCTTGGGAAGGAGCTTTCGGGTTCACTCAGGTCGTCGCTGGCTTCGTTTGTCAACAATGTAACCAACCGGAAAAACCTGGTGGCGTTCGGGGATCAGGAATTTCTCATCCTGGGTAAAAGTGTTATTCGGGATCGGATCGGTGCCAACGAATTCGATATCGGCGCCAATTCCTTTTTCCAGACCAATACCGAGCAGGCGGGTATCCTGTACGACACTATCCTGGATCTCGCGGAGTTGAAACCCGAATATTCTGTTCTCGACCTGTACTGCGGCACGGGATCGATTTCCCTCCACCTGGCCGCCTCCTGCAAACAGATTTGCGGAATCGAGCTCTATGATGGTTCAATTCAAAATGCGATTGAGAATGCATCGCTGAACGACGTCACAAACTGCGAATTTCGCAAAATGGATCTTAAGGATCTGGGCAGCGAGGAGAATTTGACAATGCCGGACGTAGTCATCGCTGACCCGCCGCGCGCCGGGATGCATCCGAAAACGATCAAGACCCTGCTTCAGCTTCGGCCGGCAAGAATCATCTATGTTTGTTGCAAACCCTCCAGCCTCGCCCGCGACGCCACAATGCTCTGTGAAAACGGCGTCTACAAGCTGTGCCGTGTGCAGCCAATAGATATGTTCCCACACACGAATCACGTGGAGGCAGTTGCTGTTCTGGAGCGGTGCGGGTGAAGGGGAAGTGTTTAGTGTCCTACCTCAAGTCCTCTTCAGCCGCATACCCGCACCCCGCTCTCACATCGATAGCTTTTTAAACACGAATTCCGGGATATGGCGGATGATCAGCATGATGTATCGCCACATCCATAGCGTATAGATGGTGTTCCGTTTCTTCCTGAACCCGTTGAATACACTCTTTGCAACCTGGTCCGGCTGTGCCGTGAGTGCACCTGGAAGCTTCATGCCTTCCGTCATGCGGGTGGCGACGAATCCCGGCTTTACCGTCATGACATGAACTTCGGAATGGGCGAGGCGATTTCTCAAGCCGGCCAGGAACTCAGTGAATCCCGCTTTGGCGCTTCCGTACACGTAATTGCTTTGGCGGCCCCGGTCGCCGGCAACTGAACTGATACCGATAATGGTCCCGGCCTTTTTCTTTTGATAGTCATTGGCGATGATGCTGAGAATCGATACCGCGCCGGTGTAGTTGGAATCGATGATCCGGTGTGTCAGCGGAAAATCATGCCGGGCCGCATCCTGGTCGCCCAACAGCCCGAATACACAGATGCTGATTTCGGGTTTCGGATCCAACCCGTCGTAGAAGGCCTCGTGATCCGCGTAGCCGATCGCGTCAAACTCAACCGCCCGTGCCTGTACTTTGTGACGAATTTCAAGATCTTTTACCGCCGGTTCCAGCTCGTCCGCCCGTCTGGCCGCAAGAATCAGATCGTATCCTTCCCGGCCGAAGCGCTGGGCGATTGCCTGCGAGATATCCGAGTGGGCGCCTAGTATTAAAACACTACTCATTCGGTAATCCCCAGTCTGTCGGATTGCCGGGAGCGGAACGGGAGCTGCGGGTTCCGGCCCCGGACGAAGCCTTTAAATTTTTCTGCGTTGGGATAGCCACGCGCAAATGCGTCTCTACTCATTCTCGCGTCCTTCGCCATGTAAATACGGCCCCCATACCCAACCACCAGCTCGTCCAGTTCGTCAAGGAAGGGCAGAAGCCCATCGCAAACCGGAAAATCGAGGGAAAGCGTGTAGCCTTCCATCGGAAATGCCATTGGGTTTTCCTCGTGGCGTCCAAATAGCTTCAGCACCGCGAGAAAACTGCCCCATCCTTTTTTGCCGATCCGTTGCAGAATTTCCGTTAGCCCCTCCCTGCTTTTATCCCGGGGGATGACGAACTGGTACTGTGTGAATCCCCCTGCACCGTAAATTCTGTTCCACTGGTGCACAAAGTCGAGCGGATAGAAAAATGAGTCATAGTCCATAATATGGGGGGCCGTATTTCGCGCGTTTTTCCAATAGTATAGGGCGTTGAAAGCACGAACGGAGTGACGATTCAGCAGGCAGGCGGGCATTGTGACCGGCACGGCCAGCGTTCGTTTCCGGGGGAGCGAAAGGGAATCGGCGCGCTGTGCCGGGGTTTCCAATTCGTCCCGGGTTGCGTGCTCGCCCCGCATCAGAAGACTTCTGCCCAGGTCTTTTCCCCGGGCCAGGCAATCGATCCACGCTACGGTGTAGGTCCAGTCCTCGGATGCGTCGAAGTGCCGCATGATTTCGTCGAGGTTTTCGGCTTTGAGGATTTCCTCCCTTACGAACGCAGTTTCGATCGGCCGGAGAGAGATCGTGGCCTCGAGAATCGCGCCGGTGAGACCCATGCCGCCGCACGTCATTTCGAACAGATCTCTGTCTGTCTGCGGCGAGCACTCAACGACTTCTCCATCGCCCCTCGCCACGGCTATCCGCTGGACATGGCGGCTGAAACAACCGTCGCGATGGTGGTTCTTTCCGTGAACATCGGCCGCGATAGCCCCGCCCACGGTAATGAACTTGGTGCCCGGCGTGACCGGCAGAAACCACCCACGCGGCACAAACACATCAAGCAGATCAGCCAGGGTCACACCCGACTGGCAGGTCACTATGCCCGCCGCTTCGTCGAACGCCAGAATCTTGTTGAGTTTCAGGCTGGAGAGCACATGCGGGCCCAGGGATGCGTCCCCATAGCTTCTGCCCATGCCCCGCACGATGGTCCTGTCGTACTTTGCGATTTCCGCCGCAAGGTCTCCCGCGCCCGAAAACGAACGCACCTCCGCGTCAACGACAGGAAAATTTCCCCAGTTTGCGAGCCGTTCTTGCATGAGAAAGATTCTGGAATTCCGGATCGGCGTCGTGGCGCGCCTATTCAGGATTCGACAGAAACAACGATAAAGAGTATGACAGGGATTGCGACAAAGTTCTCAATATTATCTGCAATAGGTCAACAGTGTCTGTTCTGCCTACAGGTGAAATTCATTGTCCGGGATGCGACAACGATGCGTTGCTGATCCGGGAGCCGGTCTACGAAGGATTTCAAAAAACCGGGGAAATCCTGAAGTGCTCGTCCTGCGGGCATGTTTTCGACGTCGAGGAGGATCTCCCGATTGTGGGTACGGCAAAGGTTAAGGTCTTCACGGATGCCGATCGTGTGGTCGTCCCTGAAATTTTTGAGGAGGATGAGGCGTCTCGCCTGTGCAGATATTGTAACAACTACATCGTGAACCCGTTTCGGCAATGGTGTAGCCTACACAAGAAAGACGTGGAGGCCACCGACACCTGCGCACAATTCGAGCGGAAGCCCGATTCGCCCCCCGAAGTAGAGGAAGAAACGGAATCGCCGGCTCTGTTTTGATCTTGCACTACGGCCGCTTGCGCTTTTTGTTCCTATACTGGCGGACCATGTGTTTTACAACCGCCCGGGCGCGTGTCAGGGGACCGATGGTTCCGCCTTCCAGCCCTACGCGGATTTTCACATAAAATTCCGATAGAGATCCCAGTGTCATTTTGAAAAGATCGTCGCGTCCTACGGTTTCATCCTTGCACACGTGGTGGTGGCACCCGATTGCGGTGGACTGTACGGGCACCAGCATCTGAATTTTTTGGAGGTCTTTCAATTCCAGTTCGTCATCGGCCGCCTTCAGTTCCATGGCCGCGACTCGAACATCGTGCCTGTCTTTTGCATACTCCTGGTAGCGTAGATCGATCAGCTTTTCCCAATCGTCCAAGTACTCATCCTGCACGCCGAGGTTCCGGAGGCAGTCAATGTGGGCTTTTGAGATTCTCCCATGCAGCAGCGCCAGGTATTCCTTGAATTCGTCGGGTACGCGTAGATCCGGTGCTTCCAGCAAAAGCATCGTCATGACTACGAAAGCGACGACCAACTCGTTGAAGATTCGATCCTGCTCGACCTGGTTCTGCTGTTCGAAATTCACCAGCCGCCGAAACTTGCGGCTGCTGTAAAGACGAAACGCGTGGCCGGATGCGGACTGGTCCAATCGGACCGCGGTGGTATCCGCCATCTCCTCAAACGTTTCAAACTCTTCCGGATCGGGCATCATGAGGATTCAGAGCAGAGTCTCACGGCAGGCGGTGTTTTGCACGAGCAAAAGCGGACAGGTACCGAAACTACGGACCTATCAGGAATCGTGCCGAAGGCACACTTCCAATCGAATCCATCCCCGCACCGAATTGATCATGTAGACGGCGTCGGCGTTTTCCAGATCCCGAATCGTCAGGACTTGTTCCCGTATTGTTCCAGTCTCCAACTGGTCCGCCCGATACGTGCCGGCAAGTAGACCGCAGCGAATGGGCGGAGTGAGCCGGTCGCCATGGATGATAACAACCAGGTTTCCAACCGTCGTTTCGGTCAATTCTTTTTTCTCATTCCAGAGAATTACATCTTCATACCCTTCGCAACCCGCTTTTGCCTCTTCATAGGGTGCTCGTTGGGTGGTCTTGTGACGCAGGAACGTATTTCGGCCATCCACCGCCCGGCGGGCCAGGCAGGCGGTTCGTACGACAGGGTCCGTGTCGGGACCGGCTCGAAAACCAGGATCCGTAATGGGCTCGGATTCGATGAATATCTCCCCGTTGCTATGCGCGAGTAAGCGAACCTTGTACGGCTTCTTATCCCATCCCTCCGCGCTGGACCGGAGTTCACGCAGGGCCTTCCGGGGTTCTATGTCGAAACCGAAGTAGGCGGCCGTGCTTCGCAGTCGCTTCATGTGCCGCGCCAGAAAGAGGTAGCCCTCCTCCGGATCCCATCGCAACGATTCCAGAAGCTGGAATGACGGCGCGACCGGTTCAAGGATTTTCGATTTCATGGCGCACTCCAGATATTCCACATTGGGCTCCGAATCCCAAACGATTCCGCTGCCGGTTCCGTAGGTCGCCACTCCCCGTTTGCAATCGACATGCACCGTGCGAATCGCGACGCTGAATCGCGCCCGCCGGTCCGGGCCCGCGTACCCAATGCAACCGGTATAAATTCCGCGCGGCGATTCTTCCAGTTCCCGGATGATTTCCATCGTCCTGACCTTGGGTGTGCCGGTCACGGATGCGCTGGGAAAGAGAGCGCCCAAGATGCTCGAGAGGGAATGCCCGGTTCGTGCCCGTACCGTGGACGTCATTTGAAAAAGGGTTTCGTGCCGTTCGATGTCGTACAGGGATGGCACTTCCACCGATCCCGGAACTGCAATTCTTCCCAGATCATTCCGTACCATGTCCACGATCATGATGTTTTCCGCGCGATTTTTTGCGGAGTTTTTCAGCCACGTAGTCCGGTCCAGATCTTCTTCCTCCGTCGCGCCCCGAGCGACTGTTCCCTTCATCGGCCGGCAAACAATCCGGTCGCCTACCTGCCTGAAAAAGAGCTCCGGAGAAA
>CAUZEO010000291.1:0-6765 GCA_963578625.1 Kiritimatiellia bacterium | reverse complement strand
GCCTGCGACGCTTGAAATATTCCGCGATTTTTTGCGGAGTGAAAACCTGTATGCCTTCACCATCAACGGCTTTCCCTATGGCCGATTTCACGATGTGCCCGTGAAGGAGGGTGTGTACCGCCCGGACTGGCGCTCGGAAGACCGAAGCCGCTACACTGTCCGGCTCGCCGAACTTCTGGCCGAGATCCTGCCGGCCGGATGTCCCGGTACCATCAGCACCGTGCCCTGCTCTTTCAAGCCGTGGATCGTCTCGAAGGAAGACCGTGAGTGCATGGTCCGCAATCTCGTTGACTGCACTCACCGGATCTGGCTGCTGTCGCAAGAGCGCGGCGTGGACCTCTCCCTTGGCCTTGAGCCGGAGCCCTGTTGCTATCTGGAATCGACGGATGACTTTCTTCGATTTTATGAAGAAGAGCTCCTTCTTCGCGGACTCCCCCTTCTCGAAGCTTCGGCGAAAATGGGTGCTGGAGCCGCGGAATCCATGCTTCGAAAGCATCTCGGACTTTGCCTGGACACCTGCCACCTGGCCCTTCAATTCGAAGATCTTGTGCGATCCACACGAAGAGTTCTTGATGCCGGAATTCGCATTACGAAAGTACAGATCAGCGCCGCACTGGAAGTTGTGAATCGATCGCCGCAACGCGAAGCGCTAGGGCCGTTCGACGAGCCGGTTTACCTTCACCAGGTAAAAAGAGAAAACCCAGGTGGTTCGCCTGATTCGTGGACGGACTTGCCCGACGCCCTGCGGGCATTGCGCGGACAAGAAGACGATCGGCGCATTCGTGTGCATTTCCACGTGCCCCTGTTCTGGGAGGGCGACGGACCGTTGGGAACAACGGCAGCGAATCTTACGCCGGAGTTTTTCTCGTTATTGGGGCGGGGAGACTGTCCGCATCTCGAGATCGAAACCTACACCTTTGATGTCCTTCCAGCTTCGCTCAAGGCGTGCGACGTAGTGGAGAGCATTGTGAAGGAGCATCAGTGGGTCCTGGATCGGTTCCGCCGGTAGAGACTTCTCCGCTTTTGCCCTTGCTCGCGGCCCTCGTCAGATCCAAACTGGCGGCATGAAAATCGTTTGTGCATCCTCCGTTTTGCTTGGCGTAGAGGCATTCAGCACGCTGGGGACGGTTCTCACCGTGCCGGACGAGGCGATTTCCACAAACGTTCTTACGGACGTGGACGCGCTGATCATCCGGTCGAAAACAACGGTGGATGAAAATCTGCTGAAGGACACCCCGGTAGCCTTTGTGGGCACGGCGACCGCAGGAATTGATCATATGGACGTGCCCTACCTGGAAGACCGGGGAATTGGGTGGAGCTGTGCCGCCGGATCCAACGCCTGCAGTGTCGCGGAATACGCAGTCGCGGCTACTCTGAACATGGTGCTTGCGCACGGCCTTTTGTTGGACGAATTGGCGATCGGGATCATCGGCGTCGGACACGTGGGTCGGGAGGTGTCCCGGAAGTGTTCCTCGATGGGACTGCGAGTTCTTCTCAATGATCCGCCACGGACCATGGTCGAAAATGACCCTGCGTTGATTCCGCTGGACAAGCTTCTCGAAGAGGCGGACATCATTACGTTCCATGTTCCGCTGGAAGACCGCGGGCATTTCGCAACGCGGCATCTCGTGGACCGCCGGTTTTTCGAGAAAGTCCGGTCCGGCGTGTTGTTCGTCAACGCAAGCCGGGGCGAGGTCGTCGATTCGGATGCGTTGCTGACGGCGCTGGACAGCGGGATCGTGCGGGCAGCCGCGCTGGATGTCTGGGAGCATGAACCCGAAATCCGGCTGGATGTTCTCGACCGAGTGGATCTGGGGACCGCTCATATTGCCGGGCATTCGCACGAGGGGAAACTGAAGGGCACCCTGATGCTGTACGAGGACGCCTGCCAATTTTTCGAAGTTCCGGGAACGTTCAATCCGGCCCACCACGTTCCCGACCTGGAATGCCCGCGCATCGAACTGGATGCGCGGGGTTGCCTCGACCAGGATGTGCTGTGGAACGCAGTGCGGATTGCCTACGACCTCCAGGAGGACGACCGGCGGCTGCGAGAGGGAGCCGTTCCGGATGCCCGTGCGCGTGGCGGATATTTTTCCGGTCTCCGGCGCAATTATGGCGTTCGAAGGGAGTTTCCCGCGTACGAAGTGTCGCTGAAAAATGGTAGCGCCAAACAGAGTGAGAAACTAACCGGTCTCGGGTTTCAGGTGATTGACTGAAGAAGCAAAATCCGATCAGGTCTTGATATAAGCCGCGGGAGAACAAAATGAATTTGGCAAAGCGCCACAAAATAAAGCTCGGGAGCAAAGTCGACCTTTCCTCCATTGATGCGCGAGACGCGGGGAACTTCCGTTCCAAAGACAAGGCAAACGAGCGCCGAGTGATGAATATTGAGCGACTGAACAAACTTCAGTCAAAACTGTACGCGGAGAACAAACGTTCCCTCCTGGTCGTGCTCCAGGGCATGGACACGGCGGGAAAAGATGGAACGATTCGCCATGTCATGACCGGCGTGAACCCTCAGGGCTGCCGGGTTCAATCGTTCAAATCCCCTTCCACCGAGGAACTGGATCATGATTTTCTCTGGCGTGTCCACCGCGCCGTTCCCCCGCGGGGAACCATCGGACTCTTCAACCGTTCTCATTATGAAGATGTACTGATTGTGCGCGTTCATAATCTTATCCCGAAAAAGGTCTGGTCAAAGCGCTACGAGCAGATAAACCGTTTCGAGGAGAATCTCGTCGAGTCCGGAACGACGATTCTGAAGTTTTTCATCTATATCAGCAAAGACGAGCAGCGGGAAAGATTGCAGGCACGGCTCGAAGATCCTGAAAAGACCTGGAAGTTCAATGAAGCCGATATCGAAGAGCGGAAAAAATGGGACGACTACATCAAGGCGTACGAAGCCGCGCTGTCAAAATGCAGTACGCCCTGGGCTCCCTGGTATGTGATTCCTTCAGACCGCAAGTGGTATCGGAATCTTGCTGTATCGGAAATCATAGCCGACAAGCTGGATTCGATGGATCTTCAGATTCCCCAGCCCGATTTTGACCCGTCGGGGATCGTTATCGAATAGAGCTTCTTCGCCGCCGAATCCGTAGCTCCAAAACACTATATAGCATACTATGTAATGTTTTCGTTGCGCTCCGAACCTCGGTTCGGGCATACTGCCCGTTTTGCAAAATTTACGTTTGGTAAAAGATCACGATCATGGCCATTAGAACCAGATTTGCACCCAGTCCGACAGGGAATGTCCACATTGGGAATATGCGGGCCGCGATTTACAATTGGCTTTATGCCCGGCACCACGGGGGTGAATTCCTCGTTCGTCTCGAGGATACGGACCGGGCACGCTCGACACCCGAGGCGATCCAGACCGTATTCGATGCGATGTCGTGGCTGGGACTTGAGGCGGACGAAGAGCCTGTGTACCAGTCGACGAGGCAGGATGCGCAGCTTGAGACCGTCCGGAACCTCCTGGAGCGAGGCCTTGCCTACGAATCCGACAAGGGAAGCGAAGGCCAGGGCAACGCCATCGTTTTCAGGATGCCGGGAGAAGCGATTACGTTCCACGACGAGATCAAGGGGGACCTGACAAAGTCGGCGGAAGATATGAAGGACTTCGTGATTGTACGGTCGAATGGAACTCCCGTTTTCCATCTTGCGAACGTTCAGGACGACATCGCCATGGGGGTTACCCACGTCATTCGCGGCGATGATCACATTGAGAATACCTACCGCCATGTTGCGTTGTATCGCGCGTTGGATGCGGAGGTGCCCCGTTTCGCTCATCTTCCGATGATCGTAAACCGCCAGGGAAAGCCTTACTCGAAACGCGATGGAGATGCATTCGTGGGGGACTTCAGGGACCAGGGTATGCTGCCGGATGCCCTGTTTAATTATCTCGTTTTGCTGGGTTGGTCGCCTGGTGACGATCGTGAAGTATTGACCCGGGACGAACTGATCGGGCTCTTTACATTGGACCGGGTGAAGTCTTCTCCGGCCCAGATGGATATCAAGAAGCTCGAGTGGATGAATGGAGAGTACATTCGTGCGATGCCGGAAAATACGTTCCGGGAGGCCTGTCGAAAACAGATGGTTGATCACGGTCTGTGGCGGGACGATATGGACGAAACCTATTTTCGGCAGGTTGTTTCCCTGATGCAGGCCCGGCTGAAGCGCATTTCTGAATTCGTTGAAGTTTCCACGTATTTCTTTTCGGAGGAGTATGACTTTGACGAAAAGGCAGTTCGCAAGCGCTTGAACAAGCCCGACGCGATCGACGGATTGCGCTTGCTGCGGGAAGGCTATGCAACGCTCGAGCCGTTTACCGAGGAGTCTGCGGAGGAGGCGCTGCGAGCGCTGGCGGAGGAAAGTGGCGGCAACACGGGGAGCTTCGTTCATCCTGCGCGAGTTGCGATTTCAGGACTGGCCGGGGGACCTGGACTTTTCGAAATGCTCGCGCTTCTTGGGCGCGAACGGGTAGTGCAACGACTGGATCGGGCGATTGAAAGATACAGAGATACATCCTCCTGATTCCGGGTATCCGGAGACCGGCGCCGATCCCCAGGAACTTGACGCCGCTGCCAATTCCTCGCGCGTTGTAGCGATCGTGGGCCGGCCCAACGTGGGCAAATCTGCCCTTTTCAACCGGATTGTTCGGCGCCGGGTAGCGATCGTACATGAGGAAAGCGGCGTAACGCGGGACCGGCTCGCCATGAATGTCACGTGGGAGGAGGAGCGCTTCGAATTAATCGATACCGGCGGCCTCGCGCTGATGGATCAGGCGGTCGCGGAGGACGACATCGAAGAAGGAATTCGCCGGCAGGTCGAAGTCGCCATCCAGGACGCAACGGTAGTGATTCACGTGGTCGATCTGCGAGAGGGCTGTCTTCCCCTGGACGTGGAGGTGTCCAAGATTCTTCACGAGAGCAACACCACGGTGATCGTCGCCGCCAACAAGGCGGATGAAGCGGTGCATGATGCGCTTGCACCTGAGTTCTCCCTCCTTGGATTTTCCGTGATTCCGGTTTCCGCGCTCCATGGCCGGGGGCTCAATGAGCTCCTGGGTGCGGTGACCGGGCTGCTGCCGCCCGCCGGCGAGTTGGCGCAGACAGATCCGCTGCGGATCGCAGTAGTGGGTCGACCCAATGTCGGTAAATCTTCCTATATTAATCGGCTGCTGCATGACGATCGCGTGATTGTGTCCAACGTGCCGGGCACGACCCGGGACAGCGTGGAAGTTCCTTTCGTGATTGGGAAAGGTTCGCAAGTCCGGCACTACCGCCTGATCGATACCGCAGGCATCCGCAGGCTTGGAAAAGTGGACTCCGTCGTGGAGCGCTTCAGTCTGTTTCGGACGGATGAAAGCATTGAGCGCGCGGATGTGGTGGTGCTGATGCTCGATGCAGCAGAGGGCCCCACGTCGCAGGACAAGAAAATAGCGCGTAAAGTGCTCGACCAGTTGCGCGGGTGCCTGCTGCTGGTGAACAAGTGGGATCTGGCGATGGAAGAGAAGGTGACGCAAAAAAAGTACGGTGAAGCACTGAGAAAGGAGCTTCCTTTTCTCGGCTTTGTGCCGATCGTGTTTGCGTCGGCTACCACCGGATTCAATGTTCGTCGCTGTATCGATGCCATGGACTATGTGGCCGGACAGGTGCAGACCCAGTTGACCACCGGGGTCCTCAACCGCTTGCTGCACGATGCATTCGACCGGGTACAGCCGCCGATGGTGGGAGCACGGCGGCTAAAGCTCTATTACGCAACCCAGGTGGGCGTGAAGCCGATCCGAATCAATCTTTACGTGAACCACCGCAAGTATGTTTCGCCGCAGTACCAGCAATACCTGATCAGGTCGCTGCGCACCGCTTTCGGACTCGAAGGGGCGCCCGTACAGCTGCGCTTCCGCTCCAGCCACGAACGCAAGACTTGAGTTGCCGCCTTCGCGTTCTGTTGGAAAAGGCCCGTCCTTTCGCCTGAAAGCACACTTTCGATAGGGCGGCATTCTTCGTTTTCCGGTTACCGGACGATATCCGAAAATCACCTGAACTCATTAGCATTTCTCGTATGGTTTAGATGAACTGGTCTAAAACAACCCAACATGTTGAGGTTTATATTGCCGTCAATTTACGGGGGCAAAAAAAAGTGTAATTAATCGAATATTTTTCTTGTGCACCACAATATGTGGCGATATAAGTGACGCCAATACCGAGATAGTACCAGATCTTGATCAGAAATTCCGTTCCGGAATCAAGGAGGGTTGAGAAGGCAGAGGGGTCGTCAGATCGGAACATTTGAGGCGAGGACATTTTGCGCTTTCTCAAACATCCAGTAGGTTTCGGCATTAGTTCTTTGAATATTTGATTTAACCGGGGACCAGCGGTCGCATCGCATTTTGCGGGGTTCCACTGCGAGGTTCATGTCTTTAGGGAGCCGTTCCGTTCCGGCGGTTCGTACTGGGTTCGCAATCAAGGAGGTGGCGAATCCGGATAGCTGGAAGTGCTCCTGACGGTCGTACTGCGTGGATTCTCGATGTCCCCGGATATTTTAACGGTTGTTGTTCGTTTTGCAGACGCTCCCGTCTGTGTTGTAAGCCAGCGCGGCTCCCTTACCGTTAGCAACGGGGCCTGCTAACCGTTGCTTCACCTGCGGTAACTTCATGGGATGCTCCTGAATACATAGTCGCGTTGGTGATAAAAGGGCCTGTTTTGCTCCGGCAGGCCCTTTTTTCTATTTTTAGCCCAAATACCTCCTGACCATCTGACTTAA
>CAUZEO010000290.1:0-6780 GCA_963578625.1 Kiritimatiellia bacterium | reverse complement strand
TCTATGGGGAGTCTGATGCGTCGAGGTACATCCTCCGATTCATTATCGGCGAGGGCAATGAAGCGGACGCCGCAGTGGCCCGGATCCGGCACATTCTCGAGGAGTTCGACGCCACCATTCTCGAAGACGAAATTGTGGCGTCGAATTACCGGGCGATGGTTTCCTACCTCGGGGAGATTCAGCCCTTTGCATACGCCCTGGAAAACGGAGCCAAGGTCATTTCAATCGGGACAAGCCTGGAAATCGTGAAAGACATCGGCAATGCACGGGATGTAGATGGAAAGTACGACGTCTGCAGCATCACCGGCAGTCACGGTATCGGTCACGTCCGACTCGCTACGGAATCGGACGTGCGCCCCGAGGCGGCCCACCCTTTCTGGGCAACCGGGTTCGCCGATATCGCCATTGTTCACAACGGACAGATCACGAACTATTGGAAAATGCGGCGCGGCCTGGAGAACCGGGACTATGAATTCCGAACCGATAATGACAGCGAACTCATTGCCGTGCTGCTCGCCGACAAGCTGAAACATGGCGCGTCACTTCACGACGCATTGGCCGCCAGCATCGAGGAACTGGACGGCACCTTCTCCTTCCTGGTTTCAACCGAGGATGAAATTGGCTTCGCCAAGGATCACTTGGCCGCAAAGCCCATGGTGATGTACGAAGGGGACGATCTCGTGGCCATTGCTTCCGAAGAGGTCTCCCTGAACCGCCTGTTTCCCGGCGCGGCCGTCGAAACGACCGAACCTCTGCCGGGGACCTTCCGCACATGGTCCAAATAGATCTCTCCCTTCTCTCCGTCACCGAAGGCAACCGGTTGATGCGAAAGGCCGCCGCCGACGGGCAAGACATCGAAGTCCTCGATCCGGACGCCCGCCACCACATCGGGGTGGGCCTGGTTCATCCGGTTTGCGTTCACGTTCGAGGTTCCGCGGGATACTTTTGCGCCGGCCTGACCGATACGCCGCGGTTCGAAATCGACGGTAATGTCGGGTGGGGGTTGGCGGACAACATGTACCAGGGATCCGTGGTGGTGCGCGGCAATGCGAGCGCCATTCCCGCGGTGGCGATCCGCGGCGCGGAGGTCGTGGTGCATGGGAACATCGGTTCCCGCGCCGGCCAGGTCATGAAAGCAGGCACCCTGTGCTGCGCCGGCAACGCGAATTTTATGGCCGGCTACATGATGTACGGCGGCCGGATTATCATCCTGGGAAAATCCGGAGAGAAGCTCGGCGAGGATATGATCTCGGGCGAAATTTATGTTGGCGGCGAAATTCAATCCCTCGGGCATGACGCCAGGCAGATTGACGTGTCGGAGGAGGACCGCGATCGCGTGATGGCTTTCCTCGACACCTACGAAATCCCTTTTACGGGGACCCTCTCAAAGGTCGTAAATGCAGGCACCGCCCTCACCTACAAGACGACCGAAGAGCGCGTTCGCCCAATGCCGTTTTTTGCGTTCACCGGGAAAGTGGATTACTGGAACCGCAAGGTCCAGGAAGACATCTACGTAAAGGCGAAGATCGGCAGATACCGGATTCGAGGCTACGGAGCAGGTCGTCTTTTGCCCCATTTTTCCGATCTCGCGTTCAAGACGGACCTGTCCGACGCAGGACAGGACCTGGACTTGCTGAAGAAAGTTGAATTGCGAACAACCATCGGCGACAAGAACGGCGCGGAGCCTCTCAAGCTCAGCATGCCGATCATGATTGCCCCCATGAGTTTCGGCGCCCTCAGCAAGTCGACCAAAGTTTCCATGGCGATCGCATCCCGGTTGTCCGGCACATCGGAAAACACCGGGGAAGGCGGGTTGACCGACGATCAGCGGAAGGAAGCCGACCAGATCATTCTGCAGTGCCTGGGGGGGCGCTTGGGCTGGAACATTCACGACATGCTCCGGGCCAACGCACTGGAAATCTACATCAGCCAGGGCGCGAAGCCGGGATTCGGCGGTCAGCTGATGGCAAAGAAAGTCACGAAGGAAATCGCCACCATCCGGGGGATCCCCGAAGGCATCGACCTTCGGTCCCCATCGAGGCACCCGGACATTCTCGGCGCCGACGACCTTGTGATCAAGCTCCAGGAATTCCGCGAAGCGACCGACTATCGCCTGCCGGTGAGCCTCAAACTCGGGGCGGGGCGAGTTCGGGACGATATCAAGATCGCGCTAAAATCCGGCGCGGATTTTGTCGAGTTGGACGGGTCGCAAGGATCCACCGGGGCGTCGAGTTCCGAAGTGCTGGAATATGTAGGAATTCCCACCTTGGCGGCCATCCAGGAGGCGGTGGACGCGTTAACGGAGATCGGCCGGTTCGGGGAGATTCCGATTTCCCTGATGGGCGGTCTAAAGGACGGCACGGATATTGCCAAGGCGCTGGCGATGGGCGCGGACGCCACCGCGGTGGGAACGGCGGCCATTATTGCGGGAGGGTGTATCGCCTGTATGCAGTGCCATGTCGGCACCTGCGTGGTGGGGATTGCCACCCAGGACCCGGACCACGAGATGAGGTACAAGACGCCGGTCGAGGCGCTCCATGTTCACCACTTTCTGGAAAATCTCCGCTGGCAGCTTGCGGCGATTATTCAGGGCCTGGGCTATAGCGACTTCCGCGAGTTGAACCGCGATGACCTGGTGGCGCTGACGCCGGAAGCAGCACGCATCACTCGCCTGCCGTACGCGCCGGAGTACCGGCGCCGGGAGAAACCGTTTAACCGGATCTGGTCGCAGATGCAGTCCCGATCGGGGGCGCTTCCATGAGCCGCCCCATTCCGCCTCCTCTCGATTTGAGCGATGACTCGACGCTCCCGAACTTTGTGCCGGCGCCGTGCCAGGTGGCCTGCCCCATCGGCACCGATGCACCCTCCTATATCGGGTACATCTGGGAAGAAGATTTCGAAGGCGCGCTCGAAGCAATCACTTCGACCAATCCGTTCAGCGCGGTGTGCGGTCGAGTGTGCGACGCTCCCTGCGAACCGGCGTGCCGCCGCACCGACAGCGACGGGCCCATCGCGATTCGGAACCTGAAACGATTCGTCATGGACAAGCTGGGGCCCGGTTTCCATCTGCCGGAAGCCCCGGTTACGCAAAGTGCCTCCATCGGGATTGTCGGCAGCGGACCGGCCGGGATGACGGCGGCGCAGGACCTTGCCGAGGCAGGCTACGAAGTCCACATCTACGAAATGACGGACCGTCTCGGCGGCACGATGGTGTGGGGCATTCCCGCGTTCCGGTTACCGGTTGGCGTGATCGAGGAAGACATAAACCGCATTCTCGGGCACTGCCCCGGGATCAAGGTTCACTTGAATTGCGAGTTAGGCAAAGACGTTACGCTCGATGAGTTGAAGGAGAAGCACGGTGCGGTTCTGCTCGCCATCGGGGCGTGGTGGGGAAAGGATATGGGCATCCCGGGCTCGAACGTCGACGAGTTTGTCGATGGCGTCACCTACTTGCGCCGAATCAATGGCGGCGCTCGCCCGACCATGCCGTCTTCGGTGGTTGTGATCGGCGGCGGCGACGTATCCATGGATGCCTGCCGCGTCGCGAAACGCCTTCCGGGCTGCGAGAACGTAAAAGTCATCTACCGCAGGGGCGCCGACCAGATCCCCGCGCGGCGTGACGAGCTGGAAGGAGCGATCAAAGAGGGCATTGAATTCCTTTACAACGTGCAACCGACCCAGTGCCGCAAGGAGGGGGACGAACTGGTTCTTACCTGCGTAAGAACGGTTCCGGGTGACATTGGCGACCAGCGGAGCATGCCGGAATTCGAGGCAGGCTCGGAACACGAAATTCGATGCGGGCTTGCCATTGCCGCCGTCGGCCAGTACTCCGCCTGCGAGGAGCTGGACCAGAAGATGCTGATGGCCGGGAGCAAGGTTGAGACCTCCGAGGAGACCATGCGCACACCCGATCCCCAGGTCTTTGCCGCGGGCGACGGAGCGTTCGGTCCGTCCACGCTGGTCATCGCCATGTACCACGGGCATCGCGCGGCCTACTACATGAAAGCTTTCCTCGAGGAGCGCGACGATCCCCCACCCTATCGAACGCCTTATCGGACCCGGCAGGTCCCGGTTTCGCAGGATCCGGAGTGGGAACTCTTTCACCGGCGTGAACAGCCTTTTCACGGGCTGGGAAAGAATCCGGTGGCATTTCCCGAGATCGAATCCCCCTACACGCTCCAGAAAGCCAAGGAGGAGGCGGCGCGCTGTTACCGGTGTGATTGCGAAAACGGAACCCAGGAGTACTCGGTCGGAAACCGTGAGGATATTTTCGTGATGGCGCGGACGAAGGCGAACGACGCATGCGGCCTGAAAGCCATGCTCAAAAAGCGGCTGGAGAACCGGGCGAATCCGTTTCCGGAAGACAGGCCCGCGGTCATTGACGATATTCACTTTCTTCCCGCAAATCTGTCGCGGCTGGTGATCGACCCCTACCGGGAGGCCTGCCGCACGGACTCCACCATCGGCGACCTGAGTCTCCAATCTCCCTTCCTTGTCTGCGGATTCGACGAAGCCCCGGAGCAGGTTCGCGAAGCGCTGGACCGGGCGATTGCCGCGCAAGGGTGCGCGTATCTCGGGCGACACCCGGTTGGCGGTGAATCGGATTGGATCCAGCTGGATTCGGTTTCGGCGGACCAGGATCCGCGGGCTGCGGGATTCGTAATTGATGGGTGTGCGGACATCCCGGGCCGCGACGGAGGATCGGGATTCACCGGCGTCGCACTCCGGGCGGGTGACTTGGAGACCGGAATTCCGAAAGCCCTGGATGCCGGCGCCGCGCTGCTGATTCTTGACGCGTCGACCGGGATCTCGCGGCCGTGGGCGGAATTAGATGGCGAATTCGACCTCACTGTTATCCGGGAGGGCATTCGTATTCTGCGCGCATTACGGTCCGAGGAAAAGATCGAGATCACCTATTTCGGTGGCATACGTTCCGGAACAGACGCCGCGAAATTGATCGCGATGGGATGCTCCACCGTGGTGCTCGGGGCTTCCGTCGGATTCGCGCTGGGCGCGGAGTTGAGAAATGGAACGTTCACTTTTCTGTCCGATCAAAGCAGCGAAGAACTACAATCGGCGGCGGAGAATTTCTTAAAGGCGTCCAGCGGCGAAGCCTCCATGATGGCCCGCTGCACCGGAAAGACAAACATCCACAGCCTCGAGCCCGAAGACCTGAGGGCAATCACGATACCTACCGCGGAAGATTGCGGGATTCCGCTGATCGGGACGTAGGACCGCGGTCACCCACTTGTCCGAAGGCCGCAATGCAAATTGTCGCTCACGAATCGACGAAAGCAATTCCAGATCATTTTGCTGCGCTATAGCGTAATGAAATGACCCTACCTATTTACGTTTTTACTTGAATGCATCCCATCTTTTGACCTGAAACAGGCCTTCATTGCTCGTCTCATTCTCTTACGGATCGCCTCGACAGGTTCAACTGGGCGCCTTGTCCTCGCGGAACCAGATCAGAATATGGCAGGAAGCGGAGAGAACGGTTGACGATTACGCGCGACGATTACGGATGACGAGGAGAAGGTCCGAATCGTATTCCGTAATCGTCAACCGACATCCTCGGTTCTCTCAAACAAATATTCGGCATAAAAAGTGTGAGATATGCGGCTAAGGGAAATCCGAATGGCATTCGTCTTGCCTCCTCCCAACGACGATGGTACCACCTTTCCAGGCTACCAAATCACCTCACCGACTAAGGAGATCGAATGCCCTCAGCAAAAGCGCGCCACATACTCGTAAAGACCGAAGAAGCCTGCAGCGATTTGAAGCAACAGATTCAGAACGGGTCTGATTTCGCGGAACTGGCGAAAGAACATTCAGAGTGTCCATCGGGTTCTTCCGGAGGAGACCTTGGCGAGTTCAGTCCGGGTCAAATGGTACCGGAGTTCGACCAGGTTTGCTTCAAGGAAACGGTCGGGGAGACGCACGGACCGGTAAAAACACAATTCGGGTACCACCTGGTAGAAGTCACCGCCCGGATCGACTAGGCTCATCCCGCCGAACTGGTGACGTTGAGTTTGCACTTACTTAGTCTATCCCTACAAGTGCAAGAGCCGGGTAGTGGTCCGAGCACTCGTCCAGAAACAATTGCGGGATAGAATAGTCTTCGATCGCTCGTACACCCCTTGTCTTTGGCGCAAACGCGCGCGGCGCCCAGATGTGGTCAGGCGAGCCAACATCCCGATTCGACATGCGTCCCTGTCCACCAGGAGGTTGGCAGGTTCCGGCTTCGGCAACCAGTACCCAGCCTGCGCCCATCAGCTTCGCATTCTCGGCCCCGGAGTTTGCTGGAAAATTCAGGTCTCCCAGAAAAATTGAACTCGAGCTTTTATAATCCGCCATTTGTGAAATAAGAAAATCCACCTCCTTGTTTCTTATCGATGTTAATGCGGAATCAAGGGGCGGAGCCAGATGGGCGCCGAAGACGGATTTCTTGTTCACCTGGGCGACATCCAGACTCAAAGCAGGACCGCCTCGAGTTCCTCTTGTGCCGCGATCGCGGAGGTCCTCAGGCGCGCAGACATGCCCACATTTATCGTTCCCGGTGACAACGAGTGGAACGACCAGGAGGATCCCGAACGGGCGCGGGATTTCTGGTCGCGTTCTTTCATGCAATTCCATCGCTACTGGGATCGCGCGCAAGTGGAGACTCCCCGCCTTAGCGACGTGATTCTGCCCCTACCCATGCTGCAGATACAGGAACTACTCGACGTGACGTCGCGGTAACCCTCAAAATTCGTCGTACTTTTTCGCGTTTCCCCGGGC
>CAUZEO010000289.1:0-6799 GCA_963578625.1 Kiritimatiellia bacterium | reverse complement strand
GAAGTGCAAAACCCTTCCGGTGATCGTCGAAACGAGCGAGCCGCTGATGGCCCGTTCGGATTGCAAAAAATCCTGATCAGACCCCTCTCTCGCCGGTCGCGGATACCTGGGTTCCACTGGAAGTGCCTGCTGATGGCATGCCGGTTCAACGGATGCCCGGGTTCCACGGAATATTTCGGGGTCGCTATTGAGTTGGGAGAAATCCGATGCGGGCGTCATTTAAGAACAATTTGATTCAGAGATCCTTCGTCAGCACCGAAGTGGAATCGTATTATATTAAGCACATATCAATTCTCGAAAATCCGCATTCATAACCCCGGCATCCGTGGGTGCTGTTTCGTGCTACTGTTCGAGCTTTTGCAGTGTCAAGCGGGACAACATCGCGTCGACGGATGTGAATTTTTCCCTGGGCTTCCCTCGTTCACCTCCGGCGCTGCACTCTACCGCATCTATGGTTTTCCAATCTGTCCAGGAGACGGACTGAATGCCGCACTTCGACAGATGCTTGCGAATCGTCTCAGGACCGTCGTCTTCGCAGACCGGAAGCGTATCGCGGTCCGAAAGCAGCATGGCGGCAGTCTGCGCGGCAGCTTTCTTTGATGATCCGATCAGTCCCTTCGCGCCGTATTGAATCCACCCCGCCGCATATAGTCCCGGCACGGACATTCCGTCCCGTTGAATTCGGCCGTCCACGTTTTGCGCCGTTCCGGATCGCTCATCAAAGGGCATGCCCTCAAGAGAATCGGCCACGTAGCCGATGCTGCGAATGACGATATCCGCCTGCAGGTCTGATGGAGGCAGGTCCGAGGGGACTGCCTTCACATAGTTCTCTTCGGCGATCAGTTCGTTGGAATGGAGCCGCAGTCCGGTCACCGCGGAGGTTCCGAGGATTTCCAACGGACTTTTGCAGAAATGGAAACGAATGAAGCCACGCTTCGTTTGCGCGCGGGGCGCCGAGAATTCATGGAGAACTTCATACGCCCGCCTCCGCTGTACGTCGATTTCGTTCAGTTCCGCTTCGCTCGCCGGATCCAGATCGAAATCTTCGGCATTCGTGACCGGCATGAATTCGGCAAGATGATCCAGTTCGTGAAGTTCGCCGCTGGTGAAGGATGCCTGTACCGGTCCACGACGCCCGATCACATGAATCTGCTCAATCTTGCTGGTTTTGAGCGCATTCAACGCGTGCGAGGTGATGTCGGTAGAGGCAAGCTCTTTCTCGTTTTTTGCGAGAATCCGCGCCAGATCCAGGGCTACGTTTCCGTTGCCGATGATCGCCACGGACTTCCCCGAGAGATCAATTTCCAGGCCGGCATGTTGCGGGCTGCCATTGTACCAGCCGACAACTTCGTCCGCGCCGAAACTGCCCGGCAGATCTTCGCCGGGAATTTCAAGGTTTCGGTGGCGCGGCGCGCCATAGGCAAACACAACTGCATTATAAGCGGATTGTAACTCGCCCACCGTCAGATCTCTTCCAATCTCCACATTCCCGAGAAACGAAAACCCGGGTCGTTGCGCAGTTCGCTCAAATGCCTTGGTAACGCGTTTAATCTCCGGATGGTCGGGCGCGACACCGTAACGGACCAGTCCAAAGGGGACGGGGAGCGCCTCGTACATATCCACGCGTGCTGCCGGCTCCCTCCGAAACAGCGCTTCCGCGCAAAAGAATCCGGCGGGCCCGCCACCTACGATGGCGATCTTCAGCGGCTTCGACTCTTCCGGTGTGTCATTCATTTGCGGACTACACGTAACGTGCGCTTCCATCCGGGGCAAGACCGTAGCTTCGGCTTCCAGCCTGAGCAGTACAAGGGACGGTCATGAAAAGCAAATGACGGGTCGAGTTCTGATTTGAAGTTGTCACATTGTTGCGTTGTGTGATTGTTGTTTCATCGGTGCTTTTCCCTAACTTGGAAATCCGACATTGAGTATTCGACGTTGGACATTTTCCGGGTTCTGCCACCTCGAGGAATCCGCACCGCGTCGGAAATGTCGAATGTCGAAGGAGGTGGTCGGTCATATCATGATCCCCCTTGCTTCCAGTTGGCCTTGGAAGGCCAACCTGCATCGGGGATCCGAAAACTCTTACTATATCCGTATAACCGGATATAGTAATATATTCTTGATCGGGTATTTTTTCTAGAATCCCGGCAATATTCGGACCTGGAATGCCGTGAAAAACGAACTCCGAGCCCTGCTCCGCGACAGAATTGACATCCTGGACGGTGCGATGGGCGCCATGATCCAGAGCGACCATCTGAGCGAGGGTGACTTTCGCGAGGACCGATTCAAGGATCATGAATCAGATCTATCGGGAAATAACGATCTGCTGGTCCTTCCCCAATCCGAGATTATTCAAGCGATCTATACCGCCTATCTTGACGCCGGCTCGGACATTCTTGAAACCAACACCTTCAATTCCAATGCCCTTTCGTTGACGGACTACAACATGTCGGAGCTGGCGTATGAAATGAATCATACGGCAGCGGAACTGGCTAAGTCCTACACGGTGGAGGCAACAAACAAAGGACCGGAACAGCCCCGGAACAACAAGGTGAAGGTGGATTGGGACGGCTACGTACCGCCGGAGCCGGTCGAAACAGGAATCAAAGTCCTCGCCGGCTATGATGTTGTGCGAATCGTGGAACTGATCGATTGGGGGCCCCTTTTTTGCGACCTGGGGATTGGCCGGAGTCTTTCCCCGGATTCTGGACGACGAGATCGTCGATCGGTATGAGCGCGATCATGATGACGACAACAGCATCATGGCCAAGGCTCTTGCGGACTGCTGCGCAGAGGCGTTTGCGGAGCATCTGCATATGCGCGTGCGGAAAGAGTTCTGGGGCTATGCACCCGGAGAAAGCCTGGATACTTCCGCCTTGATTCAGGAAGAGTACCGCGGCATTCGACCCGCCCCGGGGTATGCGGCATGTCCGGACCACACGGCGAAAGGCACGCTTTTCGATCTGATGGACGCGCCGAAACAAACTGGAATTCAACTCACCGAAAGTTTCGCCATGATGCCGGCCGCATCGGTGAGCGGATATTATTTCTCCCACCCGAACGCGGCCTATTTCGGCCTGGGAAGAATTGGCCGTGACCAGGTGGAGGACTATGCGGAGAATATTGGGTGTGGCATTGGAAGAGTCAGAGCGCTGGCTCGGACCGAACCTCGGTTACGAACCGCAGGAGGCAGTTGTGTCGTCGTGATCACCCCTTTGCCGTTTCGATTTGGATGGCGTATCGTTGGCGCCCCAAAGGGGCAGGGATCACCGTAGCCATGGGCAACGCCCATGTTTTCGTCCCAAAGCACTCCTGCACACTGAAGGCGTGCATCACAGCACCCATTTCACTTACGTTCACATTTAGTATGCCCCGCAATGCTTGCGTCGCTGGTGAGCGATCGGGGAAACGATGCCCAATCGTCCGAATCAACTCTTGCGTCGGTGACATTCTGTACTGACAAAACCCGCCTCCCGGCATATACCCTAAAGCATCATGAACTCCAAAATTGACCAAGCCGATCGAGCCCTCAATTTCTCCGCCGGCCCCGCGGTTCTTCCCGCGTCTGTTCTTTTGGAAGCGCAGGAACACCTGCTCAGCTATCGAGGCTCCGGGATGTCGATTATGGAGCAGAGTCATCGCGGTAAGGATTATGGCGCAGTCCACGAAGAGGTTTTGAGTAACGTTCGAAAGTTGCTGGGCTTAAGCGACGAGTATGCCGTTTTATTTTTGCAGGGCGGTGCGACCGCGCAGTTTGCCATGGTGCCGATGAATCTTCTTGGACCGGGACAGACCGCGGACTACGCGAATTCCGGCGCTTGGGCCGCGAAGGCAATCAAGGAGGCCAAGGTCGTCGGAAACGTTCACATCGCCGCGGACACATCACAAGAGTTGCCGGCGCGCGTGCCGGACGCTGATCACCTGAAATTGACGGAGGGTGCGGCCTACCTCCACATCACTTCCAACGAAACGATTTCCGGTGCCCAGTGGAAAGCATTTCCCCGATCGAAGGCGCCGCTGGTCGCGGACATGTCATCGGATATCTTTTCCCGGCCGCTGGATATCGGGCAGTTCGGATTGATCTACGCCGGCGCACAAAAGAACCTTGGGCCTTCCGGCATAACCCTGGTCGTGATTCGCAAGGACCTGATCGAGCGGGTATCGGAGTCGGTTCCGTTGTTCTTCCGGTACAAGACTCATTTCGACGCCAACAGTCTGTATAACACTCCGCCGACATTTTCCATGTACCTGGTATGCCTGGTGACTCGCTGGCTGCGGCAGGAAGGCGGCCTCGCGGCGATTCATAAACGGAATGAGGAAAAAGCGGACAAGCTCTACGGCGTAATCGACGGCACCGAATTCTACCGTGGAACCGCCGACATCCATCACCGGTCGGCGATGAACGTGACCTTCAGGCTGCCGGCGGAAGGTTTAGAGAAAGCATTTCTGGAGGCTGCCGGGGAGCAGGATCTCAAGGGCCTCAAGGGGCACCGGTCGGTAGGAGGCATTCGAGCCTCGATCTACAACGCATTTCCGGCGGAGGGTGTGGACGTGCTTGCCGACTTTATGCGGGAATTCGAGAAAGAAGCAGGTTAAGATTGATCCTGCCTCCTAATCATCCGATAGTCCATTCATCCGTTCCCATCGTGCACCCGTAGCTCAATTGGATAGAGCGCTTGCCTCCGGAGCAAGAGGTTGTGGGTTCGACCCCCGCCGGGTGTACCATCGAAATCCTCAATAATTTTCAATAGCCGACACGGATTTAAGCGTTTCTCTCAAGTCTCACGAATTAACCGAATCGCTTCGTTTCGCTCGTGTTCGCTTCCATGCGAGTTGGCATTTGTTAGCACGAGGCGGCACGAGGTTGCTATTGTCCACGGCCACAGCAGATGGAGAGGGTGGGGTGCCCGAGGCCAGTACCCTTCCCCTTCGCCCCGGCCTGTTTTGCACAATGATGTGTCCCCGGATTTTTTTTTGGTTCCCGTCCGTGGACGTTGGCCGGGGGTTCTCCTTCTGTAGGTGCTCGTAGAGGGCATTCCGCTTGCGTACGCCGGCGGGGACGCCAAGTACCTCCTGGAATCAAAACGCCGTCTTCCCGTTGATTTCGCATTGGGCGTACGCGGACAATTCGGACAAGGGGAGACCGGTGGGATCGGCAAGCACATAGTGGATCAAAGACCAGGCCGCAGCGTGCTAACAAATGCCAACTCGCATGGAAGTGAACACAACTGTTTCCAACGGAAATGCTCCATTCTGATCGACACACACCAAACCACTGTTCGTTCAGAGTTCCGTGGGTTTTATTAGGGATTCTACAAGAATGAAATGGTCGGGGCGACCCGAGTCCACCGTTCGTGAACCGAATCAAGTGGCACGCCGGACCGCGGCGATCACGACCCGCACCACCGGCAGACGTTCACCGTGAATCAAACCGGTACGCTGTATATGACACGGGACGAAATCCGCTCCGGCGCGAACGAAACGGGGATCCCCATGGTGGTGCTGCTTTCCTTCGAATGCCACCGTGCTCAGGCGTTTCTGGCCGGTCCGATGTGCCTCGGCATACTTGCTTTCTGCCCGCGCACACCAACCTCGTTCCATCAACTCAATCCCCTCGTCTGGCTTGTTTTGCATCGATTCGACCCGGAACAAAGTATCTTGTTTCCAGCGCAGAACGGGCACCTTGAGTTCCGGCGCGAGCAGCGAGGTCATCTTTCGCAGGTTTAGTAGGTAAACAGTTCTTTTGTGGAATATTGTCTTTCCATGGTTTTATTCACCGCATTGCGAATCTTGGATTTGACGTTCGGCGTCAACCTTCTGCCTTTGCATGCCCGGGAAACCATCTTGTGAGTGATTTTTTCCGCCGAGGCGCCGACCAGGTCATGTGCCTTCAGTCCATGATCAGCCATGACTTGTGCAATGGGTTGCTCGCCGAGGTTTCGTTCGATGTCTCTATTCATTACGAAGTGCTTTCGCGCGCATCTCTCGAACGTTTCATAAGCGCGGTGAAATAACCGGGAATTTTCGTTGAAAAGGTCATCGCTTCTTTGGAATGCGGATGAGTAATGGTCAGAAAGGCCGCATGAAGCGTAAGCCTTTTGACTCCTTTTTCCTTTGCTCCATACTTCTGATCGCCTGCGACTGGGCAGCCCTTGTCAGAGAGGTGGACGCGTATCTGATTCTTTTTCCCGGTCAACAGATCTATCTCAAGAAGGCTATACTTTTTCGATTCTCTCAGGACTCTGTATCCCGTCCTGGCAAGCTTGCCTTTTTTGGGGTCGGTCACAGAGTACACTTTATGAACGCTGTTCTCGGCCAGGTAGGAGCTGATTACATCCTCCTTCTTTGGCAGGGTTCCATGAACCAGCGCGTAATATTTCTTTTGAAACCCATCCCATTCCGCTTGTAGATGACGCTTCGCGTTCTCGTTCTTGGCGAACACGATAACGCCGGACGTATCACGATCCAGGCGATGCACGATAAAGACCCTGAGCCTGGATTTTTGATTTCCTTTGCGGACGTAGTCGTTCAAGATATAATAGGCCGTGTTCTCCCTGACCTTCTCGCTGCTTACTGTCAAAAGCCCGCTAACCTTGTTGACAACCAGGATGTCCCGATCCTCATAGAGAATCGAAAGCCCTTTTGGCTGGTATCTTTTCGGCGGTCGTTTGAATTGTTCCGGGGTTTTCATTTTTAGTGGATTCAACATGTGCAGTCGCCGGGAACTCACTGATCTTTGCCCGGCTCCTCCCGGTGATGTAGTTGCTACCCGTAGCATAATTTTGGGTTCAATTCCGAT
>CAUZEO010000288.1:0-6835 GCA_963578625.1 Kiritimatiellia bacterium | reverse complement strand
TGGAAGCGGGCGGAGCGCCGATTCTTACGGCACGGAAGGTCGGGAAAGGGACCGTCTTCGCGATGACCGGGACTCCGATGGGTATTATCGAAGACGGGACCCCCTGGTGGAAGAGCAAATCTTGGAAAGATGTGATGCTGCGGGTTCTCGACCACGCCAGTCCCCCCGGCGCCCCTGCTCTGAAGGAGATCAGCGAGCTGAAACTCCCGATCGTGGCGAAGCTCTCCGGAATTGGCGAAATTAAAATGGTCGACGCCGACGAAAATGTCATCGAGCCGGTGATCTGTGAAGGAGTCGAGGCGACGGAGAAGGGGATCTCCTTCGCGGCGAATACGCCCTTCATGGAGAAGAAGGGGGCGCTGGCCTACCCGGCGCATCTGATTCGCAGGAGAGGCTCGATCTCCTTTACGATCAGCCCCGGTTTTAAGATGGAGACATCGCAGTTCCAGGACAAAATGAAACCGTCGTACGACATGCCGCTTTTTTCGACCCGGCTGCAGGAAGGCGGGAATACCGGGTTCGACATCAATCTCCATGTGCGGGAATTGGGAGGAGAGACGATGGCGATGACCTTCTACATTCACGCCAAAGACAGGGGCGGCAGTGAGAGGAAGGCCCACTCTGCGATATACGGGGTGTACAACATCACGCACGGCGGGCTTCGCGCGATCAAAAAGTCGATCTGGAAAAAGGGGGAGGAATACAATATCGAGATCAAGTGGTCGCCTTCGCAGATGGCGATGTACGAAAACGGCGAGAAGATGTCGGTAGCCGATTTCGCTCCGGAAATGGAGTTGGAGGAGGAACCCTTCCAGGGGGTGCTCTTCATCGGATCGGGTTCTGCAGGAGCAGAGATGTCGCGAGTGATTATGAAGAATATTGTCATTCGAGGAGAATGAATCCATTTCGACCGCTTCCAATTAAGGATTTGTTTTCCCGCAATCTCGGGGCGTATTGTTCTTGAGCTTGCTGATGCCGTGGACAGATCACTTGCGGATGTTTCTATCGTGCCATTTCCGATCCGGGAATTCGTGCTCGTTGGCCCTCCATGAATTCTTCCCATTGCCTCTGGAGACCGAGGCGCGGAGGCGCGGGCACCTCAGCAGATTTCCGGAAGAGGTCCAGGCCTATCTATTGAAAGTGTTCCTTTGCTCCGAAGGGCAGGTGCGGCAGAAAGGACGATGAGGCAGTAACCAGCCGAATCTGCTTCAAGGGAGACCTGTGGAGACTGACTGACTGATTACTGCTGGAATGCAGATCCATCCCGTCTTGAGGTGTTCTGGATGAGCTGCGAATTTTTGCTGCCACATTTCGGCAGGAGTAGTATATTATCCGGCCTTGATCTCTTTGACCGACATAAGCGCGTCCGCCACGAGGCTTTGCATCGGAACGCTGTTCCTGGCTGCGCTGTCCGTGCACGCCGCAGCGGAATCGAATCATCCCTACGGCCTGCACGAGAACCATCCTTACGGCGTGTTGTCAAAGGCTTACGAAACACCGCATGTCAAGTGGGCGGACCCGTACCACCAGGGCCCCATCCGCACGCTGGTCCTGGCACCGATGTGGACGCAGCGCGAGACGGTCGAACTGGCTCAACGCCTGTCACTCGAATTCACACCCTGGATGTGTTCATCCTATTTTGAAGTGGCGCCAGCCTATCTTGAGCACGAGGCTCGATACTTTTACCCCCCCGCCAGTCTGTTGTACGAGGACCTCGAGACCTTCCTGTCACCGAACGCGACGTACGACGTCATCGTGATCGGCAAGCTGCATTGGGGCATGCTTCCGCCCGAACGTCGATTCGATCTGCTGAAGAAGGTCGCCGATGGTACGGGCCTGGTCTTCGTCAATCCGCCGGTAATCGACGAGGAACTGGAGGTCGTATTCAACAAGCATCCGACGCACGACCACGCGGTCATCCTGGAAGCGGTGCCGCTCGAGGCCTTGCCCCGTCTGCGGAATCTTCCCCCCGAGCGGCTGATTCGCACGTCGACATTCGGTAGCGGAAGAGTGGTGCGAATAACCTACGACGAACCGCCTATGGTTTCTCAGGACGAGCATGCCTATGACGGGCTGATCTTTCTTCACAGCCTGACGCCGCGGTGGATCGATCCGGACTACCGGTCCCGCTGGACGATAGACCACGAACCGCAGTTCGAAGTGTTCTACTACGACTACTACCAAAGCCTGCTCGCCCGCACCGTGCTATGGGCCGCCGGCAAGGAGCCCGCGGTGCGGGTGACCGAGCTGTCCACCGAGCCGGAGATGGATCGGGAATCGTTGCCGAAAACACCGATTCGCTTGATTCTGGACCAGGGGACGTCCGCCCTGGCAACTGTGTACGTAAAACTACAAGTTCGGAATGTCCGGGGAGAGGTTCTTGCAGGACAGGAAACAGTCCTTGAGTTCGGTGACACGGGAACCGCCACCGCAGACATCGCCCTGCCGGAGCTGCCCGCGGGCACGGCTTTCGCCGACATCTGGATCAAGGAGGCAAAGGGCGGGGACACCCTGAACTGGGGAAGCCTGGCGTTCGAGGTAAAGGCCGATATCGCCATCCTTGATCTTCACCCGGCACGGGGTTCGTTCAATCGCGGAGACCTGATTGCAGGTTCATTGAGCACAAGCAGGCCGCTGAGCGAGGGCGAACACCTGGAGGTGAGCTTGTGGGACAGTCTTGGACGAGAACTTGCGCGGGCGCACCCGAACCTGCATGGGAACTCGGCCGACTTTACGCTGGGAGCAGCCGATCCGCTTGCCATTTTGCACGAGTTCAGGGTCGTCGTGAAGCAGGCGGATCGCATCGTCACCGAATCACGCAGTGCGTTCCCCGTGCGGAAGGGCAGTGATCCATACGATTTCAATTCCATACTGTGGTCCACACCGAAGAACGACATCATCAACCACTACATGCTCCTGAAGCTGGGCGCGGCGGACGAGGGAGACGCCATTGACGTCTCATGGCGCGGCCATCTGCTCAAGAATACCCCGCCGAAGGGCGTCGATCTGGACCGGATGTTTGCCCGGGAGGTGGAACTCGAAAACAAGGTCTTCAATCTTGCTCGCGCCAACCTTCAAATCATGGGATATAACTACCGGTTCGGCGTGCTGGGGGGCGATCAACACCATCGGCTGAAGGGTCCGTGTTTCACGGATCCCGAATGGCTGGCAGCCATTGACGAGGCCTTTACCAAGGATGCACAGGTATATGGTCCCTTCGGGCCGATCGGGTGGACGCACGGGGACGAGAGCTTCCTGTCGGAAGATCCCGATGTCTGCTGGTCCCCGTCCTGTCTGGCGGGATTCCGGGCATACCTGCAAGACCGGTATGGCGATCTCGAGTCCCTGAGCAATCGTTGGGGGAGTCGTTGGACGACTTGGGATGACATCCTGCCGGGAACCTTTGAAGAGGCCAGGCGCAGCGGAAACTACCCGCCTTGGGTCGATCACAAGCAGTTCATGAATACTGCGTTTGCCGGACTCTACGACCGCGCAGGTCAAGCGCTGGCGACCGGGGACGCAGGCGCGCGGACCGGATTCGACGGTCCGAAAGGTTTCTGGCTGCCCAACGGAGGCATCGATTGGTGGCAACTCTGCAAGACACGAGGCGTGCTCCAAGCCTACAATGAAAGCGGCGAACTGGAAGTGTTTCGATCCTTCGCGCATCCGAATTCCCTGCGGGGCGCCTGGTATGGAAGCTACGGCGACAACTACTCGCGTCCGACGGGCGTCAAGGCGTCGCACTACATTGTCTGGAATTTGCTGTTCAACCAGGCAAACAGCAGTTGGTTCTGGACCATGGGGGCGCCGGGACCGCTCAGTGGGTACGCCCCCGACCTCACGTCGCTCCCTTATTTTGCATCCCGGACACGAGCCCTGCAGGAGATCAAGTCCGGCATTGGAAAAATGATCCTGTCCAGCCGGCGCGAGAACGACGGCATCGCCATACACTTTTCGGACACGTCGCGGATCGTGGACAGCCTGGTAAGCGAAAAACCCTCGGACTGGTCCACGGTGTTTGTCTCGAACCTGCGATACTACCGGTACCTCCTCGAGGCGAATGGGTTGGGTTACGACTTTGTGTCGTACGAGCAGGTTGAGGCCGGGAAGTTGACGCGTGATGGATTCCGGATCCTGGTCCTTCCTTACAGCCGGGCCATGTCCAGGGAAGAGGCAGAACAGATCCGGAGATTCGTGTACGCTGGCGGGGTGGTCATTGCGGACGTCATGCCCGGCATCTTCGACGAACATGGAGGATCCCTGCCGACGCCTTTCCTGGCCGACCTGTTTCCCGATGCCGACGCGTCGCAGGGCGCATTGCCCCTGGATTTGCCGACGCCGCATACCTACGGCAAGGGGAAAACGATTCGAGTCGGGGATCGCTCGCGAGGCTGTGAAATCAGCGTGTACGGCTTCACCCGCGACTTCGAGGCTCGGCTTGGCCCGCACATCGAGGCGTTCAGGCAGATTCTCGATGCGTTCACACCGATACGGGGACCGGTCACGGTCACCGCCCTTTCCGAGGCGGATTCGATTCCCCCGACCGTGATCCGTCGATTCACCAATGCCGACGTCGAAGTGGTGACCCTGTTGAGGTACTACTTCGCGGACAACCATGAGCCCTATCCCTGCCGGATCGGTTTCGACCGGACATCCCACCTGTACGACGTGAGGCGTGGGCGGTATCTCGGTCGCGTCGATTCCGTTGAAACCGTCATGTCCCATACCGCTCACGTTTACGCCATGCTGCCGTACCGCGTGCGGGATGTGAAGGTAGAGCCGCATACAAGGATCTGCCGGGGCGGAGAGCCGATTTCCGTCGAGATCTCGATCGACGCGGGGGAGGCTGAAACGCGGGCGATGCGGCACTGCGTTCGCCTTCGGATCATAGGCCCCGGCGAAAACGAGGTGTCGCATTACGCGAAGAACATCATGACCGAGGGCGGGGAATGCACTGCCACCATGCAATTCGCCCTCAACGATCCGCCCGGAGAGTACCGCTTCGTGGGCCGTGATGTCCTGACCGGTGTGGAAGGCTCCGGAACCATTCAACTGGTTTCAAAGTGAGCTGATCGTGATCCATTCTCTTTCCATACTCGGCCCCGTGATGCTGATCGGCAGTTCGATCGCCTCGCCTGCACAGCAGTCCGGACTCGAAGTCAACGGACTGCGAATTGTCGGGGAGCCGGTTCGAATCCGTCACGAAAGCAAGATCGTAAAGGAGCCAACCGAAACCGCGCCGGCCTTGCAGGAAGATCTTCTGACGTTTGGAAACGGCCGCGCCGATATGCGCGTAACCTACAAACGCTATCGAAACGGAACGCCGGAGTTTCTCGGCAACCATCCTTCGCTGACCGACTCGAGCATGGGGGTCGACATCGGTGTGTCGCCCGAACCCTGGCATTGGCACTACGCCGACACCACCCGGATCTTCATCAATGATCGCGACATCTTCGCGGGGTTCGAGGCCGCGGAGATGGATTGGCGCGAGGGTTTGGACTTTGGCCGGGTTCGATTCCGGTGGGAAGGGCCGGAGGCCGGCGTCACCTTGCACGTTGCTATTCCCGGCGACCGGTTAAAGGCGTACGTTGAGTACGTGGTGGAGCCGCGGGTGCCCATGGAATCGATGATGGTGCGGCTGCGCTGCTTTCCGGGCGCGTACACCAGCGGCCAATACCGGCAACCGGCGCACCGCTGGGTCAGCACCCCGGGACAATCGGTGGAAGTCCGCCGCGGGAAACCGGGGAAAACCCTCGCATTCATGCAGCAAGATGGCTGGATCTTCTACGCCGACCGGCATCACGACTACCGCTACGGGCGTGGGTTCGGCCCAGCCGGACTCGCCCTGGGCGCGGGAGACGATGAAATGCGAGGCGAGGTGAGAGTCACTGATTACGGCCTGGACACGAACTTGCACTGCGGCCCCGATCAATCAATAATACGGTTTGTCCTATACGCGTTTACGTTCATTCCAAACCACCATGCATTGCAGACCCTCAAGAATGAATACCAAACGGACCAGGAGACGCTGGCAACCCTGCCCTTCTGGCCGTAGGAACCTGCACCGGTGCCCGAGTGCGCGGACGAGCCAGGTATTCCTGCTGCTCGCGAGCATGCTGCTGCCTGCCGTGCTTCGCGGCGAAGAGGTCGCCCGGTTTGGGCGCTCGGTGCGGATGAACGTTCCGCCACGGATCGATGGCCGGCTTGAACCGTCCATCTGGAGCGCGGCGCCCGCACTGACGAACTTCACGCGGGTGATTTACGGGACAGGACCGGCAAGCGGGCAGACCTATGCGTTCATCGGGCACGACGATGAGCGTGTCTATGTGGGAATCGACTGCCGTGAACCTCATTCGACGGCCTTGCAGGACCAGGTGGCGAAAGGGCGATTCAACGGATTCGAGGAAAGCGTCGAATTGTTCATTCAGCCGGATGAATCCGGAACATACTACCAGTTCATGGTCAGCATATCCGGCAAGCGACATGAAAGCAGGGCACTCGACGGAACCTGGAGCGCGCCATGGCAGGCCGAGGTGCATGTTGACCAGCGCGGATACAGCGTTGAGATATCCATCCCTGTCGCAACTCTGGGCACCCGGCTTGAAGTGGGAGCATTGTGGCGATTGAATGTGAACCGCACGCGGAGCCTGAGTCCCACGATTGAGTATAGTTGCTGGTCGAACACCGGCGGCGGATTTCACATACCGGAGCGATTCGGTTTTGTCGTATGTGGACCGTATGAGACCTACTTCAAGGGCCATGCAGGCCGGACGCTGACCTCGGCCTCCGAAGAGATCGAGCTTCTGTTTCGAGACTATCCCGCATCCACACAGGC
>CAUZEO010000287.1:0-6866 GCA_963578625.1 Kiritimatiellia bacterium | reverse complement strand
GCACAAGAGTATAGTGAGCCCCATCGATACCCAGCATGGACGCAGAGCCTACGCGCTCAGAATTTTCAGCGAGCACCGAGCGGAGTTCCTCGGCAGTGAGCGATAACCCTGCCAACCTTCGCAGATCAGGAATCGCCCGGAAAATATCACGAGACAAAATCGCCCCCTTTTTGAGATAACCGCCGCCCCCCTTTTCGATGAGGATGACATCGCAGGGAAATCGTTCACGAATCGCGGCGGAAACCAGCGTCTGGATTCCTGATTGGCCTTCATGAGAAGAGCTCCCCCCGAGCTGCCGCTTTGAGTACCCCACTACTGAAAAGAGCGCGTGCTCTATTCGCCCCAACTCGGGTCCTACCGACTGCCGCAGTGCCTGGTCCTCCTGGACCTGGTTGGCCGCGCGATGATATTCCACTCCGGTCTTCACTACGCGCCGCTGTTCCTTATCGTAGAGAAATTTTACGGTTCCGACTTCGAGGCCGTCCTGAAAGAGGTTGGAGACATGGGGAAAATTTGATCGGTTCCAATCAATCCGCTCCGCTGCTGCTACAAGCACAGCATCGAATTCGGGCTGTGTAGCAATGAAACGCGAAATTCTCTCCGCGTTGGAGGAAGGCAGGGTCGAATATAATGCTAACAGCAGGATATCCGCATCCAGCGACCTCACCTCCCGCAACACCTCTTTCACCGACTCGCCGGGCGGTAAGATTTTGATCACGGCATCCTCATCCCGTGCGGAAGGAAGTTCGTTTCCAAGAATCACCGCGGTAAAGACGATCCGCACGTCGTTCACAATCCAGCTTCGATATCGTTTGTGTTGTACCCGCGCCGGGCCGGCACGCGGAGACACCTCCAAATTTGCAGCGACCAGAGGAATTCTACTGGATTCCTGGCGTGCCTTGAATGCGTCAAGTCCGCCCTTCAGTTCATCCGGAAGCAGGACACGCGCATCGTACCCCATGTGGCCAACTGTGCGTAGCGGCAACCGGCCCGCGTCATGGTCGCTTTCGGCGCTTCCGTGGATAAGCCCACCGCCATCAATCAGGAGGGCGGCAGGATACTCATGACGCAGACCCCGAATTATTGAGGAACACCGAAGCAGACCTCCATAGTGGGCGGTGTGCTCGCGATATCGCAGAGAGAAAACGTGACCCCGCACGGCGCCGGTATGAATGACGACGACATCCACGGTCTCAGCGGGGCAACCGAGAACGGAAAGGAACACCGCAAAAACGGCCCATCTCATGTCTCCGCGCAGGGTTCTAGGCGATCTTGCGGGAATCGTCTTCGCCCGGGTGGATGAGAGACGCGCGTTGCCCAGCGACAACGGACTTGGTGATCCTGCACTCCTTCACATTACCCTTCATCGGGACGTCATACATTATGTCGAGCATGATGTGCTCAAGCATCGCGCGTAATCCGCGCGCTCCCGTGCCCTTTTCGCACGCAATGCGCGCCAACTCTTTCAGGGCAGATTCAGTGAAGGTCAGGTTTACGCCGTCCATCGCCAGCAATTTCGCGTACTGCCGTACCATAGCGTTCTTCGGACGGGTAAGGATTAAAACAAGCTCGGAAGCGCTGAGTTGATTTAGACGCGCCACAACCGGCAGCCGTCCCACAAACTCTGGAATCATGCCGAACCGGACCAGGTCATTCGGCTCAACCCTGGCCGACTTTCCGACGGCGGCTTTTCTGTTGCCATCGGTGTCGAAGCCAAGTGTGCCTCGGCCCAGGCGCTTTTCCATAATTTCATCCAACCCATTAAAGGCGCCGCCACACACAAAAAGGATGTGTTCTGTATTCAACTTGATATATTCCTGCTGCGGATGCTTCCTCCCGCCCTGGGGTGGAACATTGGCCGTCGTCCCCTCAAGAATTTTCAGCAGCGCCTGCTGCACGCCTTCGCCGGAGACGTCCCGGGTAATGGAAACGTTTTCCGTGCGCCGGCCAATTTTGTCGATTTCGTCGATATAGATGATGCCCATTTCCGCGCGTTCAACGTTATAGTCCGCGGACTGGAGCAGCCGCAGTAGAATGTTTTCCACATCTTCCCCGACGTATCCCGCTTCGGTCAGGGTGGTTGCATCGGCAATGGTAAAAGGAACATCGAGGATTCTTGCAAGCGTCTTCGCAAGGAGGGTTTTTCCACTCCCGGTAGGGCCAATGAGCATAATATTGCTCTTTTCCAGCTCAACGTCCGCGTGAGGTCCATTCTGAATCCGATCGGGCGATTGGTCAGCAATCCGCTTGTAGTGATTGTGAACCGCGACCGAAAGAACTTTCTTGGACTCCTCCTGCCCGATCACGTATTCATCCAGCATTCCCTTGATCTGATGAGGCTTGAGCAGCTTCGGCGCGGTTGGCTTATCGCGGTCACCTTTTGCAGCTTCACGCTGAATGAGAGAGGTGCAAAGCTCTACGCACTGGTCGCAGATCTGAACGCCGGGGCCGGCGATAAGACGCTCAACCTCATTCTGTGACTTCCCGCAGAACGAGCATTTTGGGGGATCAGTGCGGCTTGCCATTATTTTGCCTTCCCAGCGTCGTCCTTCTCCTTCGGGGTGTCCTCGACCACGGAATCAACCAGACCATATTTTTTCGCATCCTCGGCTGAAAGGAAATTATCCCGGTCCGTGTCCGATTCGACCTCTCCGATCTTCTTGCCGGTGTGCTTGGCGAGAATTCCGTTTAGCCGATCCTTGAGCCGCAGGATTTCCTGGGCCTGGATTTCGATATCCGACGCCTGCCCCTGCACCCCGCCCCACGGTTGATGAATCATGATCCTGGCATTGGGAAGCGCGTACCGTTTCCCGGGTGCGCCGGCCGCCAGCAATACGGCGCCCATGCTGGCTGCCTGCCCCACGCAATACGTGCACACATCACACTTCACAAATTGCATCGTATCATAAATGGCAAGCCCCGCCGTGACGGATCCGCCGGGAGAATTCAGGTAGAGACTGATGTCCTTTTTCGCATCTTCGTGCTGAAGGAACAACAACTGTGCAATGATCAAGTTGCTCACATCGTCCGAAATCCCCGTGCCAAGAAAAACGATCCGTTCTTTCAGCAACCGTGAATAAATATCAAATGATCGTTCGCCCCTGCCCGTTTGTTCAACGACAATGGGAACCAGAACCTGCGCCTTCTCGTCCATGAATTCTCCTAAGTTATTCACTGTCCTCCAATCATTGCATCAGACACCGACTCGGACGGCAATCCCTCAGGTTACGGTTGCCTTATCCAACAAAAAATCGAGTGTCTTTTCAAATCGAATATCTTGTTGAAGGTTGTCCAGTTGATCTCTACTTTCAAGCTCTTCGCGAAGTTTTTCGGGAGCAATTTTATATTGGGCCGCCATTTGCGAGACTCGTTCATTGATCTCACGCTTGTCGACTTCGATCGATTCTTCATTCGCGATTCGTGAAAGGATGTAGCGGATTTTCACCTTGCCCGATGCCGACTGGCTGGCGGCATCGAAAATCTGGTCTCGCTTCTCTTCGATATCCTGCTTTTCGGTTCCATCTTTCATGATACCCTGCACCATTTCATAAACGGTATTCCGGGTTTCTTCCTGGAGTACCGATTCAGGCACATCAAACACGGTTCGCTCAAGCAAGTGCTGGACCAGATCGTTCTTGAGCCGCCTACGTTCCATCTGCTCCCCGTTCCGCTCCATGTCGGCGCGGACGGCTTCACGCAATGCCTCATCGGACTCGACGCCCAGCTGCTTCAACTGTTCTTCGGTAAGGTCCGCAATCTGCTTCTCGCGAACGCTCCGCAAAGTGACTTCGTATTGCGCGGACTTTCCGCGCAGCGATTCTTCGGCAAATTCGTCAGGAAACCGGACGGCGATGGTTTTCGTGGAGTCGACCTCCATCCCTTCCAGGCCCATGGCAAACTCCGGCAGAAATGCGTTATCCCCCGCGTGCACCCAGAAGTCTTTGGCTTCGCCCAACTGGCCGGCGGCGGGCGCTACGTCCTTCAGCGGTTGCCCGTCGACGGTGGCGACGAAATCAATCCGGGCAAGATCATCCTGTGCCACGGGACGCTCGACATCATCATAGGTTGCGAACTGATCCAGGATCCGGGTCAGGGCCTTGTCAAGATCCTCCTCCGCAACGCCGGGCGAATTCGACTTCAGCGGAATGCCCTGGTATTCGATCAGCTCGAACTCCGGCGCCACATCGCAGATGATGGAAAAGGACATGGGTTTTCCAGGGGCTATCTCTACGCTTTGGACATCCAAAACCGCAACCGGCTGGATCTTTTCCTGCTCCAATGCGTCTCTGTAACCTTCCGGGATCAAACGGTCGCGCACGTCGTCGCGTATCTGGCGCCCGAACCGCGCCTTCACGACTCCCTCCGGTGCTTTTCCGGGACGAAAACCCTTAACGTTCGCCTGTTTGGAGTACTGGGCGAGTACGGATTTCATCTCCTCCGCTACTTTCTCCGCAGGAATCTCAATATTGAGCTTCTTGCGACACGGACTCAGTTCTTCTACTACAACGTTCATGATTGGAATCAGTATTAAAAATCCGACCCAGACTATTGGGCAGGCCCCCGAAGGTCAACGCAATACCATCTCCTTGCCGTAGGGTACGCGAAGACCGTAGCGGCGCGCGGCGGCGTGGACGCGCTCAAGCAAATCCGGGCGCTTTGTCGCGGTGTATTCCCCGATCAGATCGAAAATGAGATGCCAGGCCCATTGGCGCCGAATTTCGGAGTCACCCGGCATCGCTTTTGACCAGTCGAGAGGGAAAACCATGTCTCGGGGCCCGTCCGCGGCATCGCCGATAATTTGGAATGCCGCTTCCGGCTCCATGCTCCCTGCCCGACCATACAGCACAAGAGGGCGATCGAGATAGAGATGCGTCAAGGTGGCCGGGAAAACATCCTTGTCTTCGATTCCGGTAAATCGGTAGGTCAGCTCTTTCAGCACGGGCCTGCGCAATTCTGCCGCCATTTCTGAGAGCACGTCAGGGATTCGACGACGGTCTTCCTCCACCTTGGAGTCGCCACGATTGCGGTAGCTCAGCATATCGAGCAAAAACCGGTTCACGCGTTTTCCTCCGCCGAGACCGAACACCGATGCGCCCCCGGCATTCTGCCGGGTAAACCCCTCGATAATATCCGAACTGTCCACGATCCCGGTAGTGGGTCTCCCGTCGGTGACAAGCACCGCAATTAACAGGCGTCCTGGCTCGCGTGGCATCTGAGC
The DNA here is from genome assembly GCA_963578625.1 of Kiritimatiellia bacterium. Taxonomy (GTDB): domain Bacteria; phylum Verrucomicrobiota; class Kiritimatiellia; order SLOV01; family SLOV01; genus CAUZEO01. The sequence goes on along the minus strand of CAUZEO010000287.1, from coordinate 1,648 downwards.
CAATTCCTGGAGCGACTCGTACACATCCGTCTTTCCCTTGGCCTTCAGGGCCTGAATAAACCCCTCGGCTTTCTCGCGTTCCGCGGAACCGGCAGGGGAAAACGCATCGAAACAGCTAAATGTTTTCTCGCGAAAAGCGAGAACTTCAATCCGGTCATTGGGGGAGAGTGAATCCAGAAAACTGTAAAGCCCCGTTTTGCACGAATTGAGCTTCCGTTGCGTCATGCTTTCAGAGCAGTCCTGCATGATCAGGACATCGCGAGGGAGAACCGGAAGCACTGCGTCCTCGCGGCTGCGAATATTGATTTTAAAATACGTCACACCCTCCTCATCCGCGGGCCGAAAGGTATGGATTTCGAGCAGGAGAAGCTCTTCCACCGGCTCGAACGCAACCACGTCCTCCAAGGTCTCCGCCATGAGGTCGGGCGCATCGGGCCCTACCGGTAACTCATCCTCCTCCAGTGGCGAAAACGATACATCGGGTAGTAGTCCTTCATCGGCGGTGAAGTTGCGCGCGGCGGATGTCCGGGGAGGCGCGGGAAGATCCGCAAGGGCTGCGGATGCATTCGCCTGCAGGGCCGGCGCGGCCGGAAGGATGATGTCCGGCGCATCAGGAACTCGGGGCACGTCAGGCGCAAACTGCCGTGGCAGGACCGCGAGATCTTCCCGCACCCGACGCTCCTCGATTTGCATAATGTCCTGCCGCGGCTCCCACCGGGCGCGGCCCTCAATCTTTCCCGCATCTGTCAGCGTCACGTCACGAGAGGCGAATGCTTGATCCGTCCCCCGGCCCGGCTCCGGCATGACCGGCGCGAGTGCGTTCAAGAATTCTTCCGCCTGCTCGGGAATCGGCGCCATACGGGAAGGATCGGCGGGTCGGAATTCCGGCGGCCGGTCCAGCGAGGGAACAGGGTCCTGCGCCACGTCCCGCATCGTGACCGCGCGAACCCGTTCATAGGCCTTGATCTCAGGGGTCCTTCCCACCGGAAGGTCGGGAAGCCGCTCGATCAGGGTGTAGTGAAGGAGAATGGAAACGGCGAACGCCGCAAGCCCCATGAGCCACCGTCCCCATGGGATTCCGGCCTGGAAAACCGCCACCTCTTCCGTTGCATGAGAACTCATGGTACCGGGCGCCGCCTACGGCCCCGTCATTCAAAATCCGCGGTGCTCTAGGCCTGCAGAGACATTAGAAATTCTGCGTTGGACTTGGTTTTCTTCAACCGGTTGATCATAAGTTCCATCGCTTCGACCGGAGGTACTCCGTTCAATGCTTTGCGCAGGATCCAGATCTTCTGCAATTCATCAGGATGCAAAAGCAGCTCTTCTTTACGGGTGCCGGACTTCTCGATGTTGATGGACGGGAAAATCCGCTTATCCACCAGGCCACGATCGAGACCCAGTTCCATGTTTCCGGTGCCTTTAAACTCTTCGAAGATGACTTCATCCATGCGACTTCCGGTGTCGACCAGGGCGGTGGCGATGATGGTCAGGCTGCCGCCTCCTTCAATGTTTCGCGCGGCTCCGAAAAAACGCTTGGGTTTATGCAGTGCGTTCGCATCGACACCACCGGAAAGAATCTTTCCGCTGTGCGGCTGCAGCGTATTATAAGCGCGAGCCAACCTCGTGATACTATCCAGAAGAATGACGA
>CAUZEO010000286.1:0-6981 GCA_963578625.1 Kiritimatiellia bacterium | reverse complement strand
TCCACCGGGAGGTTAGGGATGTTTACGCTTAGCATCGTATCGCCGGGCAACCCGGATTCGGCTACGTTTTCCACCACTTTGCGGGCGGCATGCCCGGCTGATTCCCAGTGCAAGGGTTCGTCGCGGGAGCAGAGGGAGAACGCGATGCTTGGAATGCCGAGGATGGCGCCTTCCGCGGCGGCGGAGATGGTGCCGGAGTAAATTACGCAAATCCCGGCGTTGGAACCGCGGTTGATGCCGCTGAGGATCAGATCCGGGGGCTGGGGCAGCAAATGGTGCACGGCGAGTTTTACACAGTCGGCGGGAGTGCCGCTTACCGACAGTCCGAATTCGCGCCCCTTGCGTATCACCGGAAGAGGGCGCAAGGGGTGATTGAGGGTCACCGAATGGCTTGCACCGCTCTGTTCCAGGGCGGGCGCGACGATATCGATCTCCCCGAGACCGGCGACGGCGTCGGCCAGGACTTCGATTCCCGGCGCATGAATACCATCGTCATTGCTGATCAGGATTCGCATTTGTCGCATCGTGAACGGCCTCCGGAATCCGCGCAAGAGAGAATGTAACCGGTGCTTGCCTGGGATCAGGGGGCTTGATACGTTGGTGACGGTCGTGCTAGGCGGGGAAGTAGCGGTTCCCTGAACTTGTGCTTGTTGCAAGAGACCTGCAATCCGCTATAGCAGGGTTGAATTCCCTCCCGAGGCATGTTTCGGACGGCAACTTCGCCTGCGGTGAAAATGTTGATAGCTGGGCCCTGTGCGACGGGAGCTGGTGAAATCCGTCAGGACCGGAAGGTAGCAGCGGTAAGTCATGTCTTCCTGGGTGCTTCAGGATCCCCCGGCTGGAGTTTTCGCCGTGGAACGAAGACCGGTTGAGGATGTCGAAGTAGGGTGCACGGCTGTTTCGTTCGATTGGATTTTAGAATATGTCCTATGAAGTCCTAGCTAGAAAGTGGAGACCGCAGCAGTTCGATGATGTGGTCGGCCAGGAGCATGTTACGACGACGCTCCGGAACGCGATTGCGTTGGACCGGGTTGCGCATGCTTACCTTTTCGTGGGTCCCCGGGGAACCGGGAAGACGACCAGCGCGCGGATTTTCGCGAAGGCGTTGAACTGCGAAAACGGGGCGAGCGGATCGCCTTGTGACGCGTGTGACGCGTGCCGCGAAATCATGAAAGGCAATAACCTGGACGTGCTGGAGATCGACGGCGCGTCCAATAACGGGGTCGAACAGGTTCGGGACCTGCGGCAGAATGTTCAGTACTCGCCCACCCGCGGGCCTTATAAGATCTATATTATCGACGAAGTTCACATGCTGAGCGGCGCCGCATTCAACGCCCTTCTCAAGACGCTGGAAGAGCCGCCCCGGCATGTGAAGTTTATTTTTGCCACTACGGAGCCCCAAAAAGTTCCGGCAACAATTCTGTCACGGTGCCAGCGGTTCGATCTCAAGCGGATTCCGGTTCGCACGATCGTGGGGCGGCTGGAGGAGATCGCGGTTGCGGAGGGCCTGAAGGTCGAGGAGGCGGCAATGCTGGCCATCGCGCGCGGAGCGGAAGGCGGGATGCGCGATGCGCAATCCGCGCTGGATCAGCTCATTGCGTTTCGCGGGACGGATATTACCGAGGCCGACGTGTTGTCTGTATTCGGACTTGTATCCTGGTCGGCGCTGGAGGGGCTGATGAATGCGATCCTGACCGGCGATATTCCAGCAGCCATGGCGCAAGTGGCTTCCCTCGATCAGGAGGGAAAGGACTTGCAGCGATTGGTGGTGGAGTTGCTCGAGCACTTCCGTAATTTGCTGATTTTCTCCTATGGAGGAGGCGGTACCGACACGCTCGATCTGACCGATGCGCAGGTGGAGGCAGTAAAGCGTCACGGGGAGAATCTCGAGGCGGCGAGGATTCTGCGCATTGTAGATATCCTGACTGATGTGGAAGACCGGATGCGCACTGCGATGTCCCGGCGGACACTACTGGAGACCGGTCTGATCCGGTCCGCCCGCGCGGCGACAATCGTTACGATCGACGAGTTGATACGTACGGTGGACGAGCTTCGAGGCGGCATGCCCGCCGAGGCGGCGCCGTCTCCTGTCGAACCCGTCGAAGACCCGCTCGCGGCCCCAAAACAGGGGCTGGTTGTGCAGGGCGGTTCGCCCGCCGTAGACGCTCCTGCCCCGGTTGAAAACGGGGGCGGGGAATCTGCTTCCGAACCGAAACGGGGGCGAACGAAAGCCGATTGGATCCGCGAACCCGCCGTCCAAAAGACGCTGGAAATGTTCAACGGCAGGATTGAGGAAATTCGAGATAGCTAGCGGAAGGAGATTGATATGGCAAACATGATGAAGATGATGAAACAGGCCGCCGACATGCAGAAGAATATGCAAAAAATGCAGGCGGAGATGGCGGAGAAGACCGTAGAATTCTCCGCCGGTGGCGGTGCGGTTACAGTTACTGCCCGCGGCGACATTACCGTCCAGAGTATCAAGATCGATCCCAAGGTGGTTGACCCCGAAGACGTCGAAATGCTTGAGGACCTGGTCCTCGCCGGGGTGGACGGCGCCTTGAAGCAGGCGCAGGAAATGGTAAACGAAGAAATGTCGAAGCTAACGAAGGGGTTGAACATTCCGGGGTTGGGAATGTAGGGCTGACCTTCTGCTCATTGACCTCTCGTCATACCCGGTTTCGGTTTTCACCCCGCATCGCCCTCGCACATCTCCATGTCTTCCCTGGAACCCTTTGTTCGTTTGGTGGCGGATTTAAGCCGGCTGCCGGGAATCGGACGTCGGTCCGCGGAGCGCATTGCGGTTGCGTTGGTCCGGGACCGGGACGGCCTGGCCCACAAGCTGGAGGATTCTCTGTCACGGATGCGCGAATCCATCCGGACCTGCGACAATTGTGGAAACGTAACCGCCTCCGAGGAAGACCCCTGCCGGCTCTGCACGGACCCATCCCGGGACGCGCACCAGCTGTGCGTGGTCGAAGATCCCGGCGACATTGTGCTGATCGAGCGCGCAGGGTCCTACAAGGGCCGATACCATGCCCTGATGGGGAAGCTATCCCCCTCGAAATCAGAAGGAATCCGCACGATCCGGCTTGAGTCCATGGTGAACCGGATAGACCAGGAGAACATCAAGGAGGTGATCCTTGCGCTCAATACAGACGTCGAAAGCGATGCAACCGTTAGCTTTTTAAGAGAATTGCTGGGTTCCAGGCCGGTAAAACTGTCCCGCCTGGCGCTGGGAATACCGGTCGGAGGGGGCGTTTCCTACGCCGATCCGGTGACATTGTCCCGTGCATTGGAAGGGCGCCAGGAATTGGCATAAACCCGATTCCTAAGGTGTTTTTTCCTTTTCGCGCCATTTATGTTGACAGATACCGGGATGAATGAGCAGGCTCGCCCGCGAAATCATGCAAGGGGTTATGCGTCGGCGGATGGCGATGAGCGGCCCGGTGCTTGCTTTGTCGAGGAGGTCAGAGCTTGATATCGCTGATTCCGGATAAGTTGACGTAGTCGGAACTACGCCTCCTATCAATTGAATCCTCACGGAAACCACAGCAACGGAGAGAGGGACATCACATGAAAAAAGCCGCATTCATTGGACTGGGTATCCTCGTCGGATTCGCCACGTCCGGCCAAGCTTGGCTGGAAGAAAATACCCGCAGTATCAGCATCGATTATGTCTATGACGATGGTCTGGGTAGCGAAGACGGAAACGGAATCGAAGTTGGTTTCGGCTCTGCGCTCTATGAGCTGGACGACGTTGCAATAAAATTCGCCCATGTGGAAGGCGGCACCGTGGAAAGGCAATTCCTGGGTTTGTCCATGGAGGAGAATTGGCCCATTCCGAAATTTGCGGGTTTGGTTCCATTCGGCGGCTTCTCTTTTGGCTACGGATGGACGGATGTAAGCTCGACCACTACCGGGATTGACACCGACAAGTCGGGCTTTGTTCTCCGGCCGGAACTCGGGGCGAAGTGGGTTTTCTGCGACACGTTCTCGTTCTCCTCATCTATCCGGTATGCTTTTTCAAGTAAGAATATTTACGCGGATGGGAGTAACTCCGATTTTGAAGAAACGAATTGGGAGTGGGCGTTCGGCTTCCGGTTTTACTACTAAATCCGAGTAATTATCGAAATTTGAGATGCCCCGTTCGGAGATTTCGAGCGGGGCATTCTTACTTCCGGTACATGTTGGCGGGCAGATCCCGGTGTCACAATCCAGATGTCACGGACTTGACTTTGACAACCGATATTCTAAGTTACGGCCTCTTTTAGCGACTTTTCGCGCTTCGGATCCGGAGTAGCTCAATGGTAGAGCGGGTGACTGTTAATCACTAGGTTGTAGGTTCAAGTCCTACCTCCGGAGCCACTTTTCTTCCGATTCCCCGGATTGCATCCGCAGTTCTTGAACCCGATTCGAAGAAAACACTATATAGGATACTGCGTAGTATTTTCAGTCAGAGGAGAGCAATCGCCGGATCATTTTTTTACCACGGAGTGACCCAATGCCCCTCCGTGGTCTCTGTGAACTCCGTGGTAAAATTCGTTCGGTTGCGGAGCCGCGGTTTCGTGTATTTCGTGGCTCTGTCGAGCTTGTGCGTCGCCGATCGGAAGTCTAGCCCACATATCTCACACTCTTTACTACTCCTTGATTTGGTGCAACCTCTATCCGCTCGTGACGAAAAAGTGTGAGATAAGCGGGCTAGGCGACTTCCGCTACATAGGAATCCGTTCAACTCAAAATCGAAAATCCGAATTTCTCCTTCGTTTCCTTTTGCCTTTTGAGCCTCTTTGTGGCGATTGATTTAGCCGCATCCTCTCTTGCCATTTCGTCTCTAATTCACCACCCTTGCAGTTTGGAGTCGTGTTTATCGTCAGACCACTGTCTGCACCCGCGTACAATCTGAAAACGCTTGTTTCCGGCAACAAATAGCAGTGCCTGGATCAGCGACGACTCTCGCGAAGTTGGGCATCGTATGGGCGAACACCTACCGGGAAAACGGTTGAATGACCTTGGATTTGAAAACGCGAATTTTCCCATTCATTTAGTGAAGCGGGGAGGGCTCGGACTCCCGCAATTAGGGCTGGGGCTTTTCCTGGTGGCAGCCTCCGTCGGTGCGCAAGAGGGCATCGAACCCTTGCCCGCACTGGAGAACCTGGTGGGGGAATGGTCCCGGCTGCGCGTGGCGATCGCAGATGAACAACGATCCTGGAAGGACCAGGAAGATCAGTGGCGTACCGAAATTTCTCTCTTGCAGACGGAAGCGGAGCGCCTGAGGGAGGAGTTGGAAAGCGCCGCGGGCGTTGAGGCGTCCGTCGAAACTGCTCAGCTTGACGCCCAGCGGGACCTGGATCGACTTTCGCAATCGTTTGATGGGCTGCGGGCCCTTCTCAGCCCTGCTGAAAACGCTCTCCGCGCTTGGCCTGACCGGTTGCCTTCTCCGCTGCGTGTGCCGTTGGACGCCGCGTTCCAACGCCTGCCAAAGAATCCGGAAGAAGCGGCCCTGCTCACCGATGGAGCACGATTGCAGACGGTTGTAGCGCTCTATTCCGAAATCGATAAACTCCAACAGGACGTCCACTTCGTGAAAGAAGTGCTCGAGCGGCCGGACGGGAGCAGGCAGGAAATGGACGTTTGCTACCTCGGCCTGGCAAGGGCGTTTTCGGTCTCCCCTGACAATGCGTGTGCCGCGGTCGGAACGCCCGCGGAGAATGGATGGGTTTGGGAACCGCATCCCGCGATTGCGGAAAGGGTCCGGCGCGCGGTTTCGGTCTACAACCGCGAGCTTGCAGCGGAACTGATATCGCTTCCCCTTCGGGTGACGGAGTCCGGGGAATGAAGCGCACTCATATTTTTATCTTTGCGGCGCTGCTTCTTTCGTCCGCCGGACTGCAAGCGGGGGCGAAGGACAATCCCAGCCGGGAGCGCATGTCCCGGGCGATTGAAGATGCAAAGAGGCAGGTCGAAGAAGCGACGCAGGAATTGAATACCCTTCGAGACGACCTCGCCGCCAAGCGAAAGCCGCTGGCCGAGAAACTCGAGTCGCTTCACTCAGAGACGATTCGTCTGCGCAGCGAGGTACAGCGCATGCGTGTCCAGCGGGCTCAGCGCGAGGCTGCCAGCGAAGCACTCGCGCGCGACTTGGAGTCTATGCGCAATGCGTACGATTTCGATTTCACCCTTCTCCTGGAATATCGGCGTTCATTTGAAGCGAGACAGGGCGTGGCGGAGTCCCAGGCCCTGGATCCCCGCCTCCGTGCTATCGATCGCCGGCTCGGCGCGGCGGAGATTCCTGCGAATTTCGTGGCGGCGGCGAAGGCGCTTCTTCATCTGGCGGAGGAATGGAACATTCAAGAACTTGGCGGCGCTCTTCACCAAGGCGCCTGTCTTGACGCCGACGGCAGGGAGCGCGCCGGCGTTTTCGCCATTCTCGGCCCCGCTTCGTATTTTTCCGATGATGAGGACGGCACGGCCGGTCTTGTCGTGAGTCGTTTGGGGAGCAGCTGGCCTTCCCTTTTTCCGAATTCTGATTCTCGAATCGATGCCGCGGTCGCCACGCTCATCCAGGGTGGCGAAGCGGAGCTCCCCGTTGACTTTACGAGCGGAGATGCGCTGAAGGTTGCTGCGGGACGGAGATCTCTGGGTGACCGTCTCACGGCGGGCGGATTTGTGATGGTGCCGCTCCTTTTGATCGGGTTGGCCGCGGCTCTCTTAACCATTTCGAAAGTTGTCGCGCTGCGAGGGATACAGGCGCCGGGAGATGAGGTTCTGTCCCGGCTTGCGGAGAACATCCGGGCGGGGCGTATCGAGGAAGCGCGCGCGATCGTCGAACCGCAGAGCCTTCCTTTCCGCGGGGTTCTCGCCACCGGTATCGAGTATCACACCGTGCCGCAGGATCACCTCGAGGAAATCATGCATGAACGGGCGCTCGCCACGATCCCGACATTGGACCGGCATTTGGGCATGTTGGCGGTTTTGGGA
>CAUZEO010000285.1:0-6993 GCA_963578625.1 Kiritimatiellia bacterium | reverse complement strand
TTCAACCCCTGCCCGGGGTTGCATGTTTTTTCCCATCGTCCGCGGGTTGCACCCGCTGCTATTCAAATTGATCCCCATTCGGGGATCCAGCTTCATTTCAGGCGGGGTCCTTAATTATCGGGTTACGGAATGTCGGTCCAGTTCGGATGGTCGGGATTCAGAAAGTCCTGGAAGCTCACCCATTCCACGTGGCCGTCGATCATGGTGACATTCATTCCCTCCAGGTGAACTCGGGGTTTCGCGTAGTTGTAGATAACCGTTTCAGCCGCATAAGTACCCAGATTAGAATCCTTGATTCCATCGCCGTCGAGGTCGGCATTGAATCGCCAACCCGCCGGGCTGTACATTCCCCAACCGTCATAGGTATCCATGAAGGCAATCCAACCCGACGGTTTATTGATTTCATACAGATTGATTGGCTCGTCGCTATCGGTGAGGACCCAGGCAAACGGCCGATTGTAATGTGCCCCGACGAATGCCTCTCCCGTGGGACATTCCCGGACGGCCAATTTGTGGTTTTGAGCGGACTGGGCTTGTTGAGCTGCGGGGTGTTGGTTCGGCGAGATCAGGATCCCGCCGACATACGCCGCAAGGGTATTGATCCAGACGCTCGATTCGGGCGCATAGGGCCACACGCCCACCGCGTACGGGGGAAACCTTCCGCCATGATCGCTGGAATACATATAAATGGAGGACCCCCAGCTTTTCATGCGGGCTGCGCAACCCACCTGGCGTGCCCGTGCCTGCGCGTTCTTCAGCGCAGGCATGAGCAGAGCGGCCAGGATGGAGATGATGGCGATGACAACCAGGAGCTCGATCAACGTGAATCCTCGGCGTGAAGTCCCCCAGGATGAGAAACCGTGAGTGAATCGTTGAATCCGTTTCATCTTCGCATGGTCCTGCGCGTTAGAACCTTGAAAAGCTTCCGCACGCAATGAATGGCCTGAGCCTAAGGTCCGCAAAGACTTACCAACAGAATAATATGGCACCTGCCTTCCTGCGTGTCAAGGTTAGGTTGATCCAAGCGGAATGACCACCAATCAAGATGAAAAAGAAGAAAAATTCTGAAGATTTAGGTGTTCGAAAGTCGGACAGGATGTTCTTATCGCCGAAAAGCAGGATGCCTGAACATCCAGCACGCAGATCATCGGTGACAAAAACGTTGCATTTTGACTTGGCAATGCATGTGAATTTGCTTCTGCGTGTGCTGTGCGCGCTGATCTTTCTGTGCATGGATTCGTCCCTGGCCGCCGATCGGATGAGCGAGCTTCGCGAAAAGGCCAAGCACAGACAGCGGCGCATCATCTACAACAACGATGGTGACGACATTACATTCACCATGTTGACATCGGTTGAGGAATTCCTGCGCCAGCGCACCGGGGCGGCCATCGGAACGCAGGTGGATTCCATTTTCTACAGCACCTCCGGAGGCACACAATACCACCATGACACAAATGTAGGCGAACGCTGGGACGATACGTTGGATGCAATCGAGGATGCCGGCGAGACCGGAACCAAAATTCGTCACAACATGCGTTTCCTGCGATCGAAAGGAACCGACTCGCTGCGGGCCACCATCACCAGGGCGCACGAGGCGGGACTGGAGATTTTCTGGTCGCATCGGATCAACGACACGCACGACAGCGTACTCGAGTGGGCGTGGCATCTCTCCCGCTGGAAGCTCGAACACCTGGAATACCTGATGGGTACCCCCGAGGACGCAAAGACCTATCCGCAGTCACATCCCAAGTACTGGTGGTCCACACTCGATTTTGAGAAGCCGCAGGTACGGGACTACATGTTCCGAGTGACTGAGGATGTTTGCCGCCGGTACGATGTGGACGGGGTTGAGATAGACTACTGGCGATATCCGGTGTTCTTCCGGCCGAATCGGGACTTGATGCCGGCCACGGAAGAGCAGCTCGATATCCTGACCGAGTTTCAGCGATCGATAAGACAAATGGCTGAGCGGGAGGGTACCCGGCGAGGCAGACCCATCCTGGTCGCGGCTAGAGTGCCCATGTCGGTCATCGCTTGCCGGAATGTGGGCATAGACATAGAGCGATGGCTACGGGAAGACCTGTTGGACTTGATGATCCTGGGGAACGGTGAAACGTGGCCAAACCTGCCGGTAGAAGAATTCGTGAAGCTGGGGCACGAATACAACGTGCCGGTGTATCCCTGTCTGAAGTATTCGGGGTACGGCCATGACGACATCGAGACCTGGAGAGCCGCCGCCTCCAATGCTTGGCGCACCGGCGCGGACGGCATGTATTTCTTCAACCACGCACCCCATCTCGACGCCAGCCCACAGTTCAAGGAACTCGGGGATCCCGAGAAGCTCGCACCACTGGTCAAGCTCTTTGCGGCCACTGACCTGGGCACGAACTGGCCTTATATCCAAACGGGGCAGTGGCATTTAGGCCTGGCCTTTGTCTTGCCTTCGTCATTGCCGGCACTGCTCAAGGCCGAAGGCGAGGAGACGGTGGTGAGTATGGATATCGGCGATGACATCGCCGGAGCGGCAAAACGGAAGATCCTGGAAAGCGCGGTCATGAAAGTGAGGCTGAGCGATGCCAATCTGCTGGAAGAGGTGGAAACGAGGTTGAACGGCAGACTTCTCACCCCGACGGCAACGGATACGGAAGGTGGATGGCTGACCTTCAACCCGGAGCCGGCCTGGTATCGGATGGGAGAAAATCGCGTTGTCTTGCGGCTGACGAAAGCGCTGGATGTTGGCGGCACTCCCGCCCAGGTGTTGGCGGTCGAAACGGTTGTTAAGTATAGTCCGCCCGTCATCGCACGAGACGGAAAAACCGCATACCGGATTGTTATTCCGCGAGGGTCCGACCGGAGCACCATGGCGGTCGCACTGGACCTGGCGGCCATCCTGAAAGAGTCTACCGGCGTCGTCTTCCCAGTCTATATGGATGATTACATCGATCCCGGAGAATCCGAGATCGTTATCGGGGGTGACAATGCACGGCTGGCACAATTGGGTCTGGCAGACCTGGTCCAAGGCTTCTCTCCCGGCGAGTACAAAATCCTGACCCACGGCACATACATTGTTATTGCCGGGGCGCCTCCTCGCGGAACGATCAACGGCGTGTACGGATTCCTCCAGGACTATCTCGGCTGCCGATGGCTTACCCCCGGGTGCCAATATGTCCCCAAGCATTCCTCGCTGACGCTTGGCGAAATCCAGGACCGGCAGAAGCCGGCCTTTCGCTGGCGGGGTCTTAGCCCGTCCATGTCGTGGGACGCTACCTGGTACGTGCGGAATCGTCTGAACGAGTCGAAGGTATTGTCCGGCGGGCCGAGGCCGTCCTCCATCATGCAACTCCACGCCGATCCGCGGACGGCGACGATGGCCAACTCCTGGACCCCTCACGCATTCCAGGACATCCCCGATACGCTCTACAGGGAGCACCCTGAGTGGTACGCCGAGATCGACGGCAAGCGCGTCCTGGGTGGGGATCCTGCCCACATCTATGCCGTGGTGAAGTCTTATTGCATAACCAACGACGACTTCGCGCATTGGTTCGCGGACTGGACCAGGGACCGGCTGCGAACCAGTCCGCAACCCATGAAGTTCATAGGCATTACGCACGCGGATACCGACAGGTTCTGTCAGTGCGGGGAGTGTCAAGCGTCATACGATCGAGTGGGCATTTCCGGTACCTACATGCAATTCGCCAACAAGGTTGCCGAGCAGGTCGCAAAAGAATTTCCCGAAACCCAACTCGTCATGCTCGCCTACTATGCGAGCTTCGAACCGAATCCGGTGAAGCTCCATCCGAACGTGATGATTGTATGGTGTCCCATCCGTGCCTGTTGGGCGCATGCATTGGATGAATGTGAGTACAACGGGCCCACGCACCTTGACTACGTCGGGAAATTGGACAGGTGGCTTGAAAACACGGACCAGTTGGGGATCTGGTATTACCAGGATTCCGAGGATGCACCGATGCCGCGTCCGACGTTTGCCGCCATGCAGAGAAACCTGCGTTTGTTTCGGGATCGCAACGTGGACCAGGTGGGCATCGAGATGATTTTCAATAAGCTACACAAGAATACGTCTGATACCGATGGCGATAAGACCATGCCGGCGTACGCAGCATCGGAGGACTACTACTCCCGACAGGGCGCCTACGGTTCCTGGGTATTTTCCTATGGATTCGATCATCTCCGGGGGTATATCGGATCCAGGATGTTGTGGAACCCAGACTTCGACTGGCAGCAGGGTATCCGCGAGTTTTGCGATATCTACTATGGCGATGCCGGTAAAGAGGTTGCGGAATACCTGCTGGAGGTAGAGCAGCTAAGCGCCTATGACAAGTCATACAACCGTCCCGGTAATGAGGGGGAATTCAGCGTCTTGAACTATCCCGGGATCCATATGCACTTCTATCCCGCGCCGCGGCTGAAGCTGTCGCTGGCTGAGAACTTCGACGCCCTGTTCGGCCGCGCTGAGGCCAACGTCAAGGATGACCCCATGTTGCTGAGGCGGGTGCAGATGGGGCGCATGTCGGTCGATTTTTCGCTGCTGGTGTCTACTCCCCCTGATCATCCATTACGGCAGAAGGCGTTCGATCGTTTCTTCGCCCTTGTCGAGGAGATCGGGATTGCCACGAGTTACAGCGGAATCAATTATGCCGGCGGACGGGCTACATTTGCCGAGTTGAAGAAGCGGTTTTCGGACCCGTCGTACAAGCCGCTATAGGCCGCAGGGCATCTTCGAATCATGTTTATTCTCTATATATCGAATCGTGAGATGAAAGTTCCCGTGGGTTTGCTTTTATGCGTGCTGAGTATTGTTTTCATACCGCAGATGGCTTTGCTCGCGGATAACGGTGATTCAAGCCGAGATTAGGCAACTCTATTGTCGTGGCATTGCTGCCCCGGCCGTTCCCTTACTACCTTGAGCCGGAAGGTCTGCTGGATGATCGACTCACTCATCGTCAGTTTTGGTTGCGCTGAAGTCGGATAGAGTGTTTTCATGGTCAAGCAACAGGACGTCTGGACTTCCGGGAGGTAGATGAACGGTGACCAATAAGTTGACCTTTGACCTGGCAAAGCATGTGAATTTGCTTTTGCGTGTGCTGTGCGCGCTGCTCTTTCTGTGCACGGATTTGGCCCTGGCCGCCGATCGGATGAGCGAGCTTCACGAACAGGCCAAGCACAGGCAGCGGCGCATCATCTACAACAGCGATGGTGACGACATTGTATTATCAAAGTTGACATCGGTTGAAGAATTCCTGCGCCAGCGCACCGAGGCGGCCATCGGAACGCAAGTGGATTCCATTTTCTACAGCACCTCCGGAGGCGCACAATACCACCACGACACAAATACAGGCGAACGCTGGGACGATACGTTGGATGCCATCGAGGATCCCGGCGAGACCGGAACCAAAATGCGTCACAACATGCGTTTCCTGCGATCGAAAGGAACCGACTCGCTGCGGGCCACCATCACCAGGGCGCACGAGGCGGGACTGGAGATTTTCTGGTCGCATCGGATCAACGACACGCACGACAGCGTACTCGAGTGGGCGTGGCATCTCTCCCGCTGGAAGCTCGAACACCTGGAATACCTGATGGGTACCCCCGAGGACGCAAAGACCTATCCGCAGTCACATCCCAAGTACTGGTGGTCCACACTCGATTTTGAGAAGCCGCAGGTACGGGACTACATGTTCCGGGTGACGGAGGATGTTTGCCGTCGGTACGATGTGGACGGGGTAGAGATAGACTACTGGCGATATCCGGTGTTCTTCCGGCCGAATCGGGACTTGATGCCGGCCACGGAAGAGCAGCTCGATATCCTGACCGAGTTTCAGCGCTCGATAAGACAAATGGCTGAGCGGGAGGGTACCCAACGAGGCAGACCCATCCTGGTCGCGGCTAGAGTGCCCATGTCGGTCATCGCTTGCCGGAATGTGGGCATAGACATAGAGCGATGGCTACGGGAAGACCTGTTGGACCTGATGATCCTGGGGAACGGTGAAACGTGGCCCAACCTGCCGATAGTAGACTTCGTGAAACTGGGGCACAAATACAACGTGCCGGTGTATCCCTGCCTGAAGTATTCGGGGTATGGCCATGACGACATCGAGACCTGGAGAGCCGCCGCCTCCAATGCCTGGCGCACCGGCGCGGACGGCATGTATTTCTTCAACCACGCCCCCCGCTTCGCCGCCAGCCCACAGTTCAAGGAACTCGGAGATCCCGAGAAGCTCGCACCACTGGACAAGCTCTTTGCGGCCACTGACGTGGGAACGAGCTGGCCTTATCTCCAAACGGGGAAGTGGCATCTAGGCCTGGCGTTTGTCTTGCCTTCGTCTTTGCCGACCCCACTCGAGGCCATGGGCGAGGAGACGGTGGTGAGGTTGGAGATCGGCGATGACATCGCCGGAGCGGCAAAACGGAAGATCCTGGAAAGCGCGGTCACGAAAGTGAGGCTGAGCGATGCCAATCTGCTGGATGCGGTGGAAACGAGGTTGAACGGCAGCCTTCTCACCCCGACGGCAAGGGATACGGAAGGTGGATGGCTGACCTTCAACCCGGAGCCGGCCTGGTATCGAATGGGAGAAAATCGCGTTGTCTTGCGGCTGACCAAAGCGCTGGAAGACAGCGGCACTCCCGCCCAGGTGCTGGCGGTCGAAACTCATGTCAAGTATAGTCCGCCCGTCATCGCACGAGACGGGAAAACCGAATAGGCCGCACGGGGTCTCGGATTCATGTTTATACTCTATGGAAGGAATCGTGAGATGAAAGTACCCGCGGGTTTGCTTTACTGTGTGCTGGGTATTGTTTTCATGCCGCAGATGGCGTTCCCCGCGGATAACGGGGAGGCAAACGCGGGTTTAGTAAAGTCAGTGGAAGCGGTCGGCTATGTAGAGAAAACAATCTACCACTCGCCGGAAACACCGGGATACACCGCGTGGGTGGGTCTCTGGCAGATTCCGGATGGCCGAATTCGATGTGGTTTCC
>CAUZEO010000284.1:0-6996 GCA_963578625.1 Kiritimatiellia bacterium | reverse complement strand
ACCCCCCCCACTATTGAGATGACATGTAAGCGAACGGTATCGCATACCGAATGTCAAGTTCTGAGGCGCGGGAACAGGCACTGCTCGATGCCGAAAACGGAACCGCTGTTCGTGGGGGGGGGGGGTTGTCTTAAAGAACCGAAATGCGGTGACTTTTTCGGAATTGAAAGCGAAAGCCGGACAATTGTCGATACCGACGACAGCGTCGGTTCAGGCCTCGTAACTGTAACCTGCAGTAGGGCAGGAACTGCGAACCTGCACCGGAGGCTGGATCGGAGAACCGGAGAGCAAGATAGGTCTTTGGTCATCCCTTGCGCTCAGCATCTCTTTCCAGCCGCGCAGGACAGGTTCGCAGCCTCTGTCCTACCAGGAATCCCGCGGCCCCTGAAAATCGGTCGTTCGCGTTTGGATACCGGAAACGGGACCGAATGTTCGCGGGGGGAATTCGCTGGGCAAGAAGCGGCACGCGGCTTATTCACCGCCCGCGCCGTTCCACCGGTCCTGGATCTCCTTCATGCACTGGCGGAAGGGAGCTTGATCCTCGTACACGGGAAACTCCACACAGAAAATCCCGTCGAATCCTATTTCCTGAAGGAGGGAAAAGACACGGTCCCATTCCACGGTTCCCTTGCGGAACATATCGTGATCGTCGTCCGTTCCCTGGTTGTCCGCCATGTGAATATAGCGAAGCCACGGCGCCAGCTCCCGAATCAGCGCCTCGGAGTTTTTCGTCATATTCCCGTGGCCCGTGTCGAAGCAGAAGCCGAGCGATGGACTGTCCAGTGAGAAGATCTCCTTGAACTCCCAGGGTTCGCTGAGCAGTTCGTTGCCATCGTGGTAATCGTATGCGTAGTGGTTCTCGAGGTTCAGGACCACGCCCTTCCGCTCAAACTCGGGAAGCACGCATTCCAGCATGCGCCGGACATTCGCAAGTCCCGCCCGCTGATCGGGAAACGTGCCGCCGTGAACCACCAGGTCCGTGGTGCATGTTTTTTCGCAGAGTCGAAGCCATCCCAGAAGGTTCTGCTGCACCTTCGAAACATCGTCCTGCGCGGGATTCTCCCAGATGTGCGCACTCAGCGTCAGATCGCGTAGCGCCCCGATCGATGTCAATTCGTCCAGATCCGCATCGGTGCAGTGCGGACGCTCGTAGATGTCGGCCCAGGAACATTCGACTCCATCCAGGCCGAACTCGTCGACCGCGCGACCGATGCATTCGTTCATGCCCTTCCACTCGAAATGGAGAGCGCTGATAATCCGTTTCATGGTTCGTGCTATCTCGAATCAAAACATCGTCTACCACTCATCCGGTATATCCGGCCAGAAAATTGGTGGTTTGGCCAACATTGGCACCTCGCTTTGACCGTACGAATAATTGACGGTCCAACCGTTTCTGGCATTTTGGTGGGTCCGGATCAGGTTCGGACAGATCAACTTCAGCCGTATCTGCTCACCCAGGTACGGCTCCAATGCCTACGGCCACACGACCCACGGGGAACTGGTAGGTTCGGGCAAACCTCTCTTCCAGAAGTAGTGGATGTAGTGGACCAGGGGAAATTTCGTATCATGGTCGACGGCGTACTCGACCTCGGCCGTGAATGGTCTTGGTCTCCGTTCCCTGGTAGCGGTGATCGTCGGAACTTCGTAACATAACAATTGGAACACAGTATTACATTGGAGGTCAGAAAGTCTATAAGACTTTGCTGGGGGCGAAAAAATATTCATTTTTTTATAACCGACCACTATTTAGACCGTTACGTAACCTGAAACCCTAAACCTGAACCCTCAAACAAGGGGTATTAAAAATTTTCTGACATGGCGTATAGTGAACTGCTTGCATCCAGGTGATCTGAAGAAGAAATGAACCGGTATCCATTCATTCTCGCATGTTCCGCGTTTCTCTGTGTTCACCCCGGGATTGGCTTCTCCCAGAACTGGGCCTTCACCAACGGATTCGAAGGGGTAACCGCGGGCAGCGCCGGCTCCGGAAGCGACCTGGATCCTGACCCCGCATTCTGGAACTACGTAAATTCCTGGGAAAACGCGAACGGGGATCAGACTTCGATCCAAGTCTTGAATTCACCGGGTCCCGCGAACGACGGCGCCAACTACGTTCGTCTTAAGAAGTTCGACACCGGCACTCCACCCTCCGGAGTGTATTTCTTTGAACGGGCGTGGAACGGCAACTGTTGTACGGCAAGCGCCGTTAGCCTGAGCGGCATCTCAAACATCCAGGAAGATTTTGTCTGGCAATTCGCATTCCGCGTCGCCAATTCGATTGCCGGATTTCGAGCATTCCTTGGCTCCCGCGGCTCACCCGAGGCTACCTCGTTACAACAAACCATCGGGGTCGGCGTTCAGTTCGGATCCCTGACGAAGTTTCTGGCCGACGCCGAAATATCCACGGGGACCGGGATTGCGCCGGACACCTGGCACACCGTGACAATCGACGCCGACTGGAGTACGCAGACCTACGATCTGTTTCTGAATAACGCACCCATTCTGACCGGTGAACCGTTCAACCATACATTCATTCCCATCCGCTCAATGCACATCATCGCCAATGTAGACGATGTGGATTTGGACTCTTTCTTCCTGGACGACTTCAATCCCATCAATACTGGACCGCCGGGCGGGACGGGCCCTATTTACTTCGATTCCATGGGCCAGTTGGTTGTGACCAATTGGCTGTGGATGAAGGAGATCAACTATGGGAACGGGCTGTCCTACCTGAATAATGCCGTCACCGGGAGCGGGACGAACTGGGTCGAGTACGAAAATGCCAACCTGACCATCCGCAAAGAGTTCGTCGTTACCAATGATGTGATCACCATCACAATGGACGTGACCCCGAAGAATCCGTCGGGGGAACAATCGGTGGTGGAGACGCGCCTGGATTTCGCCGCCGAGTCGCGAACGTTTACCCAATGGTTCCTGCCCCACACCGGCGCAAACCCCGATTTCACCGGAAGGATCCTCGCTGCGCCGGGATCCGGTGACTGGAATATCGGACTTCTTGGCTCGACCGGCTGGGAGGCCGGCGCGGTTTTTATCGGCCCGCAGGGATCCTTCGCCTTCGACCGCTACTGGGCAGACGGGTTCGTCACCCTCGCCGCGGGGCCGGACCGCGTCGCGGCGAACCTCAACGAAGTCGACTACCCCCTCTACACCCAACACTTTGCGGAATGGAGCGCTGCTCAAGCCACCTTCGACTCCACCGTGAGGAACAACGCTTTCTCCCTGTCCGGCAACAGCGTGACCTACGCGCTTCGATTATACGAAACCGCCGATGCCGATGAAGCCATCCGGCTCGCATCGCGTGATTACTACCAGGCGCGAAAAGATTATTGGCTCACAGATCACCCCGAAGCCGCCTCGGTCAGCACTCCGCCAAACCCGGCCATCGCATCCTTCAGCATGTTCGCGGCGAACTGGGGCGGCGGACCGCCCGACATCATCGCCGGGCAGGGCGTCGCGGCGAATGCCAAGAGCAACCTGATTCTCTACCGCCAGATGCTCGACGCCGCCGGACTCCAGGACTTCGAACTCTATTTCTGGATTATGCTCTACGAGCCGGCCAGCGGCGGAGGATGGGGAGACCTTCCCACCCCGGAGAAACCAGGTCCACTGGGTGACATCACCTACCTCACCGGCCTTCGCGATTATCTCGCCGGTCTCAAGGAAAGCGTGTCCAACCTGAACGTCGGCCTCTACATCAACCTCTGGGGCGCCTGGGAACACTCGCAGGTCTACACCCTGCATCCGACCTGGTTCCGAAACCGCAACTTCGCCGCGGACCCGGGCGATCTTGCCTATTATGGCAAGCTTCCCGAGTGGGGCCAACACTTCTACGATTCATCCGTAACCCCGGCAGAGGCCAGTATTCCGGAGTTTATTCAGTCTTTCGGCTTGGACTTCGTTTTCTTCGATTCCGGTGGGTTTGTGGACGCCGTGAGCGGGACGCTGGAACAACAGAAGACGTTATTCACGAACCTGGTTCAATCCATCCACAACGCCGGCGCCCTAGCCATGAGCAACGGGATGAATCCCTACATGGATCTGAATTATTTCGAGCGGTTGTCCGGCGTTACCGCGGACAATGACAAGTGGTATGCGGGCAGTTTCAGCCAGACCTATACCTTGCCCCGCGCGTGCCAGCCCATTCTGCAACGGCTGGGGTCCGACTACGTCTCCGCCGTGCCGGGTTTTTTTTCCAATGGCTGGACGGACGATCCAGGGTTTGTGCCGTACTTCCCTTGTCATTTCTCCGGTCCGATCGTGGAAAACGGGTACCAGGATTGGGTCGATATTCTGAGAGCAAGAAAACTCGCGTCCACACCGCCGAACATTACGCACTACGCGCCCCTGGGCGGAGGCGCCGAATTCGAGTTGCGCGGGCAAAGTATCGCCGCCACTGATTACGGTATTGAATCAGCGCCCAGTCTGCCGAGTGGCTTCATGCAGATTCTGACAAACCGGATCGCCGGGTCTCCCCCTGAGAACGCAGCGACCATTCCTTCCGCCGGGGCGAGCTTTTCTTCGTTCCGGGTTTTCGGGCGGTAAAAGAGCCCCGAGAACCACGGCACCAGCTTTTATCCAAGAAAACACTATATAGCTCACTACGTAGTGTTTTGTTTTCACTCGACATCCACTTCTTTGTTGTCTTCGTTACCTTCTGTTCAAAATCCGTTAGCGGGGCCTCAGTCGAGCATTCGCGTCGCCGATCGGAAGTCTTGGCGACTTCCGCTACTTTACGGATGTACATGCGATCGGGAGAGCTTACTTGGAATTCTTGATCATCCAGTATGCGGTCAGCCAGCAGATGTGGCCTTCTGCCCAGAACATGTCCCGGTAATCATCTCCCGTGACCTCGGCGGGCAGCTTGCCGACAGGCATGCCCCGGCTGACGTGATAGAAATCGGCCCGACGGGAGTATTCAGCTATGAGTTCCTCCGCCTTGTCCACGAAAAGAGGCTTGTTGAATACCCGTGACGCCGCGCAGAGGTATCGGGCGGCGAAGGCGTTGAGCTGCTGGTACTTCAGGCCAGGCACATCCTGATCCTCTATTAAGAGACGCCGGATGAAGCCCTCGAGCTCCTCATTCGACACCGTGATCAACCACAGCTCCCTCAAATCCGGTCTCAACGCGATGAGACGTTCCATGCATTCCGTGACGAGCCCGAGCATGTTCGCTCCAGTCAGTCCGTCTCGAATCGCAAGACTTTCGTCGAGGATCTTCAGCCAGAGCTCGAAGTCGCGATCATACTTGTCATCCGGCCTGAAGCTGTTCGCCAGCGCGTTCAGATAGAGGAAAAAACTTGCTGCGTGAATGCAGTCCGGCCTGAGCTTCCACCAACATGTTCCGCCCTCATACGATGTGGCATAATCGTGAAGGCTCCACCAGTCCGCGAACGACACGATCATCTCCTCGATGACCGAGCGCTCCTCCTCATCGGCTACTTCATCATGAAACCGCTGAAGACCCAGGGTCATGTCGGTGTACTGATCGGGACTGCACTCCGTCATCTGGGACACATTTCGGATTCCCGCGAAGGGTTTCGGCATCCAGCCTCTTCCGCCGGGATACTCATTCTGCTCCGCGACATTGTTCCAGAGGAGTTCGATGGCTTTCACGGTTCGGCGGGCATTCGAAAGTGCTTCGGGCTGGTTCGTGACCGCATATTTCTCCAGCATCGCCACGATATACTTGCCGCTGCACTGACCCGCGTTCTCGTAGTTCATAAAAAGCGGCTTGAGATCATTGGCGATGTGATGGTTTTCCGAGCAGCACCCGATGCCATACGGCCGGTCCGTCACCTCGTGAATCTGCAGAGGCTTCATGGTCTTGCCGAACACACCGCTGCGAACCATCCCGTCTTCATCGCGGAAGATCCGTTCCACCACCTCCTGGATCGTGCATTCCACCTCCACCAACGTCTCGCCGTAGACATCCGGCGGATAGTCGACTTCGCAAACATCCGTGGTTACAGAACTCATTATCTCCTCACTCGGTTTCTTCGACGATGAACAGGCAGAAAAGAACCCTGCGGCAGCCAGTCGATTGATGCCGCGCCCTGATTTACTCCCATACCTTCCAGGGCGGGGAATCTGACTGCCACAGGCTCTCCTGATGCATCTTGTCGCTCAGGTGATCAATGCAGCGCCAGAACCCGCTGTGCCGGTAGACCGATACGCGCTTTTCCTGCACCAGTTGCTCGAGCGGCGCAGCTTCCCACATTTCCTCTTCCTCCGAGATGTAGTCGATGGCAGCCGGCTCTATGACGAAGAATCCGCCGTTGACCCACACCTCCATTCCGTCCCTCTTCTCTTTGAAACGATGGATTCGATCGCCGGACTCGTCGAAATCGAGCGCGCCGAATCGCGCGGGCGGCTGGACGGCAGTCAGCGTGACGAGGGCCTCCTGCTCGCGGTGAAACCGAATCACATCCGTCACGTTCACGTCACTGACGCCGTCGCCGTAGGTGAAGCAGAACGGCTCATCCCCGATCAGGTCGCGAACCCGCTTCAACCTGCCTCCGGTGCCGCTGTTGGTGCCGGTGTCGACGAGGGTGACGGTCCACGGTTCGGCGTGCCCCCCCAGGGTCTCCATGCGGTTTTCAGCAAGGTCGAATCGCAAATCACACGAGTGCAGATAATCGTCAGAAAAATATTGTTTGAGCACGTGCCCCTGGAAACCGCAGCAGATGACGAAATCGTTGCCGCCATGGCTGGCGCAAATCTTCATGATGTGCCACAGAATTGGGTGTCCGCCGATCTCGACCATCGGTTTCGGACGAACCGCAATTTCCTCTCCCAGGCGGGACCCGTACCCACCCGCCAAAATTACGGCCTTCAATGCTCCATGTCTCCCACAGCGCAACCCAACCCATCTCGATCCCGGTCATCGTCCCAAGCTTTGTCCCGATCCATTGTCGACGACAAAGATTGTGGCATATGCGGGCTATCCCGCATCGTAGGCCTCGCGCTCGTCTATTA
>CAUZEO010000283.1:0-7026 GCA_963578625.1 Kiritimatiellia bacterium | reverse complement strand
CGTCGAGCCCCGGCGCTTCGAGGACATCGACGACGAGCACCGATGCGCCCTCCTCGGCGAACAGGCACGCGGACTCTTTTCCAATTCCGTTTCCTGCGCCGGTGATCAATGCGACTTTACCATGCAGCCTCATAATGGACTCCTATTCGTTTAATTTCTTCGCCGCGGAGAGTACGGAGGTCTCGGTTGATTTTCTTACGAGCCAATCGAACAGTCTTTGCTGGGTTGGATCCCTGTCGGCAGTGAGCTCGGGATGCCATTGGATTGCGATCAAATTCTCCTTTTCGGGCACATCGAACGCTTCGGGTACGTTATCGGGAGCCCTGCCAATCACTTCAACTCCCGTGCCGGGCTGATCAACGGCCTGGTGGTGCCAGGACATCGGGTTCACGCAGGTTGCTCCCATGATGTCCGCAAGTCGGGTGTCTCCGTTCACCTGCACCTCGTGAGGGACAGGTTCCCGCGGCGGCAACCGGTGTTTGACCTTCTCTCCATAGACATCGGGAATATGCGGCAGCAGGGTCGCACCCAGTGCGATGTTGATGATCTGGCATCCGCGGCAAATCGCCAGTGTCGGCAGGTTGCGGTCCATCGCCTGCTGTGCCAGTGGTAGTTCCATTGTGTCCCGACGCTCGTCGAGCATGTACATTGTCTTATGGCTCGCGCCGCCATAACGCACCGGATCGATGTCGCCGCCGCCGGCCAGGATCAATCCGTCGATTCGGCACAAGACTTCCTCGAGGTGCGTTTCACCCGGCGGCAGGAGAACGACCGCGCCTCCGGCTCTGCGGACTGATTCCACATAGTCGGCCGGCAGGATGAAAGAACCGTTCCGGTTCTCACCATACGTTGTAATGCCGATGAGAGGTGTGGACATGAGCTAGCTACTGCCTTCGTAGCCGCTGGGACAGTCTTGCCGAATCGGCGTGCGAAGTCCGTCCGAAACATCGTCCAGCCGGCTGAGCGCGTCGTCGCTCAATGTAATGACCCCGGCTTTCATGTTGTTGCGGGCGTGCTTTGCGGAGTCCGCGCCCAGGATGACGACATCTACATGGCGATGAAGGCACCATGCGGCGGCAATCTGGGTCGGCGTATGACCGGTCCTCTTAGAAATATCCAGAAGAGTCCGGATCACATCGCCGACGAGCGGCGTCATAACTGCGCGGAAATTATACGGCCCACGATACCAGTTCGACTCCTTCGGCGGCGGCTGTCCATACAGATGGCCTCCGGACAACAAACCGATTGCGGTGGGCGAAAAAGCGGTGACCGCTACACGGGCGGCGTGGCATGCGGGCAGGAGGTGGTCTTCGATGCTTCGATCAACCAGATTGTGCAGAAGCTGGTTGCACACCGGCTTGGCAAGTTTACCGGTCTCGCAAATTCTCAGAACATCTTCCATTCGCCACGTTTCGTATGAGCTGAGGCCCGGGTACCGAATCTTTCCCTGCCGTACCAGCTCATCCATTACTTCCATGGTCTCCTCAATCGGCGTCTCCTCGTCGGGGTAGTGACAGATGTATAGATCGAGATGGTCGGTGCCCAGCCGCTTCAGAGTTTGCTCAATGGAGCGCAGGATGGCAGTTCGCGACAAGCCGCCGTTGTTGCGATCCGAGGGCATAGGAGTACCGACCTTGCTGGCGACAACGAACTCATCCCGTCGGCCACGGATGGCCTTGCCGACGATCCGCTCCGACAACCCATCCCGGTAGCAGTTGGCGGTATCGAGGAAATTGCAGCCTGCATTCGCCGCGGCGCGAATCACGGCTTCACAGTCCGCTTCGTCATGCTCGGATCGAAAAGCGGTGCCGAGGCAGATTCGGGAGACCTTGAGATCCGTGTCTGGAAACCATAAGTACTGCATTGCGGCATCATAGGGAATGTTTCCCTTTTTTCAAACCATCCTGCGCGGCACACCGGTGGTGTTCATGCTCCCTGGTTACGAAAATTCTCGCCTCACACGCCGCTCTGCTGGTACATAGGAGCATCTGCACAAGACTCGGGAGGAGTATCATCATGACGCCGGAAGACATCTTACGCAACGAGCCCCGGGTGCTCTCCCAGGTGCAGCGCGAATCCTACTTCGAAAACGGCTATCTACTGGTAGAGAAAGTCATTCCTCAGGAATGGATTGACCGCCTGATCGAGGTCACCAACGCCAAGGTTGACGAAAGCCGGTCGCTCGACAAATCCGATGCTATTTTCGATCTCGAACCGGGCCACACCGCGGAGAAACCTCGCCTTCGGCGCCTGTCCAGCCCGGTCGAGCATGATCCTGTCTATTGGGAATATGCGTCCCAGTCCATTCTCCCGGACATCGCGGCGGATCTCGTGGGCCCGGATGTAAAATTTCATCACTCCAAGCTCAATTTCAAGTGGGCCGAAGGCGGCGAGGAAGTGAAGTGGCACCAGGACATTACCTATTGGCCGCACACCAACTATTCGCCACTGACCATGGGAACGCTGCTCTACGACTGCGGACCGGATCAGGGTCCGCTTGGCGCAATTCCCGGCACGCATGAAGGCCCTCTCTATGATCAGTACAATTCCAAGAGGCAATGGGTCGGCTGCCTGAACGACGAGGACCTTGAAAAGGCCAACCCCGCGAAAGCCACCTCCCTGTGCGGGCCCGCCGGTTCAATCACCATTCACCACTGCCGCGTGGTGCATGGATCTGCACAAAACAAATCCGACCTGGGGCGGCCCCTCCTCCTGAACGTCTATTCCAGCGCCGATGCGTTCCCCTACACGTATAATCCGCTGAACTCCCGCTACGACGGCACGATCGTGCGCGGAGAAACTGCCCGGTGGGCAAGCCATGATCCCCGCCCCTGCCTGCTTCCGCCGGACTGGTCCGCGGGTTACACATCCCTGTATGCTTTGCAGCAGGAGGAGGAGTGGGAGGGCGACCAACTTGAAGTTATCGGAAAACAACACGCCGCGATCGGCAAAGACGACAAACCGACATATGATCCGGACGCACCGGCGGCAGAATAATCAAGCGAGGGACAATGGCCGGTCCAACAATCAAAGTCACATTCGAGATTCATCCAGATTCATACGAGCTTCTCAAAACAATCCGGGACCGTCACGGATTACCGGACACCTCCAAGGCATTGCGGTGCCTTCTTGACTATTCGGCATCCGACGAAGCAGACTGGGACTTGATCTTCAATAAAATCCGCTGCCGCCGCTGCGGATAATCACCGCGCGTCAACTTCCTGCGCAGGAGAAATTCAGCCATGAAAACTACGGATCGAATTGAATACATTCGCAACTTCATGAACCAGGAGCATTTCCGTTACCGGACTCGCGACTCCGCTCCTCGCAGCGACGACGAAACTGAATTGACGGCGGAATGGGGAGTCTCTTTCGACGGAGAGAAAACGCCTCTGATCCGAAGAATGTTGTCGGATTTCCGCACATTCTGCAAAACGTGCATGGGAATCGATCTTCGTCCGGGCGGGAATGAGAGTCCCCGGATTCACTTGATTGCGCACTCTGCCCAGCAAGACTTCGACAGGCTCGATCCCGGTTTCGAGGCATTCGAAATCACGGTGGGCGATCGAGAAATTCTTATAGCAGCGCAGCACGAACGCGGACTCCTTCATGGAATCCATTATCTTGAACGCATGATGGCGGATCGTGGCGCGCCCGTCTTGCCTCTCCGAAAAATTTTCCGCAGTCCGGCGTTCATGCCCAGGATTTCAAACAGTATTTTCATCGATTCCCGGCAGGATATTTTCGAACCCAAGCAGTTCAGCGACGAGTACCTGGGGCTGATGTCTCATTTCGGCGTAAATGGCATCCACCTTTTCGCGCACTTGTGGGAAGTCAGCCAAAGTAGCGTGCTCCCCGAATTGAACACACCTGGATTCGGCGAACGCATGGAGGCGCTTACCCGGTTGTCGGACCGCGCGGGGCAGTGTGGCATTGACGTTTATCTCTGCCTGGTCACCTCCCCTCTTCCTGAATCACATCCCGTGTTTAAAGAGCACGAGGAAGTTCGGGGAGCCGCCTCGCAAACGATCCTTCACAGCACCGAACCGCAGTACTGCCTTTGCAGCAGCCAGGAGAAATCGCTCACATTCTTCGATGAATGTATTTTCAACATCTTCACTGCCTCGCCCGATCTTTCCGGCATAGTCTCTCTCGTCGGTGGAGAAGGATTTCACCACTGCTTCACGCGTCCCGTCACACCGTACACGGGGAACTCCAGTTGTCCCTTCTGCAAAGACATCGAGCCCTCCGCAGGGGTGGCAGAGCTCGTGAATCGGTGCGCAGGAGCGCTAAAGAGAACAGGAAAGAACAAGGTTTATTTTGCGTGGCCGTACAGTGCATTCACATGGTCGGGCGAGGATCGGACGCAGCAAACCTGGCTGGGCTTACTCAGTGATGACGTTTCCGTGATTTCAAATTTCGACACCGGGTCACCAGACAAGGTGAATGGCGACGGCGTGTACCTTTTTGACTACAACATCAAATCGATCGGCCCGAGCGACCACTTTGAACTGCAAAGATCCCGGCTCGCGTCGCTTCAGAAACCGATCTACGCCAAAGTTGAGTCCAGCGTGATGCCCCACGCCAATTTTGCCCCCTATATTCCAGTACATCAGCGATGGCATCGCCGGTTTCAGGCCATGCGCAATGCCCCCGTTGCGGGCTTCATCGGGCAATGGCGTTTCTTCGGCATGAACGGCTGCCTGCCCGAAGAACTGCAATACCACGCCACCTGGAATTCCGAGGAGGAGACCGAAGCCCTGCTGCGCAGAATTGCCATTCGCGACTTTGAGCTCTCCGCAGATGATGCGGATCGAGTCGTAGGTGGATGGCAGTGCATGAGCGACGCCTGGGACCACCTGCCCTACTCATCCATGCTCAGCGGCGAGCGCACGAGCTACTTTCGCGGCCCGCTCTACATGGGGCCCGCTCATCCATTGATCTTCAATCCCCAGGATACCTATGGCCTGGGTCCGAGTTTCAGAAAAATACGGGGAGACGCGATAGAAGGCGGACCGGTAAACAATGAAGAGGGGCTTGCGGAAATGGCGCCACCCCATTACGTAGATCAGCTCCTGTTTGTCTTTCCATATGGCGAGGAGCGATTCCTGGAGTTAATTGGAGCCTGCCGGGCGGGTTGGGAGGACGGGGTTGCCACGCTGCGCAGCACCTTCGGTGACTCTCCTACGGATCAAGCCCGGAAAGAACTCGGGATCTGTGAGATCGTCGGCATCCACCTGGCGACCGTTGAAAATGTCGCGAAATTTTACCTGACGCGTGACAAGCTCTGGCGGGAGCACTCCGACCTGGAAACGTTCAACAGGGATGTCGCGGAACTCCAGTCGATCGCGGCATCTGAAATCGAGAATGCCCGAAGAAGCTTGCCGCTCCTGGAACAGGATCCAAGGATCGCGTTCACGCACTGCTATGGAAACCCCTACACCACGGACATGGTTCGGGAAAAAATACGGCAGTGTGAGTACGTGATGAACGAAGAGCTTCGCATTTTCAACCAGGAAGTCCGCTTTCATATCTGGATGCAATTTCCGTAACTTACGGCTCGCATCGCCCGGAGGGTGATTGCTATTTTGTCCCACGCAAGAATTGAAAAACCAAGAGGAGAACGTTCATGGGCGCGGAAGCTAAAGCGAAAGAAATGGGCATCGAATTCCCGGATAATGCCGAACCGGGTTACCTGAAAATGGCGTCGCGGGTGGGAAACCTGATTCTGACGTCAGGACATACCTCACAGATCAAAGGCAAGCTGGGCGACGACCTCACGGTTGAGCAGGGCTACGACGCGGCAAAGGAAGCCGTCATCTGGATCCTTCAGACGGTCCACCAGGAACTGGGCTCTCTGGACGGCCTGCGGGTGACCAAGCTGCTGGGCATGGTCAACTCCACCCTCGATTTCACAGACCAGCACCTGGTAATCAATGGGGCATCCGACATGCTGCACGAGATTTTCGGAAAAGAAGACGCCGGCTGGCATGCGCGTAGCGCGGTTGGCTTTGTCCAACTTCCTACGGGGGTTGCAGTGGAAATTGAAGCGATCTTCGAAGTGAGCTGATCCAGCCCGCTTATCTCACACTCTGTCGTCGCGAGAGCGTGGAAGTTGCAGCAGGAAAAGTGTGAGATAAGCGGGCTAGAGAAACTCCGCGGTGCTGACCGGTTCGCCGCCTCGTTCGGCGGACGCTTGCGAAGCCCAGATAACCGCTTCGGTCCGGCGTACAAGGGGCGAATCCAGACCGAGGAGAGGATCTTTACGACCGTGGCGAACGTGACTGAGGAACTCTTTGACAGTGCGGCCGCACTGATGTTTCCAAACGTCTCCGCTGTCCAGATGATGTTGGGCAAAGTCCGGATCGGGTCCATAATCGCGGCCGCGGGACTTCGATGACCACATCACCCGGCTTTCTATCGGATTATACGGATTGTAGTCGAATTGCCCTTCCGTTCCGATAACGGTGTGCCGTGCATCATAGGCTTCGGCAAAGTCTATATTTCCCTGAACAATGCCAACCACGCCACTTTCGAACTCGATCAACATGTCCTGCTGGGTGTGATAGTCGAATGAGCGCAATCTTGACGGCGAACTTTTACAGATAACCGTCTTTGGATCGGCATCGGCCTGGAACACCGTGAGTGATATGGCGTGGCATATTCCCATGGGTATTGCCCCGCCGCTCTTCTCTTGCTTGAGCTTCCAGACCTGTTCGGCGGACTCGGACACCTGGATCGGATGGCGGTAGGTGAAGAACGTCGACGCGACCACTCCCAGCGCCCCGTCACGGATCAGGGCCCTCAAGTTCTCCTGCTCGTCGTAATGAACCAAAATGTAGTCGACTTTCGTCGTCCGGTCCGAATTCCGCAATGCAGCCGATAATTTCCGCGAATCGTCAACCGTCGTGGCGAACGGTTTTTCCAAAAACAGGTGTTTCCCCGCCTCGAGCGCCTTGACGCCAAATTGAGCGTGCAGGTTGTTTGGCACGGCAATCACGACAGCGTCGATATCCGGGTCGGCAA
>CAUZEO010000282.1:0-7039 GCA_963578625.1 Kiritimatiellia bacterium | reverse complement strand
ATGTTGGTGGCGCCGGCGCCGAAGAAAAACACCTGCGGAACGCGAACGGGAGGATTGCGATCACCCGGATCGACCGCGTTCGCAAACCTCAGGGCGTGCAGGACAATCTGGCCGGTGACCGCATGCGGGTCCGCCAGGCCATCCTTCTCATCCGGCCAGTGGGTCAGGATGACATCGGGTTTGATCTGCCGCATGACCCGGGCCACTTCGTAAACCGCGTCTTTGGTGACCAAAAGTACATCATCTTCGAGGCCCATGAAGAAAATATCTTCAAACCCGATGATCTTTCCCGCCGCCCTGATTTCGTCGGCCTTCACGTCCGATCGTTCCGACATCAGTTTGAGCAGCTCCGGTCCTTCGGGAATCGATTCGGCATGTTGCATCTCGTCGGAGATCACTGCGTCATGCACCCGCGCTCCGTGGGTTAACGTCAAGCAGGCGATATAGTCGCCGTTCGCGGCATGATGCGCCAGTGTTCCCGCGCACTGATCAAATACATCCGCCGGATGCGCGCCGATCGTCAGGATGCGAAGCGCCTCATTTGCTTCCGAATCGTTCTTAGCCTTGCTCATAGTTTATCTCCTTCGACCTGGAACAGTAATCGCCTCCTTTTCGGTGGACGATAACGGCGACGATAGCGGATTACGATGGGGAGCAATTACTCGTCCACCATTCTCGTCGCCGACATCGTCCACCGATTTAATCCATCAGAACCGATACACACGCGTTCCGTATTTCTCAAAATCATCTGTCCATCCATCGTGCCCCCCCCTGATGGTGCGTCCTTCCGGTAAAACTTTAATTTTACCATTGGGTCTCATTCCCGTGAAGCGGCATGTCACCGGTTCGGGCGTGGCATTAACCGCGAACAGGTAGTGCTTTCCTTTGTGCTTTTTCAGAAGCACATGAATCGCCTCGTCGGAGGCGGTGACGCGAGCTTCAACCGGCGGGGAAAGCAGGACGGGCGCAAGGTCGCTGATTTCCCGGTTCAGGCGGGCGAACTCATCCCAGAGCGGGGTCTCAGGCAGATACCAGGAATCGCGATGGTCTTCCACATTCTCGAAGAACCCGGGGTGCGCGTAGGTGAACCAGATCAAACCCGTCGCCCCGTGCGTCAACGCCAGGAACGCCTCACAGCGCAGTTGTTGCGGCGTGGGCACTTCCGAAGGCTTCGTGGCGAAGGCCTGGGGAATCTGCCATACCGGCACGCGCCCATCACCGGCCCGGATGCAACCGTCCGCCCACTCGGCTACGATGAGGATGCCGTATGCGTCGGGCATCAGGATGTCGAAGGCCTGCAGAAAGCTGCCGAATCTGTCGGGCTTGTTCACGGCTCCTGCAACCGGGCGGTAGGGATCCACCTCCGCGAACATGGCGTGATCCCGGATGGCTTTGTCCATCAGCCCGTCGTACGGCTCGTCGATGCCGTACCACCAGAGGATGTTGGGATCCTTCCTGTGGTCCTCTACCAGGCGCTGCAAGCGTCCTGAACCCATTCGGCCAATCTCCGGGCTGTAGAGTAGTCCCGCTTTCACCAGCATGCGCCGGAACTCCTCGTCCGGGAAACCCCAGGAAGTGACAACGCAATTAAAGCCGTGATCTTTAATATCCTTGAGATGCTCGGGGATGGTCCGGTTGGGAAGGCCCATTTCCCGGTTCTCTTTTTCAATCTGTTCAATCGCCTCCCGGCAGACGTGGTAGAGCCCGATCGGGAAGAAGGGTTTCCCGTTCCGGTAACAAACCCGGTTCTCATCGAAGGTGACCTCGACTTCCGACGGTGGGAGGATTCTTAGTTCATGGGTCGCCCTGGCCAGGGCTCCTGCTTTATTGTTACCCAACCCTACAGCGATTTGGTACTTGCCCGGCGGCTCTCCCGACAGATCAAACCGCAATTCAAACACGCCGTCGCCGGTCACAGCTACTTTCTGACGATAGTCCCTTCGTGTCCCGATGCGTTCCCGTGTTTCTTCCATTCTTTTTACCTGTCCGATCAGGTTGACCTTGCCGTCTGTCTCCCGAAGCCCCTTCACCGTCGCCTGGAGCACCGCTTCCCGCTCCGGCCGGCTGGCAAAGAAGCTCGCGCGGTAGGCCGGTTGCAGGAGGACCGTCTTCAGAAGATCTTTTGCAGCAGCAGGGAGAGGCGTGTTCTGTTCATGCGTTTCGCCTTCCTGCCGTCCGGGCTTTTTTATCAGGGGTTGGATCTGGAGGATGGCCTGTGCGAGATCTTCGCGGGTTGAGAGCAGCTTGTTGGGATCGGGGGTATGTCCCCGGATTCGTTGCTTGCGGTATTCCTTCTTTCTTTCGGACAACAGTGATTCTGCGCGTCTCAAGGCCGCCCCGGCAGCCTGGCGGGCCTGGCCGTGCTTTCGATCCAACTTTTTCGTCATGGACTCAAGAAGTCCTATATATTGAAGATCCTCCATCCCATCACCCAGGTGGCGCAGGCGCAATGAAGGAACGAACTTGCCATCCACACGGTAGATCAGCGTGCCGTCGCCGCCGTTGTTCGTGTCGCCGAAGTCGGTAAATGGCCGCCGTTGCCCGGTCCGCTTCTCCCACATGGCCTTATGCGTCTCCCAATAGAGAAATCCGGTAACACCGAAATGCCAGCTTTGCCAGCCGATGATTCGCTGCTGCAAGGGGGGGTTGTCCACCATGACATTCGGTGCCGGTGCGGGAGGATTCCAGCAGACGTACCACCAAGTTTCGCTGCCGCGGGGAAAATTCGACAGGTCCAGCGAGGGTTCGAAATCAGAGCTGATCGGGCAGTAGACATTGATCCTTCCGAACTTGCGTTCTGGGCGAAGCTTCCCATCGCCCGCTGCGCAGGTCCGTAGACCGGGGTGCGCCTTGTGAACCAGGTCGCAAAGTTCGGCCATCTCCCCGAATCGATCCGGGTGGGGTTCGTCCCAAACATAGATGGCCGCCTTGTCGAGGAGGCCGCGACGCTCGAGGATCTCTGCAAAGCCTCGCCAGTAGGCCGTCATCGCTTCGACCTGCGCCGGTGTATACTTCGGCTTCGGATTGTTCCCGTGAGCGCCAATGTTTGATCCATGCGATGGCGCGCCCGGCGTTCGTATCATCAGGTAGCTGTGCCCATCGTCAAACCACTTCACGACGCGGTCTTCGAGCTGTTTCCACTCTTTCTCGGTGATGGGATCTGACAGGTCGAACGGCGGATCGAACCAGCCCGGCTCCAGCTTGTGTTTGAGTATGATGTCGGGGGCAAGCGTACTACACCAGCCGTGCAGCGGCGGCCGCTTAGGAAGCACGAAATCCCAGACGCGAATATGGACCTCAAAGGACTTCGGTGGCGCACCTTTGGGATCAGTGGTGATCTGCCCCTTGTATAGCCCCGCCGGGGTGTCGGCGGACGTTTCGACCAGCAGATAGATACCCTGCAGCTCACCGGCACGAATGTTGAAAAACTGAGGCGGCAACATGACGTCGCCAACACTGACATGGGGATTCGGTTCAGGCCGGCGCGCCGTGCGTACGAAGCCTACCGGACCGGCGGTCACCTTTAACGGCGTCGACCCGTCGGGGAGCTTAAAACCATTGACCTCAACCCGGAAATTACTCAGCGGCTGGTCCAGCGAGAACAACGCCAATTCACGATGCTCGAGCTCGCCGCGGGCCATTGAGATTTCGATCGGTCCCGTCCAGCTCAGCGGCGGCCCGCCATCGCGGAACACGCGTGATAGTGGAGGCATGACACCAAGCGCGTAGCCCCGGTCTTTCTTCCTGAACTTCGCCAGGTGTGGTTCAGCCGCCTCGATCAGTTTCGGCCGGGCCATGCTGTAGAGTGGTGAGAGTCCGCGCGAGACCGCTTCAGAAATGTGCTCTCGATTGGCAACAATCTGCTGAGCCACTCGGCGGCGGTGTTCGAGAACCGGCCCCGGCACGACGGCATAGCTGGTCAGGCTGTCGATCACATCGCGCGGTATCTCTAGCAGGTTTCTTGACGCATCGGTGAGTTCCTGTGACACGGCGCGCTGTTCGTCGTTGGCCGAGGCCATGCGGTCTTCCAGTTGCGCGACCTGGCGGCGCAGCAGGCTCAGGTACTGGTGGTCCTCATATCCGTCGGCGAGATTGTGTAAGCGCAAGGAAGGCATGCCGCGATACCAGAGCATCCCGTCCCCGGAACCGGCAAGGGCACCGCAGTCGGTGTCCGGCAACTGCACGCGAAACGGTACGTCATTCAGGAAGGTGAGCCTGCTGAACGTCCAGAAGAGGTAACCGTCAACGTTGTTCTGAAACATCATCCAGGGCAGCAGGCGCGCTTCGAGGACATTCGACCCCAGGAAGGCGATATTGGCGAAGGGTGCCTGTGGCTCCACGCACGTGTACCACCAGTATCGTTCACCACGCGCGTGGGCAGCGCGTTCAAAATCCCCGCTATGCCCTGCCGAGAGCGGACACCACATGTTGATCTGGCCAACCATGGCCTTCGGCAAACCGCCTCCGGGCTGCAGCCGGCCGATCTGCTCGGAGCCCTGACGGACGATGGCGCATTTCTGCTTCATCGCCTGGTGATGGACCGCCGAGGGTTCATCCCATATCCAGATGAAGAAACGATCGGCGACACCCAGTTCCTCGAGCGTCTTGCCGCAGGCCCGGAACCATCGCTGCAGCTTCTGCTGCTCTTCAGGCGTATATTCGTACGGCTCTGTACCGGCATCGCCGTGCCAGCGAAGCGACTCGTCCTGTTCGCATGGCGCCTCGTAGTGCAGCTCCAGGCTGAGCGCCCCATCCTCGGTGAGCTCGGCAATGCGTTCCCGAATGGCTTCCTTCGCCGCCGGAAATTCGTCGGGGTCGGCAGGGAAAGGCACGGATCGGCCCACGATCGCGGAGGACATGCGGCGCGAGCGCAACCAGTCGGTACAGTCTCCGGTCTCGCCAAACCACCCGTCGAGCGTGGGTCTATCGGAAATCGCAAAGTCCCACACTTCGACTTCCAGAAGCACTTCGTAAGCGTAGCTGTTTTCCGGTTGCACGGTCACTACGCCTCGATAGAGGCCGGCCGGAGTGTCCGTCTCTGTCCAGACCGACACCAGCACCGGCTGGTTCCGCCCCCTGGGCGCATCAAAAGGTTTGGGCGGGAGCAAGACATCGCCATAGGCATTCGGGCTGTCCAGTTGCTGCCGCAGGAGCCCCACCGGATTGATGCGAATCGCATCGTCGGGCAACGCGGCGGTATCACTACGTACAGCCGAGCATGTCACCGCAATGTTGAGCAAATTCGTAGCAAAAGGCAGCAGCACCAGTTGGACGGCCTCGGTGTCATTGCGCGCCAATGCGACACGCGCAGGTGTTTCGAAGGAAGCGTCGAAAGGCAGGTGATCGCCCACGGTCGTGGACGAATGTGTCACCGCAACGCCGTACTGCGCGTTTTCATGGATTGCCGCGGCCACGGTGCGGGCCTTGCGGTCCAGCAGTTCCTTACGCAGCGCCGGCAGGCGTTCGCCCAATTGTGTCAACCGCGCGATGCAATCGGCCCATCGATCGCCGAAGGCCTGATCGTGAGCAGCGCCCTCCAGCATCGCAATGTCATTCTCGAGCGTGCGCACGTGCTCAAGGAACTGCCCGACGGAGGGGTCGGCCGGGGCCGCCCCCTCGAGTGTCTGCGCCCGGGCGAGCAACGGCACCATGCGAAGGCGAAGCTGGGGAGCGGCGAAGCGCGCGAAGTCGACGTCGATACCCCGGACGTATCCTCGGCGTTCGTGATTGTGGAATGAGTGCGGAGTCCAGGACCACGTCGACAGCCCCCCCTTGCCGGGCAGACGGTTGCGACAGAAATTCATGCGCCAGGTGCTGCCGACGGCCGGGGAGAGAATAAAGTCATCCCACCGGAAGGCCAGCTCGACGATCCACCGGTCATCGGCGCGGCTGGACCCGGCACGGTAACCGACCGCGTTGAAGTCCTTGTCCTCCGTGCCCCAACGAATGTCCATCAGAACTCCGCGCGGATTAACGGCCAGCTGATAGTAGGCTTTGCCGTCAGCCTCGGGGTCGATGAAGAAATCGACACAGTCATCCACCCACACCTGGCCGTCACGGTTCGGCGTGTTGGCGACGAGTTCATCGATGAGCGGTTCCAGGCACTCGAAGGCAAAGTAGATGTTGTCCCTATCGTAAACCACCCGGACGACAGTCTGGGGATCGGCCGGCTCGACGGGAGCACGATTGTACGTGAATCCCGTTAGTCGAAGCGCATCCTCGGTCCAGCAAACTTCATCCAAAACGCCATCGAGCACGGGGGGAGATTTCGTCGCGCGCAGCGTTACCTCCGGCGCCGGCGGCGGGTCGGCTTCCGGCCGGCCGCTGCCGGCACAGGCAACAGGTCCGACCAGCAGCAGCATGGACAGCCAAGCATAGAACCTTGGATGGGCGAACAATTGGGTAGTCCGTGCCAGGGCAAACACCCGCACATCAGCGGATGAATAAGAGTGTGCCTTCAGGCACCCCCATGGTGCCGGACAGGATGAAGTCGCTCTCAGGCCAGAGCGGAGGGGTCGCCGCTTCCCGGTCCGGCAGGAAGCTACCGCCAAGGTTGAGCCCGGTCCCGCCGGGAAGATCATCTCCGGATCCAAAGTGGACTGCAATGTGCAGCGTGAAATCGTTCTCTCCTCTGACCAGGTCATCGATGATCGTGACTCTGCGATTCGTCGATGACCAAGCCGTAATCCAGCCGGCATGTAATCAACGGCTCGGCAAACTTGAAGACAATGTCCAGATCAGCCTAAGGCATCTTTCGTTGAGCTCGTGGTGTAATGATATCCTTTGGCAGTATCGAAAATAGTCTGCATCATCATCTGCCCGCCTTCGACTGACACAGTAAAATTGCTACTGGCCCAGTTAAAGAAATCGGACGCCTCACCTTCGACGTATAAGTTTCCGTTCGTATCGGGAGTGATCTGTGCTCGGGAACTCGTCATGGCCGCGCAACAAAGCAGCACCAGCAAAAGGCCAGATTTCGTCACGTCTCAATCCTCTTGTCTGCGTCTCGCTTCTTCGTCGCCATCAACACGCTCCTGGA
>CAUZEO010000281.1:0-7060 GCA_963578625.1 Kiritimatiellia bacterium | reverse complement strand
CCATCCACCCCGTCCGGGATCCCCGCATTTTTTCTGTGAAAGACAAAGAGCGCATCGGAAGTGAATGGATCGCCGTCGGCTGTCTCCGATGTATTCTGAATAAAGAATCCCCGATCGACACCGCCATCCTTTCGCTGACGGAGAAGCAGCTGATGAACGACTCCCTGAACCAGGACCCGGTCATTTTCGAAAGAAGACGCATGCTTTGGGTCTACTGATTCACCCACGCGCCCCTGGATGACGCCGATGGCGATCGGGTCGTGTTGACCGGAAAGTGCCGATGGAGCGCATAGCGCAAGGATTCCGCCGGCAACGCCGCAGAGGGTCGAAAGATCCCGAATTGCCTGAAAATGCATGCCGCTGCCTGCTGGAGTACTCTTCAATGCAAAGGGACCGCGGCTTCGAAGGTCTACTTGTACGATACGGGGTACGATCGGCTCTTTTTCCCAACACGAACGATTAGAGAGGCGCCTACCGCGGAATCAATTTTCAGATTTTTTGCCTGGGCTGGTTCGAGGCGAGTCGAAGCCCACTTTTTTCCCGCACGGAATTGTACTGTTTGCGCCGACGCGGTCAGGTTGCTGGCGGTAAATCCTACCCGATAATCATAGTCGTTCACGGAATACTCTTCTTTTTCCATCACGTTTTGTAAATTGCCGTAATCATCCCTCTCTTCCGCTTCTGTTTCCACCCATCGGACAGACGCGTGTTTCCCGACTACAACATTTCCTCCCGAGACGGCAACGATGCGGAGAGGAAACGGATCACGTTCAATTTCGTCCGTCACGACGAGGTCGGCGGAAACGTCAGGCTTGGGGCGGGAAAAATGAGTGATTGTGGGGGGCAGAATTGCTTCAGGTATCGTGTTTGCGGTATTTCTGCTGGGCGTTTCCCGTCTCAGGCTGGCAATTTCCAACGTCTTCTCTTCCAGCTTCCGTTCCAACTCGAAGACTTTGGACTCCAGCTCCGCGCGAGATCGTTGATTCTGCTCCTGGATCGCCGCAATCGATTCCTGCTGCTTCCGCGTAACGGCGGCAACCATTTCTTCGGTTTGCCGGTCGTGTACAGCTCGAAGATCTCGAATTTGTTTTTCAAGCTCCTCCACTTTCGTCGCGTTACCATCGATAGGTTTCGCGGGGATTGTATCCCGGCCGCAACCGCTTAGCAGGGCGCCGACAAAGAATATGCAGGTTAGTTTCAGAGGGTTCATCATTTTGCAGTCGATCTGGCGCGTAGTTCTTATTGCCGGCGAGTCTAAGGCACCTCACGGCTACGGGCAAGGTGGATTGGGCTCGGAATTCAGGGGAATGGAAACTACCAGTCATCGACGGGCGGACCCTGAAGATCGGCCGGGGATTCCGGGAAGGTGGACGAACCCACGATTTCGTCCCGATCCGGGATGTTTTTGGCCTTATTCATGATCCCAGGGTGCCTTTGAACCGAAACGATCCTGATCACGAATCGCGGGGCTTCCATGTGGCGGAGCCACGGCGGTGGTTCTGTGTCTTGGGTTCTGGTTGGGCTTCGCTACACGGGTCGGACATCCGTGTTACGTGAGTCACGCGCTTCCTCGCAGTTTTTGGATGCGCAGTTTTTCCCAGCATTTTTTATCCGACTCCGCCGCGAATCGAGAGCGCATTTCTTTTAACGTCGCAGGGTCACGGAGCGACTCGCCGCCTACCAGGATCGTGTTGTACCCCAGGGGAGGCACAACCTTTGCACACTTTTTAAACTGGGACCGGTAGACTGCCTCGGCCTCGTCGTAGAGAAACTGGTGGCCCTGCCCGGTGACGAAGTTTGCTACCACCAACCCCTCCGGACCGGCGCGGTGCGACATTCGTCCGATGAATTCCCAGACGTTCTGGTAGGGACGCTCGACATCATCGATGCCGGTCCGGTAGACGTCGTCGATGACGACATCGAAGGTTCGATGGGATGATTTCAAAAACTCGTAGGCGTCCCCAATGACGATCTCGGCATCGAAGCGACCCAGTTCCATGTGCCGCCGGCCCAGATCAACTACCTCTTCGTCAATTTCAACTGCCGTAATCGTTGAGTGGGGCAGAAGCGCGCGGAGCTGCCGCACGACGGTCCCGCCCGCGAGCCCGAGGAGCAGGACCGAGGAAGGATCGGTCGACCGCAGCATGCACGCGGCGGTAATCGCATCCCAGGAGTACCCGGTCAACAGCTTCTCAGGATGCCAGGTTGCGAAGGTGGCGCCGGCCACGTCGAAGTCGATCCGCTTTTTGTGCTGCCGCACCACCACCTCGTTGTACGGGCTGGAAAGCTGCTCCAGGATTTCTGATCTGGCGGAACCCATCGATGTACTCTACCGGATCTGATGGATGCGGGCCAGCACGGCTTGCGGTTTCGTGGGCCACGGGCAGGATGCCCACGCTACGACTTCGCCGTTGACCTGAGCTGAGCCACGATTGCCGGCATTGTCAGGGAGAGGGAAACGTGCGCCGGGACCAAGGCCCTGCGTGAGGCATTTGTAATCTCGCTAATGACTGCCGCAGATCGGAAAACGATCGATCCGCTGTACCTGGCCGCCGTGCTCTGGGGCCTCGGTGTCGGCGTGGTCTTCTTTGTGCTGTATATCCTGTACAGCTCGGGCGGAGTGATCACCCCATTCCAAACCGACACAATGATGTACTACCAGTACGCCCAGGCAATCGCGCAAGGGCATCCTTACCAGTTTATCGAGGGGCAGGGGAGGGGGGGCGTCGACCGGCAGTACGAGCCACCTTTATCCTGCCTCGCTGGCTATCCTGTACGCTCTGGGCGCGCGGGGCGAGTGGCTCTCGGTCGCGAATTTTGCGCTTGGCGTGATCTACTACACGCTCTCGCTGGTGCTGGTGGTCGCGATTGTGAAAGAACTGCGGCGCGATGCGGTAGTGCCGGCATTGATCCTCACCTGTCTCAGCGGACATTTCATTCTGGCTGCGCTGGGGGAGTCCGATATCTCGCTCCTTACCGTGTTTGCCCTGGCTGCGTTCGCGTCGGCCCTGCGGGGGCGAGCCGTTTCCCTGTCGGTGTTCATCGTTCTCGCGGCCCTTTGCCGGCCCGAGGGCATGGTCCTGGCGGGCCTGTTGTTTCTTACCGGTTGCGCTGCCCGGTTCATTCCAGGCGCCAGGTCGGAATCGAAGCACTGGCTCATTGCGGGTGGGCTGGGAATCGTTGCGGCATGTTGTGTCCTGGGGCTCAACTACGCGCTGACCGGAACCTCCGAATTTCACTCGGTGCATCTCAAAGGCCATTTTAACCAGCTCCCGTTCATCGGCGCCGTGCTTGAAACCTGTAAGGACTTGATGAAAATCTTTCTGCATGTATTCGTGGGGACCGACCCCGGGTCACGCTCGATGTACATGCTTCCGCTCGCCGGCTTCGCGTGTTTCATTCTTGGCGTGTTGTCTCGATCCTGGCATCAGGCCGGCCGTTCGTTGATGGAAGGCTGGTTTCTTGCTGCCATCCTGGTCTCCGTGGGGCTGGTCTCGATGAGCGGATGGCAGGGCTTGATGTTTGACCGCTACTTCGGATGGTGGATGCCGGTCTACATCGCATACATTGCAATCGGCCTGACCTCCGTGTGTTCCTGGGTCGGCCGAACCGTGTCGGAACAGGCCGGCAGACGCGCCTTCCAGGGCGCCTTAACCCTGATGATCGGATTTCAGATCGTGGGATTCGTGTTCTTCATTTCCCAGTTTATCGTGCAGAAGCTCGAAGTTTCCGACCGCATAGAATTCGCAAGGATGGTCCACGCGCAGCTTTCCGAAAATGCCACGATCGGCGTGATGAACGGGTCCGGAGTTGCTTATTACATGCCCGGTCGCGAAGTTTTGAACGTCTCCGGCATTGTGACACCGCACTTTGTGCCGCGCACACACATGCTCGAGAATATCGAATTGCTCAAGCACCGGGAAGATATCCGGTTCGATTATTGGTTTGTCCAGTCGTCGAGGACAAACACGCCCGGCTTCGGTCCCCTGATCGGCGACATCTTGTCCGAGCAGACTTCGGGTATAGGCTCCGATTCCCGTTTCGCGTTATATGCCACAGACTGGACCCCGATTTCAGCCCCGGAAGGACTCTTCACCCTGCACGGCAGGGATGCCGTGGCGGGATTGGAACCGATCGATCGCCTCGATGTCGGCTTCGCGGCCGACGAGTTGTCCCACGAATACTCAACCTACTCCAGACGCCCGCTCACCAGGCTGCAGCCGTTTGCAATCGACAGGACCGTTGACGGTGATCGGCGAGTAGCAGTCGGTCGTGTCTTGATCGGATCTGAAACGTTTTCGATGAGGACGCGGCCAGGACAAGCAGCAACGTTGATCCTGCAAACTGTGCCGACGGCTGAGGCGATGACCGCCGGCGCGGACGGCAGCATTTCGGCCATCGGGTACACCCTCGGAGATCCATTGGAACTCATCCTGCTCGCGGACGGCGCACAGGTCGTCCGGGCATCTTATCCGCTCCGGATCCTGCCCGGTGAATTTGCGGAGATCGTACTAGAGGTCAATGAATCGTTTGTAAATTCGGAACGAACGACGTTCACGGTCGGGGGCGACCATATTTCGCTGGGATACCGGCTGTATCAGTGAGGACTAGTCTCGTCTCCGTCGATTCCGCCGGAGTCCGAATCTTCGCTTTCTTCATCCGGAGCGTCACCATTATTGCCGGCCTCCGCCATGGTGGCGATGTCTTCCTCGAACCGGCCCATTGCCCGGTATTTTTTATATCGATCCTCGATTAATTCTTCGGCGGACATCTTTGTCAGCGAATCCAGGCAATCGACAATCGCCTTCTTCAGCATCCGTGCGGACTCCTCGAGGTCGTTATGCGCACCGCCGAAAGGCTCGGGCACCACGCCATCCGTGATTTCCAATTCCAGAAGATCCTTGGCGGTGAGCCGAAGTGCTTCGGCGGCCTGCTCCGTGAATTCGCGGTCCTTCCAAAGAATGGCGGCGCAACCTTCCGGAGTGATCACGGAGAAGTATGCGTTTTCCATGACCAGCACCCGGTTGGCGAGGCCGATTCCCAATGCTCCGCCACTGCCACCCTCTCCGGTTATCACCGCGAGCATCGGCACTTTAAAAGTAAATGCTTCGCGAAGATTCACTGCAATGGCTTCCGCCACGTGCCGCTCCTCCGATTCGATTCCGGCGTACGCGCCCTTGGTGTCGATCAGGGTCACAATTGGAAGGCCAAACCGGTCGGCCAGCTTCATTAGGCGCAGGGCTTTCCGATATCCTTCCGGGTGCGGACATCCGAAATTACGCACAAGATTTGATTTTGTGCCACGCCCCTTTTGCGTGCCTATCAGCATGACGCGTCGTCCCGCGATCGTTGCGAATCCGCCGATAACCGCCTTGTCATCCCCGTACGCCCGGTCCCCGCGCAATTCGACGAAGTCCTCGCACACGTGTTCGACGTAATCCAAAAAGTACGGTCGATTCAGGTGACGCGCTACCTGGACGCGCTGCCACGCAGTCAGATTCAAGTAGATATTCTTGCGCGTCTCCTCGATTTTTTTCTGCATCCGCTCGATTTCCTTTGAGAAGTCGATGTCGGAGCTTTCCGCGGATGCGGTCCGCATCTCATCCAGCTTGGATTGAAGGTCGCCAATTGGTTTTTCGAAAGGGAGTAGGTGTTTGGGATACATGCGATGTCTTTCTGGGGGAGTCAGTCCTGAATAACAACCTCGGTACCGATCGGAAGTATTGTGTAGAGCTCTTCGATGTTTTCATTGAGCAGTCGGACGCATCCGGCGCTGGCCTGTTTGCCGATGGTTTCCGGTTCCCAGGTTCCGTGAATTCCGTAGCCCCGAATGCTGATCGACAACCAATGCGTTCCCAACTGGTTCTCCGGATCGCCGAAAGGCACCGCCTTCCCGTTCGGTTTCCACCAGGTGGGCTCTGGGATTCGGTCCGTGATCGTGAATTTCCCGACCGGGGTGCGGTTGTATTCGCCGGTTCCGACCCGGTACCGCTTGAAAAAATTTTCGTTCAGGTACAGATCCAGAATGTTGGTCGATTTGTC
Organism: Kiritimatiellia bacterium; assembly: GCA_963578625.1. Lineage (GTDB taxonomy): Bacteria > Verrucomicrobiota > Kiritimatiellia > SLOV01 > SLOV01 > CAUZEO01. Next base: position 1,018 of record CAUZEO010000281.1, on the reverse strand, counting down.
GATCCGCATGGAAAACGATCCGCTGAAAATCCGGAGGCGATCCCCGATCCGAATCATTGCTCCGGCGATGTTGTTTCCTCGTTGGATCAATCCGACTGTCGTGCCGTGCTTTTTTGCCAGTGCGGCGAGCGTGTCGCCGGATTTTACCGTGTAGTCGGCTTTCTCCGGCATGACGTGGGGCGTGGTAATCAATTCAATGTTGATTTCACCCAGGAGCTTCCGAGCCCGCTGCAAGGTTTCCTCCGATTTCGACAGGTCCAGCGTGCGCAGCGCGACGTCTTTTGCCTTCAACAGATTTCCAGTCTCGCGGTGTTTCATGGCGGCCGCCAGGAGGCGGACCCCGGAGTTGTCGTCGGCCGGTTGCCGCACGGTCGCCGCGTCAGCAGCTCCTGAATCTCGCTGCTTTGGCGCAGGCTTCACTTTCTTCGCTCCCGTTTTTGGCGCGGTTTCACGGACGGGAGCCTCGGGTTCCTGTGGCGTTGCCTGCTCCATATCCTCCGGTTTCTGAGCATTGGACTGGGCTCCGAGGAGCTTCTCGATGCGGGGATCCTCCTCCACGGGAACGGGTTCACCAGCGAGTTCAGGATCAGCACCGGAACAGCCACGGCGGACCAGAAGGCCGATAACGATTGCAGCGACTACAATGCCTGTGACGCTGAACAGAATGCGCCGCCGGACGTGCGGGGTTTCATAGGGACGAATATAAAGGTCACTCATATGAGGCTCTCCAAAGCCTTTTGGACCAGACCCATTGAAGGATACCTTGCCGCCGGTTCCTTCGCAAGGCATTTGAAAATGACCTGTTGGAGTTCGGTGGTCACGCCGTCGCTGTTGCTTGCCAGCAAATCCGGAAGCGTCGTCAAATCGGCCTGCGCCACTTGAGCCTCGCCCAAGGTGTAGCCCCCGAAGGGTTTGCGATAGACCACCATTTCATAGGCGGTGACCCCTAGCGCATAGATATCGGTCCGCTCATCCACGGTGCGGTGCAGGAGCATTTCCCGGGGCATGTAGAACGGCG
>CAUZEO010000280.1:0-7094 GCA_963578625.1 Kiritimatiellia bacterium | reverse complement strand
CTGGATTCAACCCGAATCCCGCGAATCCGATAAACCCATTGAATTCGCCGGGATACATCAGGTTGAATCCGAACCAGCAATAGGTAAGCAGGCCGATCGCGATAATCCCCGTGTTCTTGAACAGGATGTTGACCGTGTTTTTCGCCCGGGTGAGTCCCGACTCCAGGGATGCAAATCCGAGGTGCATGATGAAGACCAGGAACGTGGCCACCATCATCCAAACGTTGTTTACGGTAAACATTTCAAGAGATACCGCGTCTTCTGCCTCCGCCATGACTTCCGCGACGGCTTCGCCACCCTCCTGGGCAAGGCCATCCAATGGCGCGCCGGCCAGGAACATCAATAGGCCGGCAACCGCCGGCATCCACTTCCACATTCTCATTTCCACTCTCCTCTCAGGTGCCTGTTGATACGGCGCCGCCACAAATAGGCGCACGCCGAGCGTCGATCAACCCTTAGCACTGAATGTGCCACCCAATCCATGAATTTGGACAAAAAATAGCGTAACTATAGTATTTACAGGGCGTTATAAAAAGTTTATTTAATTACATAAACGTTGCAGAATTAACTTATAACTACATAAATGTATCTAAAAAATTAAATAGCTACATAACTGTAATTCCAATTCGGTCCCCCGACAACTTCGTATGAAGAAATAATTCAACTATCCGGTGGCGGTTGAAAATCCGAAATCGAAAATCAAAAATGGCCCGGCTTGCTTCAGAAGAGCCGGAATATCCATTGATAACCGGAGTGCTAAAAAGAGTTCTCCAGGCCATCACAGCGAGGGCCTACACTCCGTCCACATTGGACCAACTCAGGGGTAATGGGCACCAGGATTTCAGGATCGCCGCTGCTGCAGGCAATGCCATGACGCCCACCGGAGGTTGTGGACCAAAGAGGAGGCGGATGCCTTGCCGTTCGGTGCACCGAAGCTGACCCGCGGCATCCGTCTCTTCGCAGGAAACCTCATGTTCGGTGGTAGAGAGCTTCAAGTTCGGGCGTCCTGACAATGCCAGGACGAGAGATCCATGGGCACGTGGCTCGGAAAAGTCCCGAACGTTTAAGAATGCATCCACTGTTCTTGGCCAGTGAAATACTTTCCATTGGTAGGACTGCTCAACCTGAATGTCCTGTGCCGATTCGCCCAGTCGTCGCGCAAGTTCGAGATCCGATGGCTTAACTTGGACCATAACGTTCTGGAGGTCTTCTTCATCCATCCAGCTGCGGATCATTTGTATTGCCGTTTCGGGATCACGGACGCAGAGCTCCACGATGATGTTATTCTTCCGGTCCGCCACGAAGTAGCCTGCCATCTGATCCGCGTCATCGAATGCCCCGATCGGCCGGTTGGACCAGGACCGGCAGACGGTACAAAATTCTGACGCCGGGCGATTCACATGGACCGCGGTACGATCATGCAGCGCCTTGGCCACGGAAATCGATTCATCGTCGATTTCCGAGAACGGAATCAACCGAAGTGGCTTGGCCGGCGCGGAATCCGGCACCAAGTTTTGACGCAGGAACTGGAATTTGTAGCGGAGGCCTCCGATTTCATAACCGAATTTCCCATACCGATGGCGAAGACCACCCAGGCAGGAAATATCGTAGTTCCCTTCCTTCATCACCTCGACGCAGTGCGTCATCAGGCGGTGCATCAGACCTTGGCCGCGTGCCTCGGGGTGAGTCGACACACCGCCGATGCCGGCCACCTTGAGCGTTTTGTCTCCGACATGCAGAGTCATTGGATACACGCCTATTATCGCACGGATACCCGCGTGCGTTTTCACTGCGTAGTTCCATTGCATCTGATCCGGGCGATACAGTTTGGGCAAAATCTCCAGGAAATCTCCCGTGCCCGCAGAAAATCCGAAAGCACCGTTCAGGTGGTCGAGCGCTTCCTCAAAATCCGCAGATGTCAATTGGACGACGTCGTGCGTCATAATTCGATTGAACTACCGGGCGTATTTCTTTGGATCGATGCCGTATTTCTGGACCTTGTAGCCCGTGATGCGTTGGGTTGTTCCCATGGACCGGGACGCGGCGGCCATGTTTCCGCGGGCGGATTTCAGGGCATCCCGAATCAAGTCGCTCTCGTATGCATCCACCCGTTCCGCGAGAGTTCGTCCCCGGTCCGTGCTGGTATGTTCGGCGGTCTGCAGGGTGGGGGGTAGGTGATGAGGATGAATGACATCCCCCTCGGCCACGATGACGGCGCGCTCCAGGCAGTTCTCTAGCTCGCGAACGTTGCCGGGCCAGTGATAGCTCATCAACATGTCGATCACCGCGCTTGAAAGCCTGCGCACCTTCTTGCCGTTGTCGCTCGCATATTTTTGCAGGAAGTGATCCGCTAGCAGTACGATATCCGATCTTCTTTTTGCCAACGACGGTACATAAATGGGGAACACGTTGAGACGGTAGTAGAGATCCTCGCGAAAAGTACCCTCCTCGACGAGTTTGGGGAGGTCGCGGTTGGTGGCCGCGATTACTCGTGCGTTGATCTTGATGGTCCGGGTGTCGCCGACCCGTTCGAATTCCCGTTCCTGCAGCACGCGCAGCAGTTTAATTTGAATGGCAGACGAAATATCGCCGATTTCGTCCAGAAAGAGAGTGCCGCCATGGGCCAGTTCGAATCGACCTTTTCGGTCCGAGGTCGCGCCGGTGAAAGCCCCCTTGACGTGCCCGAACAACTCGCTTTCGATAACGCCTTCCGGCAGCGCCGCGCAATGGGCTTTTACGAACGGTTTATCTGCCCGGTCGCTGTTATAATGGATCGCGTGGGCGACCAGCTCTTTACCCGTGCCGGTTTCGCCTTGAATCAGAATGGTTGCGGGGCTTTTCGCCACCTGCGCGATCTGGTCATAGACCTCCTGCATCTCGTGAGAATTTCCGATGATATTGGAAGGGCGGAACATGTCGCGCAGCTCCGCGCGCAGCCGCTCATTCTCTCTCTCAAGCCGCTCCTGTTCCTCCTGCGCCGCCCGGCGCAGCTTGACCGCCTGCGCAATGATGGACGCGGCAATGGTCATCAGCCGCGTGTCGTCCTCCAGTATTTTCGGCGCTGCCTGTGGCCGGTCGATACTGAGCGCGCCCACTACCTCGCTGCCCACCTTGATCGGCACGCAGATGAAGGCCGTGTCGTCGAGCTTTCCCCGGTCCGTCTTGTTCAGAAATTGGGGTTCTTCACTTTTCACTGGAATGATCGCCGGCTTGCCGGTCAATACCACCTGCCCGGTAATACCTTCCCCCAGCCGGTAGCGGCCCCTGCTAACCTGCTGCGGTGAGAGTCCGTGTGCGACTTCCGTGAGAATGTCCCCGGTTTTCCGGTTTAAGAGAGTCAGCGTCCCATGCTTGAAATCCATGTGCTCCGCCAATTGCTCGATCACGGGGGTTACGACATCCCGGAGGTCGAGACTCTGGTCCACCATCCGGCTGATTTCGTAGAGTACGGTCATCTCCCGAAGACGTCTCGATTTGTCGAGGCTCCCATCGGAGGAGGTGAATGGAATGGGTTGAGTTGTGGTCATGATTTTGCCTGTTCTGGTTTAACAAGGGGACGGCTGATTGCGTCCCGGTACTGGTTGGTGATGGGAAAACGCCGATCCCGTCCGAACGCCTTGGGTGTAATCTTGATGCCGGGGGCAGCCTGGCGGCGTTTGTACTCGTTGACGTCCACCATCCGGATAACCCGAAGCACAAGCTCGGTATCAAACCCGTGCTGGGCGATCTCTTCCGCCGCCATGTCCTTTTCCACGTACATTTCAAGGATTTCGTCCAAAACGTCGTATGGCGGAAGCATGTCGGTGTCTTTCTGATCTGGACGGAGCTCGGCGGACGGTGGCCGTGTGATGGTCCTTTCCGGGATCACCGGAGTGTCCGACGTTTCATTCCTCCAGCGGCAGAGGTCGAAGACCAGGGTTTTCGGAACATCCTTAATCACCGCAAACCCACCGGCCATGTCTCCGTAGAGGGTGCAGTAGCCCACCGCAATTTCGCTCTTGTTGCCGGTCGTGAGGACGAGCCATCCGAATTTGTTCGAAAAGGCCATAACGATGGATCCGCGAATGCGTGCCTGGAGATTTTCTTCCGTGGTATCCGCCGCGCGGTCCGGCCAATGAGGGTTCAGTTCCTCGAGATAGCCCTCGAACAGGTCGCGGATAGGTACCTCCAGAAACTCAATTCCCAGGTTGTCGGCGAGGGTCCCGGCATCGGAACGTGTCTCCGCGGATGAGTATTGGGAGGGCATCGTGAGGCCGACAACCCGTTCGGGACCCAGGGCGTCTACCGCCAGCGCGGCAACCAGTGCCGAATCAATGCCGCCGCTGAGGGCCACGATAACCCGGGCGAAGCGATTTTTGTCCACATAGTCGCGCAGGCCCGTGATCAGCGCTCGATAGACCTCTTCGAGATTGCCCAGCGGCTTCTCGGTTGAGGTACACTCGAGTCGATCGAGATGGACCGTGAACAGAACCTCTTCAAATTGTGGAGCCCTTCCTGCGAGAGAACCATCGGCGGCGATGACGAAACTGGCCCCATCGAAAACGAGCTCGTCTTGCCCGCCTACCAGGTTTGCGTAAATCAGCGGCGCACCCAGTGAAGTTGCGGTATTTCTGAGAATATCTTCGCGTGCCTGGAGCTTGTCATCGTGGTAGGGCGAGGCGGACAGGTTCACGATCGCATCAAGTGACTCGCCCCTTTGCAGCAGGGCCGGACCCCGGTCAGTCCACCAGGAATCTTCGCACACGTGGACCGCGATCCGGCGGTTCCCGATTTCGAGAACCCACGGTGAAACGCCGGGAGAGAATATCCGCTTCTCGTCAAATACCCCGTAGTTCGGCAGCAGCATCTTCTCGTAGACGTGGACAATGCGCCCCGCATGCAGATGGACGGCTGCGTTGGCTGGTTTTCGACCAAGGTCGGCGCGGTCAACGACCCATGGGCAACCAATGAGAACATGCAGGGAGGCAGGGATTTCCGCCGTCAGGCGGCAAACCTGATCCATGCAGTCCTCCACGAAGTGCCGCTTTATGATAAGATCTTCCGGGGGGTATCCCGAAACAACCAGTTCCGGGAAAAGAAGGAGCTCGATTCCCTGGGCCGACGCTTTTTCACAAAATTCACGGGCGCGCTCGCGATTATGCCCCAACGCACCCACGGTTGCGTTCATCTGTGCAATTCCTATGTGCATGGAATCTTGGCGGCTACATTTTTGTAGGAATTTGACCCGAGGGGCGCAAAATAGAACACAATCGGTGAAATAGCAACGAAATGGTGAATATCGTGCGTCTGAATTGAACCAAGGACAACAGATTGGCCATTGGTGTGGTCACAGAGAGCCGAATCCGAAAGCCTGCCCGCTGATCTCGATCATGGACGGAACGAAGGCTTCGGTCAGCCCGGCCACAAAGTTGTCGAATGCTCAATATCGAACCAACTTGGACATTGGACATTGAGCATTGAGCATTGAGCATTCGGCGTTCGATATTCCAATCCCAAATCCAAAATCCCAAATCCCAAAGCGCGACCAGTCCTTCCCTTTTTACTCGATTTTTAAAGTTGTAAATCCGGTCGAAACTTTTCACACATCAAGTTCCTGATTCCGCTTGTCATGCAGAAGGTTGTTTTGCAATGTGACCTGGAAGCGAGCGGCATCTACGAGAGATGGGAGTTGTTGTGCCGCATCAGGGAGTGTCATCAGCAAACCGGTTGGAAAACCTCGAGGAAGGAGCAAATGATGGAAAACAACAGCCAATCCACGATCGCTCGTGGTGTGGAATTCAGCGGCACCATCAAGAGTGAAGGTGCCTTGCATATTGACGGGATCATTGACGGGGAAATCATGTGCCAGGGCGATGTTACGGTTGGGAAGAGCGCACAGATCAAGGGGAACATAAAATCGAATTCCGTGATTGTTGAAGGCAGCGTGGCGGGAAACCTCATTGCCAAAGACAAAATCGATATGAAATCGACCGCCAAGGTAACGGGGGATATCCAGTCAAAGAGGCTGGCAGTCGAAGATGGCGTGACCTTCGTTGGAAAGTCCGAAGTCAATCCGGCGGGTTCAACCGCCCCCAATGCCGCTGCGAAGAGTGTGTCTGGTTCGCCGCCGTCGGTTGATGAGAAGATGTCGACCAAGCCCGAGGCGGCCGTAGCCAGTCGTTGATCGTGCATTGCCGCTTGCCGTAGCACAGGAACACGGCAGATAAGCGGTTGCTGGATGTGCCGCATGGGTGCGTCCGCGCAGACGAGTGGGGTCCGGGTGGCGTCGCGAGAAAAAGGAGGCTCGCGCGCCGCCGGCAGTTCTGTCCACGGTATATCGCAAGGATTGTGGTGCCGCGAAGGAAATCTGACATCGTAGACGGGTATAGCGTCTACAAGGCTGCTCAGCGTGCCGAGGAACAGGTCGTGGGCCGGGAGGAACCGGCTCCCGAACCCGCGACAAAGAGCGCTGCATCAACCGAGGACCCGATCGGAAAGCGGATCGGCCGCACCGTGATGCCCACGAGGCATCACATCTCCTGCTACGAATGCGGATTCGAATTCCAACTTACCGGGGCTATCCAGAAAACCTATTGTGCGAAATGCCGCGCGCATCTCACGGTAGAGAATGTGAATGTTGATGGTGATTGGAAGAAGGACATCACAACCGCCGGAACGGTGCACATTCGCAAGAACGGGGTCGTGCAGGGCGGGGCGATCCAAGCGAACCAGATTATCGTCGAGGGCGCGGTGCAGGGCGGCAGTCTGAGCGCCTTTACCTGGTTGGAACTGCGGGGCAAAACGGCGATCTATGACCAGGACCGCATGAAATCTCTCGGGCTTCGCATAGGCGCGGGAGCTACCCTGATTCTACCCGAACTGCACTTCCACAACATCGAAGTCGTTGGCGTTCTGAGAACGCGCGTAGTTGCATCCGGATGCGTTCACGTAAGACCAGGAGGGCTGCTGGAGGGAGAGGTCTGCGGACAGCACCTGGCGGTAGATGACGGCGGCGGTCTCCGGGCAAAACTTCATGTCATCGGAGAACGGCTGGCATTCGACGAAGAAGACGACGAGGAGTTTGAATGGGTGAAGACAGCGTAGGGGTGTTTGGG
>CAUZEO010000279.1:0-7095 GCA_963578625.1 Kiritimatiellia bacterium | reverse complement strand
GGAATCGATGGGGATGTTTTTCGATACATCTACAACCGCCGCCTCGACGCCGCCGCGCGCGGACTCTCCTACGAACTGCAACTGAGCGATAACCTCGTTTCCAATGTCTGGAACTCCAGTGGCTACATCCCATCCGCACCGATTGCAATCGATGCCGAATTCGAAGCGGTGACAAATTCGATTCTAACAGACTCCAAAAATGAGCAGTTTATGAAGTTAAACGTTACCCTGGATGAATGAGTTGGAAGATAGCGTTTGGAGAAGAGAAAACCACTCCTCCAAACGGTCTCATCATTAACTGAGTATCTGATAAGAAATCGCTTTCCGGGCGGTACGGACACATGCCCGTAGAGACCGGCCTGAATGAAATGAGCGCTTTTATGCTGAGGATAGTGCCGGAACCGCAACGGGAGGGCAAGAACGGCCGCCCTGCCCCCTGGGGCTGGTATCATGGTCGCCTAACGTCGCCCGCAATCGTATCTTTGATCATCGGAACGCTGTTTTCGCATTCGGTGCCTTGCCTTTCATCTTGACGCCTTCAGCCCGCTTCAGCTACTGACTCCGCCGTGAAAACGCTCCTTCGGTCTGGGGTAAGCGGGCATGTGTCCGCACCGCCTGAAGAGCGATTTCTTATCACTTATTTCAGTTCACAACTCCTCATTCGGGCACGTAAATCCCTTGCATTTTTGACACGAAGTCGAGTGGGCCCTTGGGAGTTGGGCCGGGTCCTGAATTTTTGCTAGGTCTTTTCATGAAAACGAAAATCAGCATTCTCTTCGCCGTATTGATTTCGTCTGCAGCTGTTTCGCTCCCCATTTCGGCGAAGGGAGTGACTCGTGAAGAAATGAAAGAGCAGAGAAAGCAACTTGCCCATCGGCAGAGACGCCTCATTCACAACAGCGATGGCCACGACATTACGCCGCTCGTGGGAACGCATGTAGACTCGATCTTCAACAAAAAAGGGAAGCTGTTCTATAGCCATACTCCCCCCACGGAAGGAATTGATCAGATGCAAGCCGCGGTGGATTTTTGCCGCCAGCACAACATTGAAATATTTAACTCTTCGCGGATGAACGATATCCACGATGTTGATGGGCGCGAGTTAAGCCAGTTCAAAAAGGACCACCCCGAGTACCTGTTTGGTACGAGAGAAAATGGGCCGCCGTATGGCACGTGGACGGGGGTTGATTATGGGCGCCCGGAGGTCTGTGAACACGCTTTTGGGGAGCTTAAAGACAAGTTTGAACGATATGATATGGATGGCATAGAGTTGGATTTCTTTCGTCATCCAGTGTTCTTCAAACGTCATGCCTGGGGAGAGCCGCTCCCGCAAACAGACTTAGACAATATGACCGAACTGTTGCGTCGGGTGCGCAGGATGACGGAAGATCTAAGCCTGAGGCGTGGCCGACCGCTCCTCATTTCGGTGCGTGTGCCTGATTCGGTGGGATTTTGTAGGGCCATTGGCCTGGACTTGGAGAGATGGCTAGCCGAAGATCTGATCGATATTCTGGTAGTCGGCGGCTACTTCCGGCTACAGCCTTGGGAGGAGAGCGTTGCGCTGGGACATCGCTATGGTGTCCCGGTATATGCCGAGCTAAGCGAATCTAGGGTAGGAAAACGCGCGTGGAAGACCCGCGGTTCCACGGAGTCGTACCGAGCGCGAGCGATGAACGCGTGGAACGCCGGGGTTGACGGGGTGTACGTCTTTAATGTTTGGAGGACGGGGAAGGACCGCAGTCCATTTCTCGGAGAAATCGGGGAGCCTACGTCACTTCAGAAGCTTGATAAGGTCTATTATGCATCGGTACTAGCCGCCGCAGATGCTTATTCAAAGCCGCAATGGTGGGTGGCAGACGGCGGGCGCTTCCAAAGTGGTGAGTTGTCGACTTTGTCTCCGGATCGGCCAGTTACCCTGAAAGCTAGCGAGCCGCTGGTGATACCGCTTCGCGTAGGCGAGAACGTACTGTGGGGAAAGGCGGAAGGGATTGTGCCCGAGGTAAAACTCGATCTGCAGGGGGCTGGGTGCCATTCGTGGGCCAATTTTTCGGTAACGTTTAACGGTGTACCGCTCGGCGCCCCTAGCGCAATGATCCGGCGCTCGGAGGACTGGGTGGAGCCCGACTGGCTGGAGTATATGGTGTCTCCAGAACTAGTCAGGCAGGGCACCAACGCGGTAACGATCAGGTCTGACAGCGAGGTCGCTCCCGTTCTCAGTGACCTGAAATTGGTGGTGTCCTATCCTATTCCAAAGACTCAGTAGTTTTCCCTGGAACTGCTTGGTCTATCTGGTTGGAGGAGTCGCGCTCGGCCTCAACCTCCAGGACAACGACACCGATGGGATGGGCGACAACGGGGAGAGCCTGCGGTCCGATTGTGGAAGCTGTAGGCTAACTGGGTGCCGCCGAGCGCCGTGTTCTTCTGCCAGAACGGATGTTCGATTGGAATGTCCTCCCGAAATATGATGACTGCAAAGCCGGGGTCATGTCCGCAAAAGTTTCCGGAAGCTTTCGATGTTGCCAGCAGGGCTGAGTCGGTCACGCAATTTCGCCACTGTGCGATGATCCAGTTGCCGTTTCTTCAGAATGCCATACTTGTGATTGAAACCCCTCTCTACGTATACGCCAATGCAGTGCCGACGATCAGAGCGTAACCAAACCCCAAATGCAGTGCAGCGAGAACCGTTGAGAAACTTGCGAAAACGTAGAGAATTCCTCAAAGCCTGAGGTTGAAGTTGCTGTTTGACCAGCGTTCCACAACTACTCCACCGCCAAGATTACTCGCGCAGTTGATTTGGCGCAACCTCCATCCGCTCGTGACGAAAAAGTGTGAACAATACGGGCTGGATTCTCTGGTTGATTTTTCTCTGTTGGGCTAGTCCGTCGCGGATCGGAAGTCTTGGCGAGTTCCGCTACTTTGCTGTGGATAGTACGTAGTGTGCTACGTAGCATCACTTCGTTTGGGCGGATGCCAATTGATTCGGGTCGAGGGCGTTTTCGCCGAATACCCGGCGGAGGTGAGTTGCTTGTTCCCCGGTTTCCACGAGTCGCGTCTCGCCGTCCATGTAACAAACGCTGAATGCCCGCCGAGGGTTTTCGCTCTTGTTCACGTTTGACGAATGCAGCAGCCAATTGTGGAGCAGCACCGATTCACCCGCTTCCAGTACGAGCGCTTCAATGACTGCGCCTTTTTCAGCTTCCACTGCCTGCTCCTCCGTCAGGAATCCGGATGGATGATCCGGATTGATTAATCGTCCATGAGACGCCTCGATCACATGGACGCACCCATTTTCGAGTGTCGCCGGATCCAGGGCGGTCCAGATCGTGATTTGCGGATCGCGGTCGAATATATCCCACCGGTCCTGGTGCCAGGGAAGCACGCTTCCCCGTTTCGCCGGTTTGTTCATGAACATAGCACGTTGGCAGGCAATAGGTTTGCCCTTCCCGTAGGCTCGTTCACAAATGTCGCGGAATACCGGTTGCTGCAGATAGGTGAGAAACAAGGGATCCAGTTCCAAATCTTGTATCTTTCGATAATCGAGGGTCGCGCCTTTAAAGCCGTTTGTCTGGGCCCCGATGTCCGCGTAATTGGTGGCCGCGAGGTCCAGTTGCATCAGCATGTTGTCGTAATCCAGTTCCGCCTTTCCAAGCATGATGTCGTTAATGCGAAGCTGTAAGCTGCGCAGTTCGTCATCGCTCAACAATTTGCCAAGCCGCAGGTAGCCGGCGTCTTGAAATCGTTGCCATTGTGCGTCGCTGAGTTTGTTCATGATGTAGATGGCGGGTTCGGGGGTTCGAGGCGAATTAGCAAATCATACCGGTGAAAGCTATCACAATCGCGCCGATTCTTTCAATCCCCATCTGGGTAACCCACTTCGATGAGGCCGTCGGAGATTTCTGTTATTTCCGAGAGTTCCCTGCCCGGGCAAATTGGCGATAGAGCTGGGTATAGGTACCGCCACGGCGGAGCAGTTCGGCGTGAGTTCCTGTTTCTACGATTCGTCCCTGATCCAGCACGATCACTTTGTCGGCATGCCGGATGGTGCTGAGGCGGTGGGCGATGACGAAGCTGGTCCGGTCCTTCAGCAGTGTTTCGAGGGCCTGCTGGATGCGAGACTCCGTCATTGCGTCGACGGAACTGGTTGCTTCGTCGAGAATGAATATTTGCGGGTCCGCCAGCATGGCCCGTACAAAGCATACGAGTTGCCTCTGGCCCAGGGAGAGGCCGGTTCCGCCTTCCCCGACGGAGGTGTCGAGGCCATCCGGCAGCGATTCCAGCAGGTCGAGACAACCGAGTTTCCGCGCGGCGGCCTGGATGTCCTCGATCGTAGCATCCGGACGCCCGATCCGAATGTTCTCCGCGATGGTGTCGGAAAAGAGAAAATTCTCCTGTTGAATGATTCCCATGTGCCGGTGAAGCGACGCGCTTTTGATCTGCAGGATGTCCCGGTCGTCGACAAGAATCTGCCCCGAGGTTGGAAGATAAAACTTCGCGATGAGCTTGACCAAGGTGCTCTTGCCGCTTCCGGTCTGTCCCACGAGCGCAATGGTCTGGCCGCTTTTTACGTCAAGGTTGATGTCATGAAGGACGGGGTTGTCGACATTGTATCCGAACGTCAAGTTCCTGCATTGGACGTGGCCTTTCAAATTCCCGACTGCGACCGCGTCCGGTCCGTCCTGCCAGGACGGGCTCTCATCCAGGACACGAAATATCCGTTCCGCACTGCCCATTGCGTTGAGTGCAAATTCGTAAACGGAGCCCAGGGTCTGGATTGGCTGGAAAAAAATACCCACGAGGAACAGGAATTGAACCAACTCGCCTATGGTCAGGTCCGGGGTTGGCGCGAGGATTCGAAGTCCGCCCACGACCAGGAGGCAGGCCACGAAAATTTGACTGTTCACATCCATCAGGGGCATGATCATTCCTCGCGACCGGGCGATGGACAACGAGTGGTGGCTGTGATCGTCAACCAGTTCCTGGAACATCATTGCGTTCCGGTCCTGACGCACGAACCCCTGGGTAACGCGCATTCCCAATACGGATTCCGCAAGCGTTGCGGTGACACGGCTGAACGATTCATGGGCTGCTCGAACCGCCGAACTGAAGCGTTTCCGCAAGACTCGATTCAAAAACCACAGGATCGGCGCCATCCCCATGATGATTACGAAGAGAAGCGGGTCGTACCAGAGCATCAGTGCAGAGGCCAAAATCATCTGCGCGACGCTGACGACGCCGGTAAACATCACGTTTTGAATGCCGATCCGAACGTGCTCGACGTCCGAGTTATTGCGGCTGAGGATATGCCCGACCTTCATTCGATCGAAGTATTCCATCGGCATCGACAGAATGTGTTCGAACAATGCGGTTCGCAGATCGCGCGAAACCAATTCGCCGAGGTAATTTGAGATCCGCTGCCGGAAAACCAGGGCGAGATTCGTGGACAGGGCAAGGAGCGCGAATCCGACCGCGCCCAGGACTGTCCCGGATAGATCACCTCCCGCGATGGGTCCTTTTATGATCGCCCCGATCGCCCAGGAAATGGCGGTAAGTTGAACGCCTCTAACGAGAACAATCAGGATGACAAAGTTCCGTTGGCGCCGATACGGCCGAAGGTACCCGAACAGGCGTGCAATCAGTCTGAATTCCAGGGGGCTCTGGCCGCCTTCGGCATCCGGGGTTCGATCGATATGGGTGAGTCTGCGCCGGGCGCTCATGGTGCCGCCTCCACTTTCCGGCCAATCCTCCGGTCAAAATCCCGCAGGAGTCGTTTGCTCTCCGGGTCGACCAATTGCAGATCGGCGACCTGCCGATAGGAACCTTTTTCATCCATCAGTTCACGATGGGTGCCTTCCTGCACGATCCTGCCTTGTTCGAGCACGATGATATGGTCTGCGCGGCGAAGCGTGCTGAGCCGGTGAGCAACCACGAAGGTGGTGCGCCCGCGCATTGCATGCTCCATGGACTCAAGAATTTCATGCTCGGTTTCGGGATCTATCGCGGCGGTCGGATCGTCGAGAAGCAGAATCGGCGGTTGCAGCAGGATCGCCCTTGCGATCGCGAGGCGCTGTCGTTGCCCGCCGGACAAATTGGATCCCGATTCCCCTAGAATCGTCTCGTAGCCGTCGGGTAGATCCATGATGAAATCGTGCGCGGCGGCGATCTTTGCCGCGCGCTCGATTTCCGCCCGTCCAGCCTCGGGGTGGGCGAATGCAATGTTCTGAGCCACCGAATTGCTGAACAGGAAGCTTTCCTGAAATACAATTCCGATTTTGCGCCGGAGATCGTCGATCTCCAGCGCCCGAAGATCGTGCCCGTCGATGCGGATTGCGCCTGTTACTGGATCGTAAAACCGCGGAATGAGACTGAGAAGGGTGCTTTTCCCGGCGCCGGTTTCCCCCAGAATGGCGATGCACTGCTCTGGTTGCGCTTCGAACGATATCTCCGACAACACCGGTTCGCCGGGCGCGTACTCAACCCCCACATTTTCAAACTGGATGTGGCCGGCCACGGAGGGAAGGCTGCGGGCATTGCGCGCGGACTGAATGTCCGTGGGGGTGTCGAGGATTTCGAAAACTCGGCGGGCGGCGGTCAGGCTGTCTTGAATATTGTTCGCAATATTGACCATTCCCGCGACCTGGCCGGAGAACAACTGAAGCAGGCTCGCGAATACGACCAACCCGGTTCCAAGCGCCATTTTCCCAGTGATGACAAGATATCCCCCAAAACCCAGGAGAATGACCAGGTTTACCTGCGAGAAGAAGTTGATGGCCGGGCCGTAGCTGCTGGTTCGGTTGAAAATCCAGAAATTTTGTTCACGTAGGGACTCGTTTGCCTCCCGGAAGTGTTCCATTGCCTCGGGCTCGCGTGCGAAACCTTTTATGACCGGGATGCCGCGGAGGTTCTCGGAAAGGACCAGAATCATCCGGTCGAAACGCACCCGGCTTTCCATGTAGGCGGGGCGCACGGCACGGGAAAATGTGGCCGCGATGAACCAGAGCAGCGGGGTGGTGGCGAGGCAGGCGAGTGTTAACGGCAGGTGAATGTTCACCATGTAGACGAAGCAGAGACACAGCGAGATCGCCATAACGATGACCT
>CAUZEO010000278.1:0-7128 GCA_963578625.1 Kiritimatiellia bacterium | reverse complement strand
AAAACAGGATGTCTCCTGATGGACCACTACGCTGCCGAACCTTCGTTGGACGCGGCTCGCGCTGCCCGTGAAAACGGCATTCCAATCGTCATTGATTTCGAGAGAGAGTATCCGGGCGTTTCGGAGGGGCTTGCCCTCGCAACTCACATTATCTTGGGCGAAGCGTTCGCCGGTCAGCGTACGGGTGAAAAAACAGCTGCCGGCATGATAAATACGCTGCGAACCAGCGCCGAACAAACCCTCATTATTACCCGTGGAGGGGCGGGCTGTGTTGTTTCTACACCGGACGGAGAGTTTGATTATCCGGCGTTCCCGGTTGAGGTCGTGGACACCACCGGTTGCGGAGACGTCTTCCATGGCGTGTACGCTCTCGCACTCAGCTGGAGTATGAATACAATAGAAGCGGTGCGATTAGCCTCTGGTGCCGCCGCGCTCTGCGCGACCCGCCTGGGCGGCCGGGATGGGATCCCGACGATGGAAGAGCTGGAAAAGTTCCTCGCCGATGCGCGCTGACGAGAATCGCGCCGACGATCCTCGATACGAAAATGAAAATTTGGAGTGCGCTCTGCTTTACTCCTCCCAATACACGGCTCCCGGCAAACTCCCGTCCATGACATACCCACCGTCGATGGTTAAGTGCTGTCCGGTCATGTAGCGGGATTCGTCACTAGCAAGAAATACCGCACCGGAGGCGATCCATTCCGCTTGAGCGATCTCCTTCATCGGAACCCGTTCGTATAGTGATTTCACGACCGCATCCGTGTACATGGGAACTGTCAGCTCTGTGTAGGTAGCGCCCGGGCGGATCCAGTTGACTGTAATTTTGTGCGGGGCAAGCTCAGACGCCAGTGTTCGACTGAATGCCTCGATGCCTCCTTTCGCCGCAGTGTAGTGACTACAATTCGGTTCGCTGACCACGGCATGAATGCTGGAAATGGAAATGATCCGGCCGCCTCGACCCTGTCCGATCATCTGCTTCGCCGCCGCCTTGGAACAGAGAAAAACGCTCTTCAGATTCGTTCGAAGGATCAGGTCCCAATCCTCCTCCGGCGTATCGACCACCGGGCTCTGGCGGATGATCCCGGTGTTGTTCACCAGGATGTCAACGCCGCCCAGCGCCTGCAGCGTCTGCTCGAATGCATGGACCACTGGATCCGAGTAACCAACGTCACACTCGCACACGATAGCCTTTCGCCCTTTCCCCCGAATAGCTTCAGCCACCACGTTCGCGCCCGGGACATCGATATCCAGGATTGCCACATCCGCGCCTTCGTCCGCGAATGCGTACGCAATGGCTTTTCCAATGCCGCTGGCCCCACCAGTTACTACCGCGACCCTGTTCTCCAATTTCATATACTAAGACTCCTTCACATGTTCTTCATCGGAATTCATTCGGCATTGGGTATTTCGTCATTCGTCATTCATTCCATCAGTGCGAAATCCCCAATTGATGCATCCGCTTGTGAATCGCCGCGGCGGCCTCGTGGAACGGCTCCTCCAAAAACTCCCGGTGATCATGGTGGTGATGATGGTGCGTCACCGACCCGGGTTCGTAATGTGCGGCGCTCTCCCGAATGTGTTCCAGGCTGCCGTCGATCAGCGTCAACATGTACTGCGCAGCTCCCTTGTCGAACATCCACCAGTCACCTCCCACCGCGATGTACACGGGCGACGTGTGCGCGAAAGCCCCCCGGTGCCAGTTATCGTGATGCTTCTCTCCGCCGAAATAGGGAGTTCCGGCGCAGCGCGCGGCGATCCAGGAATGCGCGTCCACTTCGATCGATTCCTTCAACGCCAGCGTGCGCGAACTCTTCGCGCTCTCCGTCGACGCGACCACCTTCCCGTTCTTGATGATCTGCAAAGTAGACAGCGGAAAAATCGATTCCACCTCGGCGTGTACCTCCACCGTGCCGCCGTTGCCGGGCAGGTTCACGCTGTCGCCAATCTGCGATCCGTTGACATTCAGGCGAATCATGGGGCCGCCGCTGAGAAATGTCCGGCCTTCGCGCACGGCCTTGCACCAGTTGTCATAGTTGAATTCCTCGTCCTCCGGAATGTACGCATAGGTTCGATACATTCCGACCGACACGTCACTGGACATCTTGTCGGTCCCGCCGACGAGTGGAAGCCGGTAGCCGCAATTCAGATATCTGTAGTACTCAAGGTGGTTGTACTCCGTCTGCAGAAGCATTTCCACGGCATCGGCGCGTCCGGTCGCTATCAGCGTGGCGGGTTCGCCGTTGGGGTTCGGCAGATGGGGGATAATCACCGTGCCCCCCTGCGCATGGCAGGCGTCCGCCCAACGTGACATTGTGATTTCGAGGCTACCCCCGAGTTCCGCTTCGCTGGGGCCGTCTGAACACCAGGGCATCACCGGCTCCTTCAAACCAAGCAGCGACAGGTGCCCCAACAGATGCTGCCGATTCTCCTGCGAGCAGTAGACGATGGTTTTGCCGTCATCGGAAAACGTCGGACGCCCGATCCAGTCCTCCGTGTTGGTAAACAGGTGACCCCACTGCGACTGGAGCAGGTTCACGACGTTCAAATCCTCACCCTGCGCTTCAAGATGCGCGCCCTGCGTTCCCAGAAAATGCACATGAGAATCGCCACTGAACCAGCGATCTTCGTTCATGTTCGCCCAGCGCTTCAGCTTCAGGGTCAGCTCCCGCTGGCCCGCTTCGATTTTCATTCGCGTCCGAAGCGGGTCATACTCATACCCTCGCGCGGCATCGACGATGATATCGCCGCGCGGGAGCCACCCCTGGCACGAACCGTTAATGTAGGCGTAGCTGGTCTGTCCGAGGCGAAGATCGCCTCCAACATCCTGGTGCCAGCTATCCAGATCCCGGTTGACCTGGTTGTGGTACCCGTGCGGCTGATACGGGATGCCTTCCGGTGAACGGAAATGCACCCGGCAAGCGACGGGTTTCCCAGTGTCTTCATCTTCCACCCGAACATGTACCCAGTTGCGCCCCCGATCAACGACTTCGAGTTCCACCCGGCCCGATTCAATTTTCCCTTCCTCCTGCAAATTGCCCCAATTTACGCAGCCAAGGACTTCCCCGTGATTCTTCACCACGATTTCCGCTGAAGGCCGCGCCGCGATCTCCGTGTACGCCGGACTCGAAGCTTCGTTTTTCTTCTGTCCCCATCCCTTGATCTCGCTCGCCATAAACGCGTCCATCTCTTCGGGCCGGGGAACCGCATGCGGATAGGTGGCCGTACCACGGTCCACCTCCACTTCCAGGTCGAAGGGTTTCTCCGCGTCTTCCTTCCGCGGTAAGGTGATAAGAACCTCCCGCTTCGCAAAGTGCCGAATCGGTTCTTCGTCGATATGACCCAGCGTGATTCCCGCCACGAGGAACTTGCGGTCGCCCGGTTCAATTCGAATCGACTCAATCGGCTGTTCCGGCATGGGATTCTTCCAGGAAAAAATGAAATAGGCCCTGGGATTTCCCTGTGCCGCCTCCGACTGCCGCCGACCTGAAAGATTAAATGGGCCTTCCTTCCGGGGTTCGTTGTACTCCATCGTGTCCGCCTGCGCCAGGAAGGGGAACATGCCCCACCCGACCGGAACTTCTGCGACCTCAAACCGTTCCCTCACCGGAATCCGGTGTTCGGTCCCGTTGGCATATTTTACAAGGTACTCGGCCACGACGTGGCCAACGCACTCTCCTTTGAGAATCTTCGTCTCCAGCAATGTGTGCGCAAAGAGTACGGTCCGGGCCGCCTTGCCAACCTCAATCTCCGCAGATTGATCCGTGTCACTATTCCCGGTAAACCCAATGAAACGATTCTCCCCTTCGGCGGACCCGATCAGAAACGGTAATCCGCGAAACATTTGTTCCCCAACCGGAGGATCTATGTCGGGGCCCGCGAAATCGGTGCCGACGTTTACATGAGTGGTGAGGTCCAATGGTTCATAGTCCGGCATGATTTGTCTCCTGATCGGTCGGATCAGACTGATCTATAATCCAATTCAAATATTCTCGAAGAAAACGGAAAAATCGCAATAAAACCGACATCGGCCCGTTTATAATATCACCATTGGCCCACATCGGGGACGAGGATAGAAAAAAGAGTAGTGTAATGAAAGAAATCCATTTCCTTGTCGTGACTCTCGTTGCGCTCCTCACGCTTCAAGCTACCTGGGCGGACGCCCGATCCGCCGCGACCGAAACCCCAGCGCCGAAACAGCTTGTTCCCGGAGATCCGGCGCCGGACTTCACGCTGAAAACACACGACAGGAAATACGAAACCCGACTTTCGAATTTCCGCGGCAAAAAACCGGTTGTGCTTGTCTTCGGCAGCTACACCTGACCGCCATTCCGGCGTCAGGTTGGCGCCCTCAATGAGTTGTACGACGAATACAAGGACCGCGTTCAGTTCCTCCTGATTTACATAAGCGAGGCGCATCCCTCGGACGGTCGGCTGGGTCGAAAGAACCAGCGGGAAGGGATTCTGATCCCGAAGCATCTGAGTTACGAAGATCGGGTGAAGGTCTGCTCCCTCGCAAAATCAAACCTTGAAATCGAAATGCCGGCGCTGGTGGACGGCATGGACAACGCCGTCAACATCGCCTATTCGGCCCACCCGGACCGACTTTACCTCGTGGATACCGGGGGCCGCATCGCGGTGCGAGGCGAAAAAGGCCCTCGCGGGTTTAGACCGTCGATCGAAAATGTCGAAAAGTGGCTCAAGGCAAACTTGTAAGGACTAATCTATGCTTTGTTCGCGAAGGCGGTTAATGCGTCGAAAAGCGGATCCGCTTCTTCCGGGCAGAATCCGAAATGCAGGTGGCGGCGCCAGCCTTCGGCCACATCAAAAGCACCGGACATGGTTCCGACTTCTCGGGCAATGTCCACCATCGTCTCCACATACGAACCCATTCCCTGGGTAGCATCCAGCCAGTCTTTCTGCGAAGCGTGGCACGCCAGCATGTCTTTCTTCCGATCCAGCGATTTTGCTATATCCACATAAAAATCCGGGACAACCAGTTCTCGAAGCGGATCCCGGTTGCCATGTGGTTGCGCATGATAAACCGTGACTTCCTGCGTGACGGCTGACGTCGGCGGATCGGTCGGGACATTGGGAGCCCCGCGTACAAACGCCGCGGTCACACCAAGACGGACCGCGTTTTGATGATCTTCCATGTAGTCTCGCGGCGATTGCAGGAGAAGGATTTCCGGAGCCACCTCCCGCATCACAGCGCTGAGACGCGCAAGCAGCGCGGGTTCGTAAAAAATCTCGAGGTCGTTAACCAGAGGCTCGTGGAACACCGCGCCGATTTGCACGGCGGCATCCTTCGATTCCCCGGTTCGGATGCGCGCGATTTCCTCGGGGCCTCGATCCAGGGATCCGGCCGACCCGTTGGCGATGTTCATATAGTGAACCTCGTATCCGGAATCCTTCAACAGAATCAAGGTCCCGGCCATGACAAACTCGATGTCATCGGGATGGGCAACCACCGCAAATGCTCTTTTCGTGTTCAATTCTCTTTCCTCTCCAGATTAAACCCAGCGGGACAATAGTGCGCGGCCAAACCAATCACAACCCATAAACCCAATTTAAGCAATATAAGGGACAGACCCTATTATGGGTTCTGCCATTACTGCTGCTACGGGGAGCATGCCAATGCGGTTCCTCAAAACAGAAATTGGATTGTCATTCTTTTGTGCATGGCACAGAATTTACTTATGAAATCTGAAATACTGCAGCCGGCTACTGAGTTGTGGGCGGCTTACAAACCGGAGAACGCTCCTTTTGCGTTCAGGGCGAAGTCGCGAGCGGCGGCGAGGGCGTGGCAAACCCGGACACGGAGTGCGCTGGGGAAGGCCATCGGTTTTCAGAACACACCGGCCTGCGACCTGGCGGCACGGAAAATCGAACGCATCGACAAAGGCGATTTTGTACGTGAAAAGTTCATTATTCGCACGGCCCCGCATTCCTCCATGCCGGTGTATTTACTACTCCCGAAAAATGTACCCGGGCCGCTTCCGGTGGTCCTGGCTCTTCACGGCCACGGCTACGGCGTAAAAGATATCGTCGGACTGTGGGAGGACGGCTCGGAGCGGGATGATCCCAGCGGCTATCACAAAGATTTCGCCGTCGAGTTATGCCGGCGCGGCTTCGCGGTTGCGGCGCCGGAAATCTCCTGCTTCGGGGAGCGGCAATCGCAGTTTCCACATCTACTCGAGCAGATTCCGCACGATCTACCACCCTCCACCTGCGTCCACACCTCGATGCTGGCGTCACATCTTGGCGGCACCGCCCTGGGAATCCGCGTCCGCGATGCCCGGAGACTGGTCGATTACCTAACGACGCGCCCGGACATAAATACGCGAAAGTTGGGCGTCATGGGTATTTCCGGGGGCGGCATGCATGCGCTCTTTTCCTCCTGCATCGACACCCGCATTAAAGCCTGCGTAATCAGCGGCTATTTCGCCGAATGGCGCCATAGCATCCACGGGATGTATCATTGTGCCTGCAACTACGTACCGGGGCTCGGTCAATTCGGGGAAATCCACGATCTCGCCGGACTCATGGCCCCCAGGCCCGTCCTCATCGAGGCGGCAACCCGTGATTCGATTTTTCCCATCCGTTCGGTGAAGCGGGCCGTCGCTCGAACACGACAGGTATACGATGTCTTCGGCGCCAGGAGCGCCGTTAAAACGGATATTTTTGAAGCGCGGCACGAAATCAGTGGTGCGAAAGCGTACGGCTTTCTCGCCGACTGTTTGAGTAAGCGGCCGACCTGAGCGACAATCGGATCGTGGCAACGTTCGGCATAGCGCTAGGTGGCGGCGGGGTGAGAGGGATGGCCCATGTGCCGGCCCTGGAGGTCATTGATGACTGCGGCATTCAGCCCACCGCGGTGGCGGGCACCAGCATGGGTGCGATTGTAGGCGCGCTATACGCATCCGGGATGCCGGGAAAAGATATTCGTGCCGGCGTGGATGAGCACATTGTCGGCAAGGACGACGATTTCAAGGAAGTTCTCTCGAAGGCCCCGAAGCTCCTGAAGTGGTTGAATGTCGTGAGCCCGGAATTCAGGCGTGGCGGCATGCTGAAGGCCGACGGTTTTCTGCGTTACCTGATCGAGCAATTCGGGGTCAAAACTTTTGAGGA
>CAUZEO010000277.1:0-7140 GCA_963578625.1 Kiritimatiellia bacterium | reverse complement strand
CGGGAAAATGTGGCCGCGATGAACCAGAGCAGCGGGGTGGTGGCGAGGCAGGCGAGTGTTAACGGCAGGTGAATGTTCACCATGTAGACGAAGCAGAGACACAGCGAGATCGCCATAACGATGACCTGAACGATGACCCCGTCGATGAATATGCGGGTACTTTGCACGTCTTTGGTGACGCGATTGATGATGGTGCTGCTGTCGTTCTCGTCATAGAACCGGAAGCCGAGCCGCTGGAGTTTGTCGTAGACACGGGCCCGGAGGTCCACCACGATTTTGCGCTGCACGACGATCCCGGTTTGTACGGCGCAGATGTAGCTCAGAAAGCCGCGTAGCGCGGCGAGGCCGGCGATGAGCCCGGCAATGAGCAGGAGTACTGCCAAGGGGGATGCGCCGGCCGGCGGCGAGATGCCGAGCGGCCATTGGGGCATCGCTGCCTCGGGTTCCGCCTGGTGGCGAATATAATCAATGCCCAGTCCGGCAAACCCGATGCCCCCCAGTTGGAAGGCCAGGATTACGACATGGAGGCTGAGCACACGAATGCAGCCGCTTCGATATCGCCAACTAAATTGGAGTAGTCGCCGGATGAGCCGCCCATTCGAGTAGCGTTCCGACTCCGCCATCGGCGGTTCGTCTTCATTTTTTACTATCATGGGGACAACGGTCCTTTGTACAGCTTCTTGCGGACCGGCACGACGTCCCGAATCGAGAAAATGACCAGCCGCACACTATGGGTCCGGCGAAAGGTCGTTGCAAGCTTCAATTTTATACTCAAACCGGTATGGCGCGGACAAAACCCTAACGATGAAAAAAAGACGGTGTGCAAGTACCTTCCGCATGAATATCAGCTTGAAATCGTGGTCTTGCAGTTAATTTAAACTTCAAGGACGGTGACCTCGTATCGATGGACGAGACTGCGTCCAAACCAGTGCGCTGGTCGTGAACTTTGTGAGGTTTCTTTGGGCTCTCATAGCGGAACCTCGGTAATTCGAAGGCCGTGAGCCGTACCCGTCGCAGCCGTTTCGGGCAAAATTTTTGCATCGTTAGGGTAAAGGCCTCGACAGGACCAATTCATCCCCGCCGTACGGAGAATGTGTGGGTCATGAACAGACCCGATTGGAGCGTCAGCTCACGTCAGCGCTAGTCATGTTACCCGTCTCCTGCCCGGCGGAACCCCGATTTTGGCGTCGAGAGATCCCTATTGAGAGGTTGATCGCCCGCTGGGGTTCGTGCAAGGTGTAGGCGTTGTTCTTGTCCGCAAGCTGTTTAAGGAGGTCATGGCGCAGGAAGCACAACATACGTACGACGAATCCAAGATCAAAACGCTGTCTTCCCTTGAGCACATCCGTCTCCGGACGGGGATGTATATCGGCCGAATCGGCGACGGATCGAACTACGATGATGGGATTTACATCCTCCTCAAGGAGGTCGTCGACAATGCCATAGACGAGTTCATCATGGGGCATGGAGACCGGGTCGACGTTTCGGTGGAGGACGGAACCGTCCGCGTGCGTGATTACGGGCGCGGCATCCCGCTCGGCAAGGTTGTTGATTGTGTTTCCCGGATCAACACCGGCGCCAAGTACAACGACGACGTATTTCAATTCAGCGTGGGACTCAATGGCGTCGGCACCAAGGCGGTCAATGCGCTGTCCCGTCACTTCGAAGTCCGGTCGAATCGAGAAGGAAAGTTTGCCGGGGCCACGTTCGGGCAGGGCAAACTGAAGGACAAAAAATCGGGCTCCGCGGCCAAAGAGCCAGACGGCACCACGATTTTCTTCGATCCGGATCCGGAAATATTCGGCGAATCTGCGTTTCGAGAGGAACACCTGGCGCGCCGGTTGCGGCTCTACACCTACCTGAATCCGGGCCTAAAGATTTATTACAACGGCGAGCTGTATTCCTCGGACGGTGGCTTGATGGACCTGATCGAGGAGGAGACCGAAGAGGAATCGATCTACACTCCGCTTCATTTCCGCGACAAGACCATCGACCTGGCCTTGACCCATACTGGCCGCTACAACGAGCACTACTTGTCTTTTGTGAATGGGCAGTTTACCAACGACGGGGGAACTCATTTAAGCGCGTTCCGCGAAGGGATCCTGAAGGCAGTCAACGATTTTACCCGGAAGCGGTATGACGGGGATGATGTTCGCGAAGGCTGCGTCGGGGCCATCGCGATCAAGTTAAAGGATCCCGTTTTCGAATCTCAGACCAAGAATAAGCTGGGAAACACGGAGATTCGCGGCGACCTCGTCAATCGTGTTCGCGCCATCGTGATGGATCTGCTGCATCGGAATCCGAAAGCGGCGGAACTGCTCACCACCAAGGTGGAGGAGACACATCAGCTTCGACGCGAGTTGGCGTCGGTCAAGAAATTGGCGAGGGACAGGTCGCGGGCGGTCTCGATCAGGATCCCGCAGTTGAAGGACTGCAAAATTCATCTCAACAAAAAGAAAGACAAGGGCCGGGAGTCGATGATCTTTTTGACGGAGGGTCAGTCCGCGGCCGGCTCGATCGTGAGTTGCCGGGATGTGAGTACGCAGGCGATCTTTACGTTACGCGGCAAGCCGATGAACGTGCAGGCGCTCAAGCGCGATGCCATCTACAAGAACGACGAGCTCTACAACTTGATGCGAGCCCTCAATGTGGAGGACTCGAAGGAAGGCCTCCGGTATCAGCGCATCATCCTGGCGACCGATGCGGACGTGGACGGGTTGCACATCCGGAACCTCCTGGTGACTTTCTTTCTTCGTTTTTTCGAGCCGCTGGTCATGGAGAACCATGTCTATATTCTCGAAACGCCCCTCTTCCGCGTCCGGACGAAGAAGAAAACGATCTACTGCTACAGCGAGGAGGAGCGGGACGGAGCAATGAAGGAGTTGGGCAATTCCAACGAGGTGACCCGGTTCAAAGGCCTGGGAGAGATCTCGCCGAGCGAATTCAAGCCTTTCATCGGCCGGGACATGCGCCTTGTCTGCGTAGAGGGTCAAAACCAGCATCACGTTCCGGACATCCTCCAATTCTACATGGGAAAGAACACCCCGGCGCGGCGCGAGTACATTATGAGCAACCTCGTGGTTGAGGAGACATTGTGAGCGACCAGGGGGAGTTCACGCTACAGGGGGCGAATGGGGGGAATGGCACTGAGGGCGAAGAGATCTCGGATACGAGTGTCGAGGGGATGGGCCAGGCCGTACTGCGGGGGAAGGCGGAAGGTCCTCTCAAGGCTCTGATAGATTCTAATTTTCTCCAGTATGCGTCCTACGTCATTCGTGACCGCGCGATCCCGGATCTCGACGACGGACTGAAACCGGTCCAGCGCCGAATTCTTTACTCCCTGCATGAGAATGACGACGGGAAATTCGTCAAAGTCGCAAATATTGCCGGCTACTGCATGCAGTATCACCCGCACGGAAATGTGTCGATTGAAGACGCGCTGTGCAACGTTGCCAACAAGCGCCACCTGATTGAGGGACAGGGAAACTTCGGGAATCTTTACACGGGGGACCCGCCGGCGGCATCGCGGTATATCGAATGCCGCCTGACCGAATTAGCCCGGACACAGTTGTTCGATGCGAAGTTGACCCGGTTTGTTTTGAGCTATGACGGCCGCCGCAAGGAGCCGGTCAGCCTTCCCGCCAAGCTGCCGCTACTGCTGATGATGGGTACGGAGGGGATTGCAGTGGGGCTTTCCACTCGGGTGTTGCCTCACAATTTCGGGGAGCTTCTGCAGGCGCAGATCGCCATTCTGCAGAAGAAAAATTTCGAGCTGTATCCCGACTTTCTGCAGGGCGGCCTGATCGAGGTTTCCGAATATGAAAACGGCAACGGCAAGCTGAAGGTCCGCGCGGTGATCGAGCGGTCGAAAGAACGCCAGGCAGTCATTATTCGAGAAATTCCGTTTTCCACGAACACCGATTCGCTGATCAGTTCCATCGAAGACGCGGCGCGAAAGAAAAAGGTGAAAATCAAGTCGATCAACGACTACACCGCGGAGATCGTGGAAATTGAAGTTCAGCTCGCGCCGGGAGAGGACGCGAACAAGACGATTCAGGCGTTATACGCCTTCACCAACTGTGAGGTCTCGGTAAGTTGCCGGGCGGTCGTGATTCACAATGGACGTCCCGTGGAAATGGATGTGCAATCCATCCTGCAGCACAACACGAAGCGACTGGTCCAGCTACTCCGCAAGGAGCTTCAGAACGAGCAGAAACGCCTTGAAGACGAGCTGCATTTCAAAACGCTTGCCCAATTGTTCGTGGAGCACCGTATCTACAAGAACATTGAAGATTGCGAGACATATCCGGAAGTTCAGCGCGCCGTGCTGGACGGCCTGAACGCATTTCGGGCACAGCTAAAACGTGATGTGACTATTCCCGACGCAGAAAAGCTCCTCGCGATTCCAATTAAGCGGATCTCGAAATTCGACATTCAAAAGAACCGTAAAGAGATCGGGGATATCATCGCGGCCCTGGATAAGGTGGCCGAAAACCTGGAGGAGCTGATTCCCTATTCCATCCGGTATCTCAAGGCGCTCTATAAAAAATACGCGAAAGACTCGCCCCGCCTCACCCGGATCGAAACCTTCGAACAAGTGGAGCGCCGCGAGTTGATCAGCGAGGAATACGAAATCGGCTGGGACCGGGCAAAGGGGTACCTCGGCCACTCCGTTTCCGGTGATACGTCGTTTCCCTGCACATCGTACGACAAGATTCTCCTTGTCTGGCAGGACGGGCGGTACAAAATTGTGCCGGTGCCGGAAAAGCTTTACGTTGGAGAGGATCTTCTGCACTGCGCCGTGTTCGACCGGAATACGGAGCACATCATGATTTTTACCTACGAGCAAGTGACCTACCTCAAGCGATTCACTTTCGGTGGGGTAATCATGAATCGCGAGTACGAATGTGCTCTGCCCGGAGCCCGGGTCATTCTCTTTGAGGTGGGTCACCCGAAAGAAGTCTTTGTGAAATACAAACCGGCGAAGGGGCAGCGGATCAATCAGCAGATCTTCGAACCTGGAAAGGTGCCGGTGAAGAGCGCGAAGGCGCGCGGCAACCAGATCACGGTGAAGGAAATCACCCTGATAACATCAACCCGGCCCAAAGGATGGCGAAGCGGAAAAAACTCGCCTCGGGGCGTGATGATGGATACTTGATGGGTTCGATCGGACGGATCCCGGAGATGCTTTATGAAAATTGTTCCTTGTGGCTGGAGTTGGATTTCGGGCGCGCTGCTTTTACCGGGGGTGCCCGCGTTCCTGTGCGTGTGGGCAGGGTATGAGATTCCCGCGGCGGTCCTCGCGGTGCTTGCGCTGGTGGGGTTGGGCTTCATGTTATATTTTTTCCGTGACCCCGAGCGCGAGTTTTCAGGCGACGACGACCTGGTGCTGGCGGGTGCGGATGGTGTGATTCGTGGAGTGATTGAGGTTGCTGAGGAGACGTATCTGAAATGCGATACCATTCGAATCAGCGTGTTTCTGAACCCGTTCAACGTACATGTGAACCGGAGCCCGATCCCGGGAGTGGTCCGGGCATTGGCATATTCGCCGGGCAAGCACTTTTTGACGATTCGACAAGAATCTTCGGATTATAACGAGCATAGCTCAATTCTGGTGGAAGGGGCGGGGACCCGCTGCCTGGTGAAACAGATTGTTGGTCCTGTGGTGCGAAGAGTGGTATATTGGTTGGAAGAAGGTCAGGAACTGACGAGAGGGGAGCGCATAGGAATGATGAAATTTGGCTCCAGAATGGACGTCTATTTCCCTCTCCACCACGTGGAGGTGTTGGTCGCGCCCGGTGACAAGGTGGAGGCGGGCCTGACTCCGATTGCACGTATTCGAAAGGATTTACCGAAATGAACTGGAGACCTATTCTCCCCTTTGTCTTCACGTTCGGTGCGATGGTCGCCGGAGTCACCAGCATTCTGGTGGCGGCAGGCGGACACTTTTTTGAAGCCGGGCAGCTCATCATGCTGTCCATGATTCTGGACGGTCTGGACGGCGAAACCGCACGGCGGCTCAAATGCACCTCCGAATTCGGCGCAGAACTTGACACCTTCGTCGATATTGTGAGCTTCGGCGTGGCCCCGGCCTTTCTTGCCTTCCAGGCTGCCCTTCATGAATTCGGCGTCTGGGGCATGGTCCTCGTCGCTTCGATCGTCATGTCCGGCGCCTGCAGGCTGGCGCGCTTCAGGATCGCGAATCCGGAGCGGGGCCAGAAGGGATACATCGGGCTGCCGATCACCGTACTGGGCGGCTGGCTCGCAATGATCATCCTGGTTGCCGAGTCCGGTCTGATCCAGGCGGATTGGATGAGCCTCACCCATGGGCCCGCCGCCACGTTGGTGTGGACTGTTACCGTAATGTTCACGTTGCTCCAGGTTTCGAATGTTCGCTACGAAAAACCAACCAAGGCGCCGGTCATTTTCGCTGGTTGCCTCGTTGCCGTGGCCTGCCTTTTCATGCCGCCGGAAATTGCGGTTGCCGCGGCCATCGGCATTTGCGGGGCGATGTTTATCTTCGGATTCGTTACCCCATTCCTCCCCAAGCACGAAGTTGTCATCGAGATCGACGATACAGACGAGGACGAGCCGATGCCTGTGCGACATTCGTGATTCGGGAAAAATGTCGGATATCGAATTCTCAATGTCCAATTTCAGAGGTGGGTTTCTCTCCTTCTTTGGACATTCGACATTGGTTCGGATCTGCTGACGGCGCGATGAGACCGGAATTCAAGCCCCCTATTTCCAACGCCATTGGCGTTGACGCCTAGGCGAAAAATGCTTGGTGCTCCGTTTTCGTAGTCGTTCTTGTCCGCGACAATTTTTCTGCCACGGAGTTCACGGAGCACACGGAGTGACTGAAATTCCTCTCCGCGCGCTCCGTGGTTAATTTCGTTTGGTCGCGGCTTTTATTTCGTGGTTCAATTTCTTCGCTTAGATCTGGATGCCTTGGGTGATTTCACTCTGTCGAGCTTGTGCGTCGCCGATCGGAAGTCTAGGCGACTTCCGCTAGATGGGGATCCGTACATCCGAAATCGGAAATCCGGAATTCTCCCCGCACCCCGTTCACTGTGCCGGCTCTAGTTCCTGCAGGTAGTCCTGCAATGCGCGGACGTCCCAGTTGTTTTTCTGGATGTA
>CAUZEO010000276.1:0-7164 GCA_963578625.1 Kiritimatiellia bacterium | reverse complement strand
AAGGGGATCGGGATCCACGCCTACCTGCAGAAACCTGCGACAATGAAAGTTCTCGCCGAGGTCATCGAGAGCGTCATGGCTCCCTGACAGGCACCAGGCCGGCATACCCCTCTCGGAACGAGGGAAAGAGAAACCGGTATCCGCTTTCGAGCAGACGATCATTCCTGCAGCGCTTGTTTCCACGCAAATCCTCTTTGATCCGGGGATCATCCGCTTCAATCGTCTCCGGCGGCTCCTGACCAGAGCGTTTTGCGATCCACGAACAGACGGCGGCACGCGTCGCGGGCTCGGAGTCAGACGCCAAATACAGACTCTCGGGACGAGGAATATTGAGCAGATGCCGGAGCACCCCGACGCAATCATCGCGGTGAATCTGATTAAGAAAACGCGGTTGATCCCGCACGCAGACAGCTCGCCGCTCTTCAACCATACGCACCAACCTCGTTCGGCCGGGCCCATAAATGCCGGAAAACCGAACCACAATTCGTTCTCCTTCGCCGCTTCTCGCCAACGTCTCGGCTTCCAGCATTGCCCTACCTGAATCGAGTAGGGGCTTCGTCTCAGATGTCTCGTCAACCCAATCGCCGCTCCGTTGACCAAATACCCCCGTGCTTGAGACGAAGACAACCCGCCGGAAAGCGCAGTGATCGAGCAGTCGCCGAAATGCCCCCACGTACACGGAGCGATACACGGAAAGGGTCCCGCGCCCCCCGGCCGACAGGCAGAAAACCAGCGAGTCGTATGCGCGCGGCAGCTGTTCGATTGCCCTGCGATCCAGCAAATCGCATTCGACGCCGCGAACTCCCGGGGGCAATGCGCCTATATCACGGCGAATCCCCCACACTTCGGTCCCTTCCTCTGCCAATGAGGCTCCCAGCGCGCTTCCGACGTACCCGCATCCGGCGATCAAAATCGATTCGGGGGATGGAACGGTAGTCAGCAGATTGGAATGCATGTGAATAATTCAGGGTTGGAATGCGTCAAACGGTTGAAGTGTAGAGATTTCAAAGGGTAATATCGATCCCGTTCATTGAAGATCATGCCGAAACGAATGCGAGATGCGCACATGAAACGTAAAAAAAGAAATCGGATGTCGATTCGGGCCGTTGGCAAGGTGGTGCTCTTTGCTTCCGCAGCGACATTTTTTACGAACGGATGCGCGACGAACCCGATCACCGGCAGACAGGAAATCCAGTTCCTGTCGGAGTCCAACGAGATCCAGGTCGGGCGCCAGAACTTCATGCCGATGCAGCAGACTCAGGGGGGCGAGTTGACGGCATTTCCGAAAGTAAGCGCTTATGTGAGGCAAGTGGGGCAACGCCTCGCCAGGGTGAGTCATCGGCCGCAGCTCCCCTACGATTTCGTGGTGCTTGATAACGGCGTGCCCAACGCATGGGCTCTTCCCGGCGGAAAAGTCGCACTGAATCGCGGCCTGCTCGTCGAACTGAATAACGAAGCGGAACTTGCGGCGGTGCTGGGACATGAAATCGTGCACGCGGCCGCGCGGCACGGCGCAAAATCAATAGAGCGGGGACTATTCACACAGGCCGGCATCGCTACCCTTGGGCTTGCGTTCAACGATAAGGACTACCGCGATGTAGTGATGGTCGGTTCTTCTGTTGGCGGCGCCCTCATCACACAGAAATACAGCCGATCCGCCGAACTGGAATCCGACCGCTACGGGATTCGGTACATGGCCAAAGCCGGATACGATCCGGAGGCCGCCGTCGAATTGCAACGGACGTTCGTCCGCCTGGCGGAAGGAAACCATGCGAACTGGCTTGCCGGCATGTTCGTGAGTCACCCGCCCTCCCCAAAGCGCGTGGAGGCCAATAAGAGAACCGTGGCGCGGATGGAGAAAGGCGGAACTCTTGGAAGTGAGGAGTTCGAACGAATCATCGGTCCGCTACGGGCTTCGCAGCCCGCGTACGACCGTCTGGAATCGGGATACGAAGCGCTCAAAAAGAATCGAAATCAGGAGGCGTTGCGGCTGGCCAGGGAAGCAATCGAAATTCAACCCGCGGAGGCGTTGTTCTACGGCCTCGCAGCCAAGGCCCTTATCGCCGAAGGAAACGGCCGGGAAGCGCTACCCTACCTGGATGATGCCATCAAAATAAACAGCCGGTACTTCGATTTCTACCGTACGCGCGGCCTTCTGCATCGGGAGCTCGGAAACGAGTCGCAGGCACGAAAAGACCTGGAAATGGCGAATGAACTCCTCCCGACCGCGCAGGCGCACCAGGCACTCGGCCTGATGGCTCTGGAACGAGGGAAAAAACAAGAAGCGATCGCCCAGTTTCGAATGGCGTCTCATGCAGAATCGCCGGCCGGCCGGGCTTCGAGGGAAATGCTCTCCCGCCTGGATGTGCCGGAGAATCCTCAAAACTACGTTGCGGTGAGCGTTCACCGCGATGACCAAGGCTATCTCACGATTGCGACAACTAATTTGAGCGCCCTGCCTATTGAAGAGGTCCAGATTCTGATTCATATTCAAAATGACCAAGGAAAGACGGTCACCCGGCAATCGCTCCGCATCCCTGACCGCATTCAACCAGGCACAACCAAGTACTCTTCCACTCGAATCGGGGTCTTTCCAAATCACGCGACAATCCGCAAAAGCGTGCGCTTGAGGGTACTTTCAGCCCGTGTGGGCGGTTGAACTCTATTTTGCTTGATTTCAGGTCTTGCTTTCGAGCGAATGTCCGTTCATGATACCCCAATTCATACCGGAAAGCGGGATTGGTACGCCTCGTATCCCCTGCGACCGTAAAGAATCCGGACCTCCCAAGGCTTCACGGCGGATAGGTAACCTGTTTGGTTAAGTTCATAATTAAAAATATACGCGAGAAGCTGGCCGGCTCCCCGCAATCAGAAGAACAGGATCAAGTCGCCGAGCCTTCAAAACCGGCCGATCCTCCGTCCCTCGGCAAACCGGAATCCAACGACGACGCTGCCGAAGAAGGACGCACTACCCCAGAATCCGATCGCCCCCGGCAAAGTAAAAAGCAAGCAGAGGGCAATGAAGATTCGAAGCCGAGATCCGGACGCTCTCGATCCCGGCGCCGAAGAGGTCCGAGAAAGACGGACTCGGAACCGAGGAAGACCGAGTCGAAGCCAGAGCCGGCGGCAGTCTCCGCCGTCTCCGCCCATTCAGATTGGGATCCTGCCTCGTTCAGCGGTCCCGCCGAGGAAGGGAAAACGGCATTCCACGAATTGGACCTTCCCTCGGAAATTCTTCACGCCATTGCCGACCTTGGTTTCGCGCATTGTATGCCGATACAGGCCCAGATACTTCCTTCCACACTGAAAGGACTGGACGCAATGGGCCGCGCTCAAACTGGAACGGGAAAGACCGCGGCATTCCTCATCGCTATCTTCGCGCACATCCTGAGAAATCCTCCGTCAGACAAGAGGCCGAACGGGACACCGCGAGCACTCATTTTAGCGCCAACACGCGAACTCGCCCTGCAAATCGAAAAGGACGCTCTCGAACTTTCGAAATATTTCAACGCCGAGATACTTGCCGTCTTCGGCGGCATGGACTACGAAAAACAACGCCGGAAGCTCAGGGATAGAAAGCTGGATGTAGTAGTGGCTACACCCGGTCGGCTACTCGATTTTCGGAGAAAGCAGGACAT
The DNA here is from genome assembly GCA_963578625.1 of Kiritimatiellia bacterium. Lineage (GTDB taxonomy): Bacteria > Verrucomicrobiota > Kiritimatiellia > SLOV01 > SLOV01 > CAUZEO01. Next base: position 3,526 of record CAUZEO010000276.1, on the reverse strand, counting down.
CCATCTCAACCATGTCGAGATTCTCGTCATTGATGAGGCGGACCGGATGCTTGACATGGGTTTTATTCCGGATGTTCGACAGATCATTCACAGTACACCACAGAAATCCGCCAGGCAGACGATGTTTTTCAGCGCAACGTTGACCCCCGATGTCATCCGCCTGGCGGACCAATGGACCCGGAATCCGGTGTCGATTGAGATAGAGCCTGAGCAAGTTGCGGTAGATTCAGTGGATCAGCGCCTCTACGTCGTCACTACGGAGGAAAAATTTCCTCTGCTGCTCAATATCATCGAGCAGGACTCGGCGGATCGCGTCATGGTATTTGCCAATCGCCGGGACCAGACCCGGAAACTGTACGAACTTTTGCAACGGTACCAGATTTCCTGCGAAATGTTGTCCGGCGACGTTCCGCAGTCCAAGCGAATTCGAACCCTGGACCGATTCCGTAGCGGCGAGTTCCGCGTGCTGGTTGCCACCGACGTGGCGGGCCGTGGCCTCCACGTCGACAGCGTCAGTCACGTCGTGAATTTCACTCTTCCGCAAGATCCGGAAGATTATGTGCACCGTATCGGCCGCACCGGCCGCGCCGGTGCATCCGGGATCTCCATCAGTTTCGCCTGCGAGCAGGATGCGTTTCAGATTCCAGCAATCGAGGAGTACATCAAGAACGAATTGCCCTGCACCCATCCGGAGCCGGAACTTCTTGAAATGCCGAAACCTCCCGTATTGACTGATGAGCAAAAAAAGAAACTCGAGCAGACAAAAGCGGACAACGCCAAAAACCGTCCGGCTCGTGCTGCCGGAGGTCGAGGAAGATCCGGCGGCCAGCGATCCGGCGGCGGAAACTCCAGACGTAGCACCGGATCCCGAAGAGGCCGGTAGCGCTACCAAACGTAGCGCGGAATTCACCCCAACGCCGCAAAATCCAGCCAGAACTGCTACGACGGATACGGCTCTGGAATTGCCGATGTTCCGCAGTGAGAGCCCACGGATGGCAGGGCCGACCCGCGGATCTTGTGGCTCAGCGTTTCTTCTGCTCTCTGGGAAAAAATCACCGCCCCAGAGGATCCGTGGCTCGGCCCTGCCATCCATGGGCTCTCACAACAGAGCCTAAAGAAACCTCCTAAAGTTCACGAGAAGCGAGGGGCTGGGACACAGTTACGTCCATCGATCCAAGGTCACGGTCCGTGAAGTTCAATTTCAATCCAAGACTACGGTTTCAAACTGATCTTCATGCGTAGGATACTTGCATGACGGTTCGATTTGGCTCACGAATAGGCTTTCTTTAACTCGCGAACCTAATCGGCGGAAGCTGTGGGACAAAGCTCGGGACAAAGTTTACGACGAAGGAGGGACTCTCAAACCTGAAAAATCTGGCTTCGTCGGAGGCCGCACTTGTTTCTGATTACACCTCAGTCACCTCTGAAAACTCCGGCCCCGCAACACCGACAACCGAAAACCGCGGCCGGAGGTTGAACACTGAAACCTGAATTCACAAACAAGGTCTCGGGGGAGAAAAATGTCGAAGATTGAAGGTCTTGTGCTGCGTAACACGCGGCGGCCGGAATTGTTTTCCGGCCGCCGCGCTGGATCTCACGCTGATAGAACGATCGTACCTATCGGCAATGTCTGTAGTTGCGATTGTGCCTACGATCGAGATATCCGCGGGTCGGCACCCACACCTTCACTGTCTCGTAGGCGTGGTATCCTTCATGCCATGTTTTGACCAGTCGTCCGCATCGTTCCACGTACGAATAATAGCCGGGATTCCATACCCTGCGTTCCTCGTACGTATAGTGACCTGACGCCTTGCGACCGGCGTGTTGTGACTTGATGACCAGCGCTTTCCGCCCTTGGTGATGATCGTGGCCGTACGAAAAGTCGGCGGAAAATCCTCCGCCGCCAGATCCGCCAATCGCCACCCAACCGCCATCCCCGGCAACGCTCTCCAGCGGTTGCACCGCCACCAGAACGCCGCAGAGTCCAAGAATGCCAAGCGTCTTCTGCATCGAGATCACCTCCCTTCATCGGTTTGAGGTACAACCATGAGACGCTGACATATGCGGATAAATTCAGAGGAATGTTCGGCGATTTCGTGCGGACCACAAAAAGGTGTGAACGCTGTGAGGACGCCCGCGTAGCACACCTACTTCAACGTGAGTGTGACAATCATTTTGCCGGACTTGTGGCTGTGACCACCAATGACGGCCGGGTTGTTTTTCGACATGACCACCTGGGTATTGATCAGGGTTGCGCCCCCCTTTTTCCAGATGACCTGTGCTCTGACGCGGCCGTTCTCTGAGCCCTTCGCTTTAACGATCAGGCGGAATCCGGAACCGAGGACTATGGTCCCCTCCCCCGGCACCTTGATATTTGCGTTCCCTTTTCCGGTCAATTTGTAGTGTTTGAATTTAAAGACTCTCTGCATCTTTTTTGCGATTTCCGCAACGCGCGGATCGGGCTTGGCTTGAACATTGGATGCATAAATCATCACGGCCTTGAAAGATGCCGACTGCTGCGCAAACGCATCCGGCGCGCCAAGCGAAGTGAAGAAATAACCGAGCGCGAGAAAAGCGAGAATCAGCTTACGATCCAGCATTGGCGGCACCTTCCTCCTGCTCCAGAATCCAAATCACGGTCATCCCGGTCTCGTCATCCAAGTACACCATGGTTGACGCGTTTGGCACGTCGGTTTCCACCCATTCAACTTCCGCTGCCGTATCGGCGTACGCTGCTGTGCCGAGTGATCCGGACTGCATTACAATCCAGACCATCATCAGCACCAATACAGTTGCAACGGTACCACCGGCCCAGTGCAATCGCGATCCGAAAGCCGATAAATCTTCCCCCTGGTTCGCACCCAGGCGAATGTCGCGACGAATATCCGACCACAATTTCTCGACGGGCGGGGCCGCCGGCGTTTCGAGATCGCGAAGTTGTTCGCCGATGGCGGAATACTCCGCTTTCAAAGCTTGCAGGGAGGCGTCCGATTCGAGATCCGAAGCCATGCGGCTCGAACTGGGTCCCCTCAACTCCCCGTCGAGATATCGGCTCAGCGCTTTTCGTTTACGATTATCCTTCACCGAAATTCCTGCATCCTTTCCTGAAGCTTTTTCCGCGCGTAGAAAATCCGGGACATGACTGTTCCTTTTCTGCACTTCATTATCTTCGCGATCTCTTCATAGGAGTATCCATCGACTTCTCTCATCATGATAGCCAACCGATGTTCGGGCGACAATTCATCCAAGGCCTCTTGAAACCGCGTTCTGACCTCTGCATGCTCGAGTTCCCGGTCGGGCCGGGAACGGACGCTGGGAGCCGCACCCGCGCCAACTGCCGGGAGTGGTTCCTCGCCATCCGGAATGGTTTGTTCCGCAAGTCTTTTTTTCTTTCTTAAATGATCCAGACATACGGACGCTACCACCCGGTACATCCAAGTATAAAACGAGGATCTTTGCTGAAATGTTGCAAGTTTCTTCCAAGCACGAATCCAGGCCTTCTGCGCCATATCCGCGGCGTCTTCGG
>CAUZEO010000275.1:0-7183 GCA_963578625.1 Kiritimatiellia bacterium | reverse complement strand
CACCGCCAACATCCAGCGAGTACGCCACTGCGGGACTCCCCTGGTTCGAATGGTACGACGACAAGAACAACGCCCTCCCCGGCGCAGACCCGCTCACCGGCATGAAAAGCGTGGCGACGATCGGAAAGGAAAAAGGCGACGTCCCGTTGCCCGAGAATGCATCCGTTAATCCCGGAAACGTCGTCACGCTTCGAAAGGATTTGAAGCCCGGCCAGGTACGCGAATGGACGGAAACCGCGGACCGGCCATAAGTCCCAATGTAGCGGAAGTCGCCACGACTTCCGGGCGGCAACAAACAAGCCTTTGCAGCCAACCCGTAGTACGGAGTTCACTCCGCGTCAGGAGCAGCGGACTTCTCCCTGATCATTGCAAAACATGACCTTCCCTCGCACAACTCGGGCTTGAAAGCCCAAGCTACGATTTTGTGCCGTCGCTATTTCTCCCCCGCGATCGCCTCGGCGACATTCAACATGTGGTCATTGATCCGACGGTAGGCACTGAGGATGTCGGTGAAAATCAGGCTCTGCATTGGGGGGATGTGATCGTCGGCGATTCGGCCTAAATGTTTCCGGCGCGAATTTTTCATGGCCCGGGTAACCTGGAGGCTCTTGGTGTTGGCATGGGCCAGGATGTTGCTGTCGTAATTGTGGACTGCCTGCCCCAGCATCCGGACAAATTCCGTGACCTGCTCGTGCAGGACTCCGAGTTCTTCCCGGCCTTCGGTGGAAATCGTCAGCCCATTCTTCGAGGCTTTGAGATACAGCTTGAGAATGACCACAATTTCATCGCTGGCCGATTCGAATTCGTCGGCCATCCGAAGCTGGGCACCCGCTTCCTCCGCCACGTTCCGCGGTATACGGCCGGTAAGAAGTCTGCTCAGAAATTCGGTGACTTCGGTCTGGATGTTATCGAGAATCTCCTCCCGTCGAAATGTCTTCTCCTCCAGCGAGGCGCTCCACTTCTCTGCAGTAACGTTTTCGTTGAGGTAACCGAGCATCTTTTCTACGGCGTCCGACATCACGAGAATTTCTTTCCTGGATTGTTCCACCCCGAGGACGGGCGAGCTCAGCATGCGTATGTCGAGATACGCAAGGTGCTTCGCCTCCTTTTCCCCGCGCTGGGGAACGATTCGGGTAACCAGCTTGGCCAGCAGGCCCATGAAGGGCAGGAAAAGAATCATGTTCGTGATATTGAAGCAGGAGTGAACCATCGCCACACCGGTCAATTGCATTTCAATGGACGGCTCCGCGCCCATGAACCGATACGATATTGGAAGAAGGACGGCACGAAAAAGCGCGGTAGCCCATAGCACCCCGATGACGTTGAACACGATGTGGGCATAGGCCGCGCGCTTGGCGGTCGAATTTGCGCCAATCGATGCGAAGTACGCAGTGATGGTGGTGCCGATATTTTCCCCGAGGACGAGGGCCGCCGCAGATTCGAAGTTGATCGTCCCCTGCAGCAGGAGGGCCATGGTGATGCCGAGGGTAGCAGAGGAGGATTGGACCATGGTGGTCACGATACATCCCACCAATGCACACTTCAGGACCCCGAGGTAGGACGTAGCTTGAAAGAGGGCAAAGAACGCCTGGTAATCCTCGTTGGAACGGATGGGCTTCAATCCACCGCTCATCAGGTCGAGGCCGAAAAAGATCATCCCAATGCCCATGACAACCATTCCCATGTTCCGAACGCGGTCCCGCTTGGCAAAGAGGTAGAAGAAGGAAGACATGCCCAGGATCGGGAGGCCGAATTTGCCGATTTTCGGAAGCAGCGAAATCAGCCAACCGGTGATGGTGGTTCCGATATTCGCGCCGAAAATGACGCCGATAGCCTGGTGCAGCGTCATGAAACCGCTGTTTACGAATCCGACCACCATGACGGTGGTAATCGAGCTCGACTGTACCAGGCAGGTCACCAGGGTCCCCACCCCGACCGCCATGATCCGGTTTTCCGTTACAATCCCGATGAGTTGACGTAGGCGATTGCCGGCCACCGCCTGCATCCCCTCGGAGAGGTGCTTCATGCCAAGCAAAAAGACCCCCAACCCCCCGATAACCTTCAGAAATATCTCGATCGCCAGCCCAAAGTCCATATCAGTCCGCCCTCTAAAAATGTTGCCCGCAGGTGATACAAATATATCCGAAAGGGAGCAACGAAAATCGGCCCCGCGTTCAGGCTCGCATCCCCAACCCGTAGCGTGGAGTTCACTCCGCGTTCAGGAGATGCGGACTGAACCCCAACGTTGCAAAAATTCTGCCGGAACTGCTGCGACGGATACGGCTCACGGCTCTGGAATTACCGATGTTCCGCAATGAATGCCCACGGATGGCAAGGCCGACCCGCGGATCTTGTGGCTCAGCATTTCTTCTGCTATCCGGGAAAAAAATTACCAAACCACAAGATCCGCGGGTCGGCCTTGCCATCCGTGGGCTCTCACTACAGAGCCTAAAGAAACCTCGCAAAGTTAACGAGAAGCGTAGTGGCTTGGACACCGTTTCGTTCATCGAACCAAGGTCACCGTCCGTAAAGTTCAATTTCAATCCAAGACCACGATTTTCATCTGAAATTTATGTGTAAGATACTTGCATACCATCATTCCTTTGCAATGTTAGGGTTCAGTCCGCAGTGGGATTCTGCACCTGGTTACCTCGTGAAGTACACAGCGGCTGTGTACCTGTCTTCGGTATCGAAAGTCATCCGCGGGCACCCTCCTCGCTGATGCGCTGAAACAGGGCGTCTCGTTTCGTGCGCGCTTCTGCCACGTCTTTTGTCCGCAGGGAGAGACGCACTCGCTCCGCGGTGATGGGCGTGGGGTAGACGGTATAATGGATGAACCACGTACCGTTATTATCCCAGAGGTGGTGGTCTGGATTTCCTCTGCTCGGCCGAATAGCCAATTGGGGCGGGGTCGCCATGATCGTTTTCCTTCCGGTTTTACCCGGAGATGGAATCGACCAAATCCGGGGAGGTTCTTATTTTCCTCACCGATTCATTCGGCAAAGCGCGTCATTGAACCACCGTATGCCCTCCCCGGCCTCGCACCGCTGTCAGCGGCATCGAAGGCGGAAGCCTCGGTTGGCGCCCCGACCCATCAGCGGATCGAAGACTCTCTAGACGATGAACGCAGAATACAGAATTCCCACAGATCTGCAAAGCCAATCCGTGTCATAAAAAAAGCAGCGGAAGTCGCCTAGGCTTCCGGGCACCCAGGGACAAGCTTATCCTTACAGGCCGGAACTCTCTCTACGCGAGTTCCGCTACTTTTCGGCTGCAGCGGGGTGGATGCTGCGTGATCAATATGATAGAAGGAATCGAAGCAACACAGCATCACATTGAATGAACACGTTCCTTTACAAAGTAATCGTGGCTTCCCTCGCGATGGCGTGCGGGACCGTGCCGGCCACCGCCGGCGAACATCGGACCGTTCTAAAGAACGATTCCATGGTGGCGAGATTTCAATCGGGGATTCTTTATGCTCTGACGGATCGGAATACCGGGGGTCGCTTGATTCATGTCGAACCCCGAAAGTTACCGGCCACCTTTCCGCTTTTCGAAGATTCCGGGGTCGAACTCAATAACTGCATCGTGTCCCACACGCTGACCAGCGACTCAGTGGCGTGCAAGCTACGCGGAAGCGACGGCACAGAGTTGGCTCTGCATTGGACAATTGAGCCCGGACACGGCGACCTAATTCTGCGGATGTCGGCCAAGTCCCCCGAGCCCGTCTCCACAATGCGATATGTTCTGTCCGGTTGCGACATCGCCAACTACAGCCTCATCACCGTCAATGCCGGCGGCGGAGGCGAAGTGTTCCAGGCTCCCTGGACGGATGTGTTCATCGATGATCCAAAGACCGGGCCCTCTCCTCGTCTATGGATCCACCCCCTCGTGGCGCTGTTTAGAGGGCAGGAATCCGGTTGGTTTGTTGAGGGGAGGGAGCTGCGAATAGGCCCCGCGGTAATGATGGCCAAGGGCCAGGGCAAGACCGCGGACATCGGTTTCGTACGGGACCTCGTGGAACCGACCCGGCGGCCGGAAATGTTTGAGATCCGTTTTCGCACGTATCGGAACCACTGGGAAGATGCCGTGGACCCCTATGTTGAGTGGATGAAGAAAGGACTGGGCTTCGTGCCGCTTGACCAGGCTGATCCGAAATGGGTGAGGAATATAAAATCCCACGCCTATGTCAAAGTAGGCGATTTTAACGGACTGGATCTTCTGGCGCAAAAGTTGAATCCATCCGCGGTACTGCTGGGCCGATACTACTCGTTCCGGAAATTCCCCATGGGCGTTCGGAATTCGGATTACTCGGTCGACGAAACGGCGGGGCGGTGGTTCAAGCGGGCCCGCGAACTGGGATTCCACGTGGGCGCCGGGTTTAACGCTTTCGCGGTCTCCGCCGACCAGCCGGAACTGGTGAATCAATTCCGTCGCGGATTCGAGATCCTCGGCGCCGATGATGGCGGCAATGACTACTACTTTTCACTGCCTCGTTCGCCCACCACCGACCGCATGATCTATTACTATTGTACACCCGCATTCGCCCCCTGGCGAAAGTACCTGATCAAGGAAGTCGGCCACTCCGTCGCGGCCGGCGCTGACATGGTTTATTATGATGAGGCGATGTGCCCGTGCGGCAGATATGTTGTCGATGGCGCCACCGCCGTAGAGGGGATCCTTTCGCTGGGAAAGGAGACCCGCGAGGCGTATCCGCATGTCGCGGTGGAAACGGAACAATTCAATCCCATGGCCGCGAGGCATTCCGCATTCGCCCTCAGCCAGCATCATCTCGGCCATCCCCTCGGCGGATATATTTTCCATCATTTCATCCGGATTATTCCCGAGGGCATCATGCACCAGCCAACCGACGATCAGGACCTGGATGGTTTTCAATCCTGGGGGTTTTTGACACCGAGCGGCAGTTCCGAAGCGTCCTGGTTGCAGATCGCACAGGCATTCCACGAATATGACCTCGTGCCCGATTCCCGGCTGCCACATAAAGAGTTCCTCCGCTTTGAAAAGGGAAAATCGGGCGGGCAGGTGCCGGTAGCCGATCAGGAAGTGCCTCCCGGGGGTATTCGATTATTCGGGTACCACGGCCGCGATGGCGTGACCGCGTTTTACGAGAAGCAGAAGAACAAGCGCGGACTCGTTATTTACGAACCGGATAAAAGCCCCAGGTGGATCGGCACTCGTGTCGGCGGCTTGAGGACATGGTCCGGGCCGGGTGTCCTGCGCGAAATTATCCCGGGTCCGGAGGTCGAAGTGGATTGGGTGGTTTATGACGGAGAAACCCAACTCGGTTTGGACCCGGCCACTACTTACTTTGTAGACCCACAAGGCAAATTCGATCGGACGCGTTTCCATGTAAACCGTGTTCCCGAAAACTTCGCACTCCACGTGGAGCAGCCAAGTTACATCCCATCCCAGAACGCAGGGCGAGGTGGATCCTATTTCAAAATCGCTTTCACTGGGCAGGGCGAAATGGGTATGCACGTGCCGGGCGATATGGCCGTCTTCCTGGATGGTGACAAGGTGCAGGTTGGCCCGGCGGCAGGGGGTGCACTGATTCGGGTGAACGCGCCGACAAAAAAGCCCGGAGTCTTGCTGGCGTTTCCCCGCACTGATGTCGAACTGGCTGGATCGATCGGGGAACTTCCGTGGCAGAGGCCTCCGTTGATGCGTCCGGGGTTCGTGACCCAATCCCGCCCGGTGGACGGGTCGCACCCTGCCCGAGATTTCAGTGTCGGGGTCACTGGGGTGTTCCTGTTGGTAGGCGAATTTCCGGCAGCATCGAGCATTCGTCTGCAAGGAGGCTATGCGATGCAGGAGGATTCTTTTTATGAAGTCAAAGGGGACGCGGTCGTCCGGGTCAACGGACAGGAAGTGATGCGCATCGATCCGGGGACAAGGCCGTATCCACGACATGAATTCGATGTCGATATTTCAAGATTCGCCGGACAGCATGTGCACATCGAGTTTGTATGCGACGGTCGATTGACAGCGCCAGCGGGAGCAGATTGGTTCGATCCGCGAATTGTGGTGCAGATGGATTAGCCTGAAAAGTCGCCTAGGCTTCCGGGCACCCAGGGACAAGCTTATCCTTACAGGCCGGAACTCTCTCTACGCGAGTTCCCCTACGTTCCTTGCGGCGCCCAGCCCAAAAGTGCCTTGGCCTTGCTCATGTTCAGGTGCTTGCCGCTCCTGTCGGAACTTGCGTGTACGGCATCGAAACCATGGTGTCCTTCCAATGCCAGCGTCGCCAGGTAGAGTCGGCCGAGATCCTTTGGGCCGGTCCCAATGACTTTGTCGGATTCCGGTTTTACCTCCCACTTCTCTTCCGGCTTGGGGCGAACCATACGCAAGGCAATAATCGACATCCAGTCGTGCGCAGCAGCAAAGGTCCGGCAAACCTGCTCGCCGAGTTGTTTCGTCAACCCGTATCGATCAACTGCCTCGGGAGTTATTTCCTCCGAATCAAAATGCTTTTCCCAGTTTTGATGATAAACCGATAGGCTGCTGGCGTAGATTACTCGCGAAACCCGGTTTTTTACTGCAGCTTCAAGCACCGTCGCCATGCCGTGAACATGCACCGATAGCTGCTTCCCCAGGTCAGGGTCAGAATACAATGGCGCCATGATCAGCTGAATAACCGCATCCTGCCCCGTCATCGCTTCGTTGATCTCCGGCTGGGAAAGAACGTCGACCACCAGATGCTGGTCGCCTTCCGGAGACGGCGGAAGGATGTCCAGCCATGTGCAAGCATGCACCGCCTCAAGGTGAGGTCGCAGGATTCTCGCGACTCCCCCCGCGGCTCCGGTGATTAAGACCTTCATAGTTTTACATTCCACTTCACGACAATCATCGCCCCCTTCACATACCCAGCGAATGTAGCCGACGTCAGCGAGTCTTCCCAGTACAGAATTAGGAGCTTGAAAAGCGTAAAGATGGGGTAGGTTGGTCTTCCAGGCCGACCTGGAGCAAGCAGGGATCATAAGGTGAGAATGCTCGAGTGACCACCTCCGCATTCGCGATTCATGATCTGGCCCTTGCCCTTGCCCACGCTGGAAGCCCATGATACGCAAAAGGTGGGCCGGGAGAAAGAAATCGTGAAGTATGTTATAAAAACGATGGTCTGGGGCACGGTCTTTTGCATGGTGTCCGGTTGTGCGACGACCCA
>CAUZEO010000274.1:0-7185 GCA_963578625.1 Kiritimatiellia bacterium | reverse complement strand
GTACGACCCCGACGAATTTACCCCGCAGTTCAAGGAGCTTGGCGATCCCGTGAAGCTCATGACGCTCGACAAGTGGTTCACCGCGACCGCTCCCCATACGAGCGGATATTGCAGCATGGCCGAGGTCTTGCCTACCTCGATGGCGCTGCCGGCGAAGCTGTCCCCTGAGGGACTTCCCATCGTCGTCAAATTGCAGATCGGAGACGATATCGCTGCGGCATCGAAGCGCAACCTCGTGAGGGTGAGGCTTAGCCCGAGCACTCTCGATCTGCTGGACGCCGTAGAGACAAGACTCAACGGCAAGCTCCTCACGCCGACGGAAAAGGACGGTTCAGGCGGATGGACATTTTTCAGTCCAAATTCTTCCTGGTACCGGGTCGGGGACAACGAGTTTGACTTCCGTATGGTCGACGGATTCGAGATGGGATCAAATCCGGTCGAGGTTGTGGCAGTGGATGTCCTGGTCAGGTACAAGGACTAAAGGATGCGATTGCCAAAGGAGCGCGGCAACAGCAGACTCGGGCCCGCGTGACCACACGAAGCGAACAGATGCCGAGTCTCTGGCGGTCGCCGTACAGCGATTTCGGCCAGGCAAAGAAGGTCCACAACGACCTGGAGGACGAGACGGTCACAGCCGACGCCGTCTACACGGACGAGGTGTTGGCGGACATTGCCGGACAAGGATTCAACGGCATCTGGGTGCACGGCCTGCTGCGGCACGTGGTGCGGTCCCGGCCCTTCCCGGAGTTTGGACGCCACGCGGCTACCCACCTGCAAAGCATGCGCCGCCTCGTGAAACGGGCGGACAAATACGGGGTCAAGGTCTATGTGTACTGCCAGCCTCCCCGGGCCATCCAGGTCAACGATCCATTCTGGAAACAGCACCCGGATGTCGCCGGTGCCAAGATGAACTACCAGTCCGATGACGGGTACCCGCTCACACTCCATGCGCTTTGTACGTCCACGGAGGCAGTCAAACAGTATCTGCGCGACGCATCGGAGCAATTGGTCCGGAAACTCCCCGGATTGGGCGGTGTCATCCTCATCACCGCCTCGGAACATGCCTCGCACTGTTACGGCCTGATGCCGGGCGAGCGCTACCTGCCCCCGGACACCGATCAGTGGCGCGCCGTGCAGTCCTGTCCCCGCTGCGCCGAACGGGCGCCCCAAGAGGTGGTTGCGGAAATCGTCCAGCTTGTCCGAGACGGCGTCCGCGCCGCGTCGCAAGACGCGCAGATCATCGCCTGGGACTGGTGCTGGTGGTGGTACGAGAAGAGCCCCTGCCCGACCGTGGTCGGCCTCCTTCCCGACGACGTCACGCTGATGTCGGGATTCGAACAAGGCGGCCGCAAGAAGATCATGGGAAAGATGCGTCCGGTGGAGGAGTACTCCCTGTCCTATGCGGGGCCGTCGCCGCACTTTCTGGGCATCCAGTCCCTGGCGCGCCGCCGCGGGTTGTACACCATGGCGAAACTCCAGGTGGGCACCACCCACGAATTGGCCACCGTTCCCAATCTGCCGTTAATCGGCAACCTGTACACGAAAGTAAAGGCCATGCGGGAACTCGGGGTGGACGGGTTCATGGGTTGCTGGAACTTCGGCAACATGGCGAGCGCCAATTCCGCGGCCTTTAACCGGTTCTTCCGAGCCCGCAGCCTTCCCCCCAAGCGAAAGGCGCTCACGGAATTCGCGGCCTGTTACTTTCCCGGCTGCCGGGCCGGGGGCGTCGCCGATGCCTGGAAAACCTTTGCGGAGGCCATGAACGATTATCCGTTCAGCATTCCGTTCATGTACAGCGGTCCCAACAACTACTCCCTGGTCTGTCCGATGAAGCCGGGTCCGGCCAACACCAGGCCGCTCGGGCGATCCTGGCGAATGGACCGTCGCGGAGATAGCCTGGAGCTAAGCCTGGCGTTTCCCCTGGTGGAAACGATCGGCGGCCTGGGACGCCTGGCCAAGGCCTGGAGAAAAGGAGCGGAAACGCTGGAGGACGCCTTACAGGGCTGTGATGGGGGGGAGACCGCGCGGGCCGAACGCGACAACGCCTGGGTCTGCTATCACGTGTTCCGCAGCACCTGGAACACCTACCGCGCCTGGCGGCTGCGGCGATCATGGTCGGAGGCGAAACGTGACAACTATCTCCGGATTGCCCGGGACGAGCTGGCCAATCTCGAAGCCGTTCTCCCCCTCGTCGCGAACGATGCACGCTTCGGCTGGCACGCCGAACCGAACGCCTACATGTACGATGCAGCGGGAATCCGGAAAAAGATTGCCGCGTTGAAGAGACAAACAGAAGCCTGATTCCCGCGGGCATGTACCCGCGCCGCCTTGTTTCTGAATACTCCGATTTCTTCGATCCTCATCCCAATCTTTATCGATTAGGATTGGGATTAGGATTGAAATTAAGATGCATGGAAAAGTGTGGCACATCGCCGCCTTGGGGGAAAATGACAGGATGTCAAACCCTGAACGGGCTATGGAATGTCGGTCCAGCTCGGGTGGTCGGGATTCAGAAAGTCCCGGAAGCTCATCCATTCCACGTGACCGTCGATCATAGTGACGTTCATCCCCTCCTGGTGAACTCTGGGTGCCGCCCAGTTGTAGAGGGCATCAATCCCACTCGAATCCTTGATTCCATCGCCATCGAGGTCCATCGTGAATCTCCACCTCGCCGGGCTGTACATCCCCCACCCGTCCTGGGTATCCATAAAGGCAATCCATCCCGATGGCTTGTTGAATTCGTGCATATTGATTGGCGTGTCGCGATCGGTGAGGACCCAGGCAAACGGCCGACTGTAATGCGCCCCAACGAATGCCTCTCCCGTGGGACATTCCCGGACGGCCAATTTGCGGTTTTGAGCGCCCTGGGCTTTTTGAGCCAGGGGATGTTGGCCCGGCGAGATCAGGACGCCGCCGATATACGCCGCAAGGGAATTGATCCAGATGGTCGACTCGGCTGCATGGGGCCACACGCCCTTTGCGTACGGAGGAAACCGGCCATCATGATCGTTGGAATACATGTAAATGGACGATCCCCAACTTTTCTGGCGGGTGGCGCAGCCGGCTTGCCGGGCCATTGCCTGCGCGTTCTTCAGCGCAGGCATCAACAGAGCGGCCAGGATGGCGATGATGGCGATGACAACGAGGAGCTCGATCAACGTAAACCCTCGCCGTGACGTCGACCCGGATGACAGACCGTGCGCGTTTCGCTTACTCTGCTTCATCTTCGCATGCTCCCACGCCTAAGAACTTTAGAAAAACTCCCGAACGCATTGGCCGCAAAATCTACAATAGCTTCGAAGTTCATTGTGGCGCCTGCCTGCCTGCGTGTCAAGGATATCATGATAGTCCCGACGGAAATGTTCGGGGGGGCGGGACAATGAAAAATTCCGCGTGTGCAAGGGTTTTCAAGCGAAGAAAAGAAAGCGCCCCGGCGGGACGAGCCCGCCGGGCGCTGAGCCATTCTATCCATCGCTGTGGCCGGCGATCACTGCGGAACGATCCGATAGTAGTAGTCCGTGGAGAAACCATTCGGATCGAACAAGGACTGCGGACCGCCGTCACCCACCGTAAACGCTCCCGTGCCGGCGAATTCGGCATCTGGAACCGAAATTGGCACGGTTCGCTCCACCTGGAGCCGGACCTCGCTCAGCCCTTGCACCTGCGACCCGAGGGTGAACGGATCGCCATGGTGGGAATGCGCGGTGATGACCACATGCTTCGCCGGCGTGTTGCCTGCGTTTACCTCGAGGCTGACCGGCTCCGTCGCCGAACCGCCTGCCTCGGGAATCGTACCGCTGAACACCGTGGTCCAGTCCCCGGGGTCGCCGCTCCCGGTGGTCGAAACCTGAATCGTGGCGTTACTGATACCGTACTGGGTCAGGTCACTGCCTGCCTCGTTGTAGTTCCAGATCTGGATCGAGCCCAGGGTATAGACCTGGTCGAGCTGATACTCCACCCACTGCTCTCCCGTGACCGTTCCGCCGCGCGCGGGTGCGCCGGCGGCCTGTGTCCACCAGAAGATGTTGTCGGTCGCCACCTCCCCGTGGGCCGATCCATCGGCGGACACGCCGGCGCCATTGACAGTCTGCACCGCCGTTCCGTTGAAGACCCCTGTTTCCTCGGATGAGGCCACCACATTCATAATCGCGGAAGTCTGATCCCACCCGTTCGATATGCCTGCCCCACCGATGGGCTCCGGCGGGAACTTGAAGGCCCGTTCCAGCTCGTAGGTTGTCCCCGACGCGCTCGAGAAGCTGAATCCGGTCGGATCGTTTACAGCGACCGTGTCGATCGGGATGATGGCAGGATTATCCGACAGCAGGAAGCGCAACTCACTCAGTCCCGCGTCGGTGTTGCCGAATGGTTCCCCACCCAAACCGGGATAGAAGTCATTCATATAGTTACCTTCCAGGCTCGAATCGCTTGTAATCACCACGAACCTGGCATCCACATCCCCGAACGGCACGTCAAAGGAGGGGAGCTGCGATTGGCCGGCAAAGGGGATCTGGCCATCGAAGATCATCGTCCATTCATTGCTCGTGGGGCCCCCCGTGGTGGAGTACTCGATCGTCACTTCCTTCATCCCCTGGGCCGCCCAGGCCGCGCCGCCGCCCTCGTTGTAGTTCCAGATTTGCAACGTCTTGAGCGTCTCGATCTGGTTGAACTCGACGGCGGCATAGTGGCCGCCCACGACGGTGCCGGCATTGAACTGGCTGACGGGGGGTTGACCGTTGCCCGCCGAGCGCCACATGGTAAAGGGGCCCGCGGGGTTACCGAGGTCGCCCGTGTGGAACTCTCCATTCGGTCCTGAGATGCCGCTGCCATCGAGCATGAAATCACTGCTCCCATTGTTAAAGGAATCAACCGTGATGTTGGCAATTCCCGACAACGAGCTCCACATGTTGGCCGGATCCGGATTCCCAACTGCCGGTATCGGGCCCTGAATGTTCAAGCGGTAGAAAGCCTCGGGATCCGTGTCCGGACCCACGAGTACAGCCTGACCTCCGTCGCCCACCACGTAGCCGGCCAGATCGGTCCAATTGGGATTCAGGCTCGTAGCCTTCTCCAAGTCATATCGTATAAACGCCTGGTCGGCGATGGTGGCCTCGACCCCATTGGTCAAAACGGTTTCGGTGACAATCACGCAAAACAATTCGGCACAGATCGTTCCGGTTCCCTGCGACACTCCCGAGGCGGCGGTGCAGAGGCTCGGTACCAGGTCGCTGCAGGTCTGGTCACTGAGGCAGCAGGCCTCTTGTTGCGGGCAAGCGGCCGTGGCACAACTCGTTCCGTTCCCCTGCGGGACGCCTACTTCCACAAGCCCGACGGTATTGGTGCAAATGCTCGCAAGCACGTCGGTGCAACTGCCATCATCGAAGCAACAGGCCTCAGGCCCTGGACAGACTGTGGTTGCACAGGTCGTTCCAACTCCCTGCGCAATTCCCCCCGCGGCGTTGCAATCTCCCGGGTCCAGGTCAGTGCAGCTTCCGTCGGACATGCAGCAGGCCTCAGGCGGCGCGCTGGTCGGTTCCGACACCAGGAACCGCAGTTCGCTCAGGCCGGCATCGGTGTTGGCCAATTGCGGAAAGAAGTCATTCATATAGCTGCCTTCCACGCCCAAATCGCTCGTAATCACCACGAACTTGGCATCCACGCCCCCAATCGGCACGTTGGTGCCGGCGTAGTCCAGGAACTGGGCCGCAAAGGGTAGTGCGCCATCGAAAACCGTCGTCCATTGATTACTCGTGCCGCCCCCCGAGGTGGAGACCTCGATGGTCACGTCCTTCATCCCCTGGGCCGCCCAGTCGGTCTTGCCGTTCTCGTTGTAATTCCAGACTTGGACCGAAAGGAGGTTCTCGATCTTATTAAATTCGATGGCCGCATAGTGGCTGCCCACGACGGTGCCCGCGTTGAACTGGTTGACGGCGGGTTGCAAGTTCCCTGTCGAGCGCCACATGGTACCCGGCGGTTTGTCGTGGTATTCCCCAAGCAGTCCCGTGATGCCGCTGCCATCGAGCATTTTGGAGGCTTCACTGCCCCCCCCCTCGGAATCAACCGTGATGTTGGCGATTCCCGCTAGCGAACTCCACCCATTGCTGACAGCGGGATCGCCCACTGCGAACACCGATGCCGGTTGAGGGCAACTGAATGTTCCACAATCGGTTCCAACTCCCTCCGAGGTTCCCAACGCCGCGACGCAGGCGACCGGATCCATGTCCGCGCACGTCCCGTCGATGAAGCAGCATGCCTCCGGCAGCGCGCAGACAACCGTGGCGCACTCGGTGCCCGGGCCTTCGGAGAGCCCACCGGCCGTGGTGCAATCGCCGGCGAGTAAGTTGGTGCAACTTCCATCGGGGAAGCAGCAGGCTTCCGTTGATGCATTCCCCAGGCCATTCGTATCGCCGTAGAGGCGAATTTCGTTTATAGCGGCATCCGCGTTGAAGCCCGGCCCACCGAGATCTACCCAGTGACTGTGATCTTGCGCGGCACCCGTGGTGATCCTGAAAAATCGGCCCGTAAGCCCTGTCAGATCAACAAACAGATCGGGTCCGCTTGCGGCGGCACCCGCCTGCTGGGCGGAAGGAACATCCGCGGGGCCGAAGACAGTCGTGAACGGCTTGCCAAACTCCCTGATCTCGATTGTGACTTCTTTTATTCCCTGAATGTACCAGGTGGATTCGTTGTCATTCCACAACCAGAATTCATCCAGCTCATAGCTTTGCCCCATGTCAAACGTCGCCGTGTGTGGCGGCGGGGAACCTTGGGACCACATACCAAAGTTCGCGTCGACAGATTGATCGTGCAAATCGTTCACCACATTGGTACCCGGACCTGAGTCGCCAGACATGCCCGAGTTGTCCCAGACGTGATCCCATGTTCGCTGAGCATGCTGAGAGCTGGCTGTGTAGTCGATGATCTGCAGGCGCTGACCCCACGTGACAGTTGCGAAAGCGGCCGCCAGAATTGTGCTGATACCGAGGAATTTGAATCTACTCATTTGATTACATCTCTTTTTTGATTTTAGTTTCGATAAACAATTCACCAATTAAGAAAGGCTCGTTGTGGAACGCAGCTTGCTCGCTCCTCCGACCGCGCAAATCATTGCGTACCCCTGCAGTCTTACGAGCATCACGGAGGATCCCCGACATTTTCGGCACCAGAATGACTACTTGTCCAGTAAAA
>CAUZEO010000273.1:0-7217 GCA_963578625.1 Kiritimatiellia bacterium | reverse complement strand
CTTAGCCCCTCGCTTCAGACCCATGGCGCTCGCGGCGGAGCCGTGACAGACGGCAATTTCCAAATGATCGTGCGATCCGATGAGAACGAGGGGTTCGCCGGGAAGCACATCTCCGTAGGTTTTGCAAAGGTTGCTGATGGTCCCTGCGCCGGCCTCGAGAGCGACTTCCTTCCAGCCCGCTTGCTCGAGATAGGTTCGATGGATATTGGTGATCAAATTTCCAAACCGATCGACGTGAATGACTTCTCCTTCCAGCCCCTCACCTCGTGAGCGAACTTCCCCCCACTGCGGCATGACCAGCTCCTGCAATGGTTCCGTGATCGAATCGATACTGTCGAATCCGCGGGCCAAGCGTGCTGCCGCGTAGGCGAGAACATCTCGCCCGTGAAACGTATTCGATTTCCCCTCGGGTCGACTGACGTCATCGCGGATTCGTCGCACTTCGAAACCCGCCGCACTTCGGCTGATCCAATGGACAAGGCCGTTATTCGGAGCGAAAAAAGTGTGTCCGCCGGCGGTTGCGACGAGCAAATCCCGATCCGTCCCCACATCGGGATCCACGACCGCGATATGGGTAGTGCCTTCCGGGAAGGTGAACGCATATTGCGCCAGTGCCCACGACGCGGCCTGAATATCATGTGCGCGGATCTCATGCGCCGCATCGACCAGGATCGCGTTGGGCACGACATCCAGGATCACTCCTTTCATCGCTGCGGCATAGCCATCGGACGTTCCAAAATCAGATAACAGGGTAATGATCGGTCCGGTCATGCCTTATCTGCTTCCTCCTGAATCCTACTGAACATTTCCATCACAATCATCGACCGAAAACCTAATTCGGTGGCGAAATTCCATCGTGGCACAAACATTGCGCTTTATCCAACGAGACCTCTAGGTCCGTCACTCTGGTATTAGGAACCCATCCGAGATTCTTGTCGGGCAAAATAAGGTGGCACCGAATGGATTGTGTCATGCGTAATAACAGGAGCAAGCATAACCCCTACAATGACGACTTACTTTGGAAGCTTCCAAATCCGAATATCAGAGTCTGGAAAGTCATGCTTTTTCTCGAAAACGCGAAACAGTGCCGCTATTTAGGGCCCGGTCTCAAGAGATATGCTTTTTCGATCAAATAGAGCCATTTTCCCGGCCGCTCTGATTGCGCTGGGGGTCTCGACCACCGATGCGGACGCGGCCAAGAAAGCGGTGGGCTCCATGTTGCCCGTGGAACTCTCTGACATCGGATATGTCGAGATTGAGAAGAAGGACCAGAGTGTTCCGGTGAACGATGCAGAGATGCGATTCGAGGTTGGGGAGCGCATGCCGCTCATTCAAGCGAACAAGCGGTACTACATCGCTTTGCTGACCCATGACAATGGTCACGCTGACCTGGTTGCGGTCCGAAAAACACTGGGTAACGGCCAGGGGTCGGCTTGGGTAACCAAGGAAAACGAGCTCATTTTCGGGTCGAACACCCCCTCGGCATCCGGACTTTTCTACCTGCGCCCGAGTGAAATTCTACCCATCGTATTCGAAGACGACGAAACCTTTCTGGTTCTATGCGAACGCAACAACCATGTATTCTCTATGGAAATCGAAAAATCTACGCAGGGGTACGCCTTCATCGGCGAGCTCTCCGCAGCGGTAGTGCAAAAGATGCACCTGCGTGACATCGCCGACCAGAAACTGGTGATTGCGAATTCCGCGGGACGGGGCGCCAGAAAATGGGATATTTCCAATCCCGTTTCTCTCGACCGCTCAATCCAATATGGTCAGACGGTTCTGAAAGGTGCTGAGTTTTCTTCCGAAACCGGATCCAGTTCTCGAGGCGCAGGCACTCTTGCCCTGTCGAGCACCCCGAACAGGAATTCAACACCGAGCGGATCCAGGATTCAGGTAACTACCCCCGAATCCCGGAATACCGGACTGGCCGCTCTCTCCGCAAAGCGGGGCGCGACACCAAAAACCGTGGATACCTCCAAGACCATACGTCGGCCGGCCTATTCAGATTCCGGATCCGGACCCACATCTTCCCTCCCCTCGCTTCCCCGGGCCAACAGCGCTCGAAAGATTGCTTCGTCTTCAGCCGGCGATGTGCTGCAGATTGCCCAGGTCACACCAGACACTGCCGAGTCGATGGGCCTGAGCGATCGGATGAGAATTGAGACCACGCTGCAACTTGACCCCGAATCTTCGAACGACGGGGAGACGACGGCGGAGGATCGCAAACTGATCCAGGAAACAAACGATCTGCTCGGATTGAAAACAACCGCGGACAGTGAATCCGCCAGAGAGCAGAGCGAGAAGAAAGTCACCACGGCCGCCCTGAAGGTCTTTGCATTTTTCGGTGGCATCGGGCTGGCGTTTCTATTGCTGGTCATCGTAATTGCCAAGGTGCTGAACAGGCGACCGAAACCGGCCCGCGTATCGAAAAAGAAAACCGCCGAAGCCCCGCCCACTCCGCCGGAACTGGAACAGCCACAATCCGCAGAAGCAACAGTCCCATTGCAAGCGCCCACGCCGCCCGCATTGTTGCCCGCATCGGAATCTCACATCGGGTCGGATCCGGAAATCAGCGGCTTTACTCAGGATCTCGATTTCCCGACCCAGGAATCCTTTGATCCGGACGAGCCCTACACCAGGGACAATAGCGACGATACACCCTACCAGGAAATTACAATCATGCCTGAAAGTACCGGGCTGAGCATTTCGGAACTCGTGGAAAGATCGGAGTCACCAGACGGCTTTAATCCCGATGCCGCGTCGCTCACGGAAGCGCCGGAGAAATCTCAAGCGGAAATTTCCGACGCATTCAGTTCCTCCAAGGGCGGCACGTTTACCGGAAGCCTCTGCGGCTTCAACATTTCCGCGTTGATTCAGTTCCTCAACTCCTCACAAGAATCCGGCACCCTTTCCGTAACCGACGATGCGAATCACACACAGAACAAGATTTTCTTCGAAAATGGAGAAATTGTTAACGCCGAGCACGGCAGCATTGCCGGCGAAGACGCGGTGGCGGAAATTTTCCGCTTCGATGACGGTTTCTTTGTGTTTAAACGCCAGGAGCATCTCCCCGTCGAACGCATCATCACCATCAGCACCATGTCCCTGCTCATGAATGTCTCTCAATCCATTGACGAAGGGATCTCGCTGGACAACGCCTTGGACTCGTCAGGCATGCTTTCCGCCGGTTTCCACACCTCGGAACTGGGCGAAATCACATCGGACGAAATACCCTGTTTCCGAAAGGCTCGCTGACCCACGCAACTCGTGCCCAAGCCATGAACTCAAATTTTACATTACCTTGATGGGATAGCCCTTTCCTATGTTGCCGGCACGGGCTCGTTGCCGGCGCCGAAGCGGTCGTCATCGTCTTCTTGCTCGTACAACGGGCTTCTCTTCTTCATCGCCGACGGGTACCTGATCATCTTGACCTGATCCGGAATTCGCCGCACGGGTCCAAGCAGTCCGAGCTAGCGTCCCTCTTCGACGAGGCATTGACCGGGTCGCTGGACCGGTTCGCGGTGAGCGACGTCATTCAATTCGTAAACGCCATCCAAGAGACCGGAATTCTCGACATTTCAGGCTCCAGATGAGGTTCCGTCCGCCGGGTACTCTTTGATAAGGCGAAATCGTGGACGCATATGGGGGCACGCATCAGGGAAAGGACGCGGTGCGGGAGATTCTGGATAACCAGGAAGGTTCTTTCACCTTTATCCCCGGCGAAGTCCCTCCCTGCGACAAAACCGTGAATAAACCCACCATGACCATTCTCATGGAGCAAGTGCAGGCTTACGGCGAAGAGAAGAACCGCAGTCGCCACGCAACCGGAGGGCGTCAACTTGTAACTCAAACTCCGTCAGAGCACTGCAGCAGACCCGTCGGGTTTCCGGTGTGCCGAGCGAGGCCGATTTGCCTGCTGTTTTGTGCAAAACAGCGGACTCATTCCCGGTTTCGGCTTTCCTGTTTTGCAGAAATCTGCACGGGCGCCGTTTGTATCCCGAACCGGGTGAAGGAGCCGCACGATCTCCAGCACCGCGTCCTTGGGAACCAGGACCAGGCGGCCGATCCTGCATCCCGCGGACTCCTTTAGAACACGCTGCACCGGCGCGCACCGCACCTGGCCCGGCCGTGCATAGTCGACAAGCGGAGCGTACCGGCCGGTAAGACCACGCAGGTGATCGAGATCGACCTGCAGCCGTCCTTTCGTTCCTTGCCGGCGCGACGCGCCGTGCGCCGCCAGGTACTCACGCAAGGCCCGCGGCGCCGGCTGCGCCTTCCAGGCGCCCCGGAGGATGCCCAGGCCCCGTAGAGTCAAAAAACTCAGCCAACCTGCAAGTACCCAATTCCGTTCGACTTACTGAGGCCAGCATCTGCCGATCTCAGCCGATCGGCAAGCTCAGCCTCACACCCGATGGGGCCCGTACCCGGTATCAACGGGATCATGAATTTCATCCTCAAGCCCTGGCAACTCTTCTTGCTGATTCTCTCCGGTTGGATCAACCACCGCCAGCAGGAAATCATCGAGTTCCAGAACGCTCAGATCAAGCCCTGTTGGACGAGATGGGCAGGAAACGGATTCTCCTGACCGATGACCAGCGCAGGGTATTGGCCGTCAAGGGCAAGGCTCTGGGGTTGGACAACCAGATCATCGACCCTGGCGGCGAGGTCGGTCGAGGAACCGGCGAAGTACAATGCCGGGAACGGCTCGGCGGAATGCTTCGGTACTACTACTGCGACGCGGCGTGAAGCCGCTCCGCCATTCGTGCTTGCTCCGTCAATTTCCCAGGATCACTGCGGCCTAGTCTGGCATTATCAGAACTTTTCCAGTAGAACAGGACGTGATTCACTCCGAAGCTGAGCGTTGACCCCCAGTTCGTTGTGCAAAAAGCGACCATTCTTGGTCAGAACGATCTCGTGCGATTTCCCGTGAGATTCTGGGGGGGGCAATTCGGGTTTTGGCGACATGGAGTGTCATGAACTGGGGGCTTCGACATCAGCGGGAAATCCATTGGAGAGGACTTCGCCGACTGAAACTCACCGGGCCAGCACATCAGAAAAGATCGTTCAACGTACTCATTGGAGCAGATTGTCGCGCTGGCCACGCCATCTTCAAGATGGGTAGAATATCAGTAGAAATCGGGCGGATGGATTTTTTCGGGGGGACAACGGCCTACGAGTCGGTAACAACAAAGGAATTCTAGATGGCATGGACAGGTAAAATAATTGGCGGCGTGTTGGGTTCCTTCCTGGGCCCCTGGGGCGCAGCCATCGGGGTTGGGCTGGGGCATCAGTTGGACAAAGGGGTGTCGCGCGTGCAGAGCGCGGGGATGGTCATTCAAGTGGCGTTCATCGGCTGCCTGGCCAAAATGGCACAAGCCGACGGGAACATCACTTCCGGCGAGATCAAGGCGGTTGAACAGATCTTCATCCAACTCCGCTACACGCCACCCATGCGTGAGGCCGCTATCAAAATTTTTCGTGAGGCCAAAGATGACCCGCATACCGCCGCCGACTATGTCAACCAGCTCGCCGCAGCCATTCAGTATAACCACCAAATCGGCATGACCTTTATCGCGGCCCTGCACATCGTCGCGCAGGCCGATGGCATGATCCACCCCAATGAGCATGAAATCCTTCTGCAGATGGAGCGCGCGTTCCGACTGCAACCGGGCACGGTGGACGCCCTCCTGGGAGGCCGCAAAAACAATCTCGACGATGCGTACAAGGTTCTCGAATGCACCCCGGAGATGTCCGATTCCGAAATCAAAAAGGTGTACCGCGAAAAGTGCATCCAGTTCCATCCCGACAAGCTGGCCTCAAAAGGCCTGCCGGACGAGTTCATGAAATTTGCAACCGATCAACTCGCCAAAGTAAACGATGCCAACGACACCATCACTAATGCCCGGGCTTAAACAGGAGAAGCTGGGGTAACGCTTTAAGAGGCGGAGTAACTATGTTCTCGCACCGCAGAGTACCTTGGGCGCCGGGGACTCGCGGCCGTGGGCGGTTTCTTGGGGGCGGGGAAAGTGGCGGCTGCGACGGCTGAGAGGCGGCAGCTTTTGGGCCGCAGGAACTTACGACGAAAAGAGCCTCGATGGGAAGGATACCGGTGGGCGGGGCAGACCCCTCCCGCATCCCCTCCGGCTCCCGGCCAGCCGACACGTGGCCGGGGTATGACGCCGGAGCGTGCACTGAGGATTGACGGGAGCGTACCTCACTGGCGGGGGGACAACTGGGCTACTATCTATTGAGGGCAGGGAAGCGCGTGCCCGCGCTACGAGGCGGTCATCCACGGGCCCGGCACTTTCGCCCTGCATCTGCGCCCGCTCTGAAATCGTCCTCGTCCTCGACCGCGGGCTATGTGATCACCACCACGCTGCTCCCGCTCGACCTCCCCTTGGATCGCCACCAGTTCCCGCGGCGCGCCCCCGTGACAGGATCCGCTGAAGGGCCGGAGGCCAACCCCTTGCGCCCTGAATCGGCCGATCCATGAATATCTCTCCGGCGAGCGTGACGAGATGCGCCTCCGATGTCTCCCCGGCCGAACCGGTGGTGTTCTCCGACAATGCGCGGGCTTCGCGTTTTCCGATTTCATTCATGGCACGAGTCTCCATTCAGAGGATTGGGGTTCAGTCGGCCTCATGAAGTTTGAGGCAAGATTCCATGATCGCCGCGTCCGCCAGGAGCGGGACAGCGAGTTAAATCCCCACGGTTTGGAGGGCATAACCACCTGGGCACCCTTACCGGTGCCCAGGCCGTTACCTAACCTTTCTAACTGGGGAGATTTCAACGTGAAAAAGACGATCTTCGACGAGTCGTATCGGCGGCTGATCAGGACGTTGCGCCAGGCCCGGATACGCGAGAACCTGACGCAGCGCGACGTGGCACGCCTACTCGGACGCGCCCCCACCTGGGTGGGCAAGATCGAGTGCTTCGATCTCCGCCTCGATCTCGTGTGGTTCGCCCGGCTCTGCACGATGTACCGTGTTGATGCCGGCGATTTGATCCGGGCCCTCCAAGAGGAGCTGTCCTGACCGGGCAGTTCCTCTTTCTTAGCTATCGAACCTACGTTGATTGGGTGTTCGGCTACCGACCCGAATCCGAACCGACGACTGCCGTCCCTAACCCGGTTCGACAGGCGTTCGAGATGGTTGGTTGAGTGTCCTGTTTTGCAGAAATCCGCAGATCTGTTTTGCCGATATCGACAAGTATCC
>CAUZEO010000272.1:0-7233 GCA_963578625.1 Kiritimatiellia bacterium | reverse complement strand
ACTACGATCGCATGGTCGGAACCTTCCATCATCCCTCGAAGGCGGATTGGTTCGGAATCTATCACCATTCGCGAGAGTGGGGACTGCTTCACCTCGCGGACCCGGACCGGCTCCCGGGCAAGAAGCTATGGAGCTTCGGGCACACCGGCGCCACCTCAGACTGGACCCTCACGATGACCCGCGACGGCGGTCCAAGTTGTGAAATTCAGTCCGGCGTCCCGGGTCTTCAAGATCAGTTTCTGGAACTTGGGCCGGGCGACGACTTTGCCTCTGCGGAAACCTGGCAACCGGTCGACGATCGATCGGAGTTGGACGAAGGCAGAAGGCCGTGCTTTGCCGATATCGAGAAATCGGTGGGAGGAATCAACGATGCGCCCCGAATCCTGCCCCCGGCGGCATCCCATGTCCCTGGATTCCTCTGGCGGGAGTTACTGGATACCTGGCGCCGGGACGACGAATCCTGTCTTGGTGATTTGGAGAAACGACTGGGTGACGAAGAGGCGGGGTGGCCGCCCCGCGGATACCCGGACCTGGCGCTTGCGCTTGCCTGGGCAGATGATCTGCGCCCTCACTTTATCCTATGGAAGTTCATGCGCGGCATCCACGCCTGCGCAATGGAAGAGTGGGACACGGCGGAGCAATTACTTCTGGACGTCGTTGAAAGCGAAAACGGAAATAACCACTGGCGCCGCGGCGGAAATCCTCAAGGCATCGCCAGGGTACTCCGAGCCAAGGTCCGATCGAATGGTACGATGGAAACAGACCAGACAATCTCCGCAATTGTCGAAACCGTGGGTTCACTACGTGACGGCTCGCTCCTGGAGGAGGCGGACCACCTGCTTCGAGACCAGGAACGTACTTCCGCTCGCCGGAAATTGTTGAAATCGTGGCCCGAAAATGATTTTCGCAAACAGGAAATCGCGGCATCCATCGAAATCGATGACGGAAATCCACGCCAGAGCTTGGAGATCCTCCTCTCCACGCCCTGGGAAAAACATCACTGCCGACATCGACGCACCGAGCTTTGGAGACAAGCCCGGATGCTGCTGGGTGAACCGACCGAGCCAGTTCCCGCTCTGTTGCAGGAAGATCCATATATCGTATCAGGCTGATGATTCCCCTGGTTTCTTGTCGGCCTTGCTTTCATCGCCGGTGTCGTTACGAGTGTTGCCTTGGTATTCTATCGGGCGCTAAGTCTGCTGATTCTCCAATATGTTCTTGATTTTCCGAAGGATTGTCAGGGAGCTCTGGAACTGCATTTCGCTGTCCTCGGGCGAATTTGTTAGGAGCAACTCATGAAGTCGATGTTCGTATCAGCTGCAGGAGACCAGGAGCCAAGATATCGGAAAGGTGCTGGCAGCGCCCGTAATAGTACACAGCATTCGCTCCCGAGAGATTGAACTATGGAGATTCGATAATCAGCAGGGTATTGGGGACCGGAATCGTCCCGTCTCAAGGATCTCTGCCCGGGGGGGCATGACCCGCATTTCGGACGACAGCCTAGGATTGAACGGGTACGCTTCTCATGCAGGTTTTGGAACTTTCGGGCCGAATACGGGGACATTCAATTTGATCAGAATGACCAATGGCGTGATATCCGGAGGACCGAGCGACACCTCGGACACGTCTGCAATAAATATGGACAGTAGCAACTTGCATCTTGAAATGGAAAGTATTGGCGATTTCATCACCGCGTCGTACTGGGGAGTAATGGAAGGTGGGGGGCATCCATTCCTGACAACCTTGTCGATCCAGGATTCCATGTTCACAAGTGGAGGCGTTGGATTGTTCGGTTTTGCCGACGGATCGGAGAAAAGTATCTTTTCCGACGATATCCAAGTTGTTCAGATAACGCTGGGCTTGGAGCCGGTCCCCGTCCCGACCGGTTCAACCTCTGCATTTTGCGCCTTTCATTTCATGCGTGGGGCAATTGCGGCGGGGACCGCCGGCTCCAGTGGTTGAGAAGGACACGAACGGACAATTCGGTCCTGTTGCAAACTAGCGTCTAGACCCGGAGAAAATCCCATGGCTACTTTTGGAGCAATGCGATAGAATCTTTCCTGGTAGAATGAAGAAGATTTTCACATCTCGCAACCTGACATACGTAGATCTCGCCAAGTCTTTGCTCGAATCAGACGGATTAACTTGCTTCATAAAAAACGAGCATAGTGCCCACAGTGCCGCCGGCGGACTCGGGTACGCGATGGCATTTGCGTGGCCCGAGCTTTGGGTTAACGACGATGATGAGGAGAGGGCCAAGGACATCATCGAGCAATTCAAAGTGAATCAGGACGCAGGGAATGACGAATGACGAAATAGCCAATGCCCTGACTTAAAGTTGTCACATTGTTGTTTCATCGGTGCTCTCCCCAATCTTGGAAATTCGACATTGAGTATTCGACATTGGACATTTTCCGAGTTCTGCAACCTGGAGAAGTCTGCACGGCATCGGAAATGTCGAATCTCGAATACTCAATATCGAATGCCGAAGGATTCGCTCCGGGTGGTTGCTTCATAGTTCGTCTGCCGCCTCACCCCCCTCCCCCGCACTTCCACTTCCGCCTTCAGGTTCACTCTCCCCTTCACTCCCGCTTGCGCCCCACCCGAGCCGCATGACCACATCCTCCTGCACGGCTTCCAGTTCGGCCAGCTTCAGCTCGGGATCGGGAATGAGGAATACTTCGCTGCTTTTTTTATGTTCATAGACTCGCAATGTGACACCGTCGTCGCGCTTGTGGACGTCCCGCTCGGCGAGGATTCGTTTTCGCTCCAGCATCACGGCGAGGATGTAGATCACATTCCGATTTTCCTCGTCGTCGGTTTCGATGAGTTTACGAAGCAGAGACTCGGCGCTCTCTTTCTTGATCGCTTCTTCCGCCTTTGGGGGCGGAGCGCGGAACATTCCCTTCCAGACGCTCACCGAACTGTCGCGGAGTTCATCCGTCCACTGGCTTTCAGAATAATCTTCTCGAGTATATCCATCTTCCGTGAAAAGGAGCCGCGAAAACACGAGGACACCGTCGTTAAAACCCTCGCCGCTGCTTACGCATTCGTCCGATCTCGGCTTGATATTCCAGTCGCTACTCATGTTCCATTACGCTCCTTTACCTTGTCAGCCCACTCACTGTCAGGATAGCGCTCCAGGAGTTCTCCAGCTACTTGCTTTCTCTCCCGCTCTTTCCCTGCCTTTCCAAGAGCCCGGGCCGCGCGAAACAGGGCTTCCGGCGTAAGTTCGGGGTCGTCGAAAAGAATGCCGACGCTCAGATACCGCCGGCCGGCTTCCGCCCAGTCCTCCCGGGCTTCGGCAACCCGGCCCAATCCAAAATAGCTCGTGGCCTGAATGTTCGAAAGTTGCGGGTCCGATGCAAGCTCGGCGGCCATGGAATAAAACTTCTCGGCCTCTGGGAGACGACCCTCCTCAAGAGCGATACCCGCGAGACTAGAGGCGGCCAGGACTTCCTCATGCGTATCGGCCTCCGCATCAATTGCAGCGGTAAAAGCGATTTGCGCCGAATCCGCATCCCCCCCAAGGAGCAACGCCTCTCCTTTCAGGTACTCGGCGATCTGTGTCCAGGCTGGAGAAGCGGACCGTGAGGACAGAACGGTGGCGGCAGCCACCGCTGCCTCGGCTTCCTTTCGCTCGATTCGGTACCGCGCAAGCCACTCCAGGAGCCCGTCCGGCATCTCGCCGGAAACCGGTCCGTCCAACAGAGATTGCAGCAAATCTGCCGCCTCGTCGAATTCCTCCAGTTTCTGCAGCACCGCCGCCAACCGGTACTGGAGTTGACCTTCGAGCGAGACTTCAGGATTCTTTTTCAGCCCTTCGCGCAAGGTTTTCTCCGCCCGCGCAAGGTCTCCCCTTTTCTCAACCAGGACGGCAATCCAGTACAGGGCATTTGCCGCGCGCTCGCTGTCCGGCGCATCGCGAATCAATTCCAGGAACGACGTCTCCGCATCCTCTTCCCGCCCCACTTTGATCTCCGCGAGTCCTCGCTGATACTGGGCATCGTCTGCGCGCTCGTACGACGGATAGGATTTCCGGAGTCTCGACCAGTTTTCGATGGCCTTCTCAAACCCGCGGTCCGCCATTCTACAATATCCCGCCGTGTAAAGCGCCTCCGCCGCCAACTCAGAAGCCGGAAATTTCTGCGCCGTCTCCTCGTATAGAACAGCCGCATCCACCGTGTTCTGTGCCGCTTGGAGGGTTCTTGCCTGCCGAAACAACGCCGCGGCAGCTCGCTCCGAACCGGGAAACTCCTCCCCAAGTGTCCGGAAGCACGTCAGCGCCTCCGGACCACGACCCAATTGCGAAAACGACTCCGCAAGCAGCCACAAATAATCTTCTCGAAGGTCCGCGGATACTTGGATTCCGGGCCCGCGGCGTATCACCTGCTCGTAATTCTCTGTCCCATAAAACATCAGCAGTTGCTCATACATTGCCGCTTCGCTCACGGTGTTGGATGGGTATGCGCTTAGTAATTCATCGTAGGTCGCAATCGAGGCGCTCGCTTTCCCTATCTTTCGTTCCGCATTCGCTTTCAAGTATAGCCAGTCCGCTGCATCCGCCGTCTCCGCTTCAAGGAGAACACGCCCGGCCAACTCCAATGCTCCGGTGTGCTTTCCGTCATTGTAGAGCGACCATCCGGCCTGCAGCCGTGACTCGAGGGCCCTGCGATCCTTGGGGAATCTCTCCATCAAGGCCTGATACAGGGCAGCGCTTTTGGAAAACTTCTCCGCCCGGAATTCAGCATCGGCGCGAATAAACAGAGCTTCCGCCGCCACGCGGTCCGTAGGAGAATTCTTTTCGAGATCCTCCAACATCGCATCCGCCTCGGCCTCACGACCCTCCGCATTGAGAATAATCCGGGCCAGCGCCAAGGCTGCGTACGCCGCATACGGGGAATCTTTGTGAGCCGCGGCCACCGCACGATAGGAACTTTCCGCCTCCTGAAAATTCTCCCGGCGGTCCTGCGTGTAACCCAGAAAATAGAGGCTCGACGCCATGACTTCCGGCGGGGGATTTCTCGCGATGAGCATCGCGAAGAGGGACTCCGCCACTTCGTACTGCCGACCCGCAAGAAAGAGCTCCGCGCGTCGAAACTCCGCTCGAAACCGGTACGGGCTCTCGGGCTGCTCGGTCAGCACTCGCCGGTACGCGGCCTCCGCCGCCCGCTTGTCTCCCATCTCGCGGTAACACTCGGCGCGCCGGAATAAGACGGCATCCAGATCCGGAAAATCGACTGACTCTTCAAGCAGGTTCTCATATTCCTCAAGCGCCAGCTCATAGAGACCTCTTGCGAACAGACCGTTGGCAAATTGCAACTGATCGGAAGAACCAGCTTGCAGCGGGTGGGCGAAAAGGACCAGGCATAGTGCAAAGATCAATGGAAACGGATCCGTCGAACTCATCACTCCGACTCGATTGTCGCGAAGGCAATGTTCCAGATGTCCGCCTTGCGGCAGTGGTCGAGGACGCGGATGACGTATTCGTACGGCGCGGCCTTGTCCGCCCTGAGTTTCACGGGTTGCCCGGGATAAAGTGCCGCGAGATCCGCAAGCAACCGGCTCATCTGCTCATCATCCAGCACGCGCTGATTCACCGTGGTTTCTCCACTGGTCTGAATATTGATGATGATCTCGCCGGGAAGGCGCGACGGCGTCTCGCCGGTCGACGCTGTCGGCAGCTTGATATCGATTTCGGTCTCCCACTGGGAGTAGACCTGGGTAGTGATGAAGAAACAGAGAAGAAGAAAGACGACGTCCAGCATCGGGGTCAGCTGGAACCCCGTGTCACCCGATCCCTGGGTCGGCGATTTGAATCTCATGAGGATCGCTTCTTAATCAGTAATGACAACAGGCGGGCGGAGTTGGTTTCGAGACCGGAAACCAGCTTCGAGGCTCGTCCGCGGAAATAGGCATAGAACACCATCGCGGGAATCCCGACCAGCAATCCCGCAGCGGTGGTGATGAGCGCCTGGGAAACCCCGCCCGCAAGCAACATGGGTTTCGCCTTTGCCACGTCCAGGGCCACCACGTTAAACGCTTTCAGCATGCCGAGAACGGTGCCCAGCAGGCCGATCATCGGCGCGATCGCGGCAATATCCTGCAGGTACTGAATCTGGTTCTGAATCACGCTGGCCTGCCGGCCTCCCTCCCCTTCAATGATCTCTTTCAGGAGTTCCGGGCTTGTCTCTTCCGCGGTACGGCTGTGCTCAATTGCCGCGAGCGCAATTTCGGCAATGGGAGATCCGTTTCGCGCGCAGGCCATGCGGGCATCATCGCGGCGCTCCGCTTTCAGCAATTCCTGTAATTCGAGGATGAATTTTCGCGGCATGACCTGGCCTTCACGGAGAACCGCGAAATAGTAAATCACGAGGGCCAGCCCGATGACCGACATGCAACCGAGCACATACATGGGGATGCCGCCGGACTTGATGATGTCTTGAATCGACATCTCCTCCCGGATCGGTTCGGGCTTCTCGTCGAGTTCAACCGCCGGGAGGCCAACCTCCTGGGCGGCGGCGGGAGCAGCGCCGGCCATCATCCAGAAGATGCAGGCCAAGGCAAAAAAACTGGTGATCGACTTCGATTTCATGTTCATCACAGCGTAGCAAAACCTTTCGCAATCGTCATCGTTCGGCCTTCGTCATCAGGCTCTTGTGTTCGACCAGATACATAATACCGGACAGCACGGTAATCGCCGCCACCGCAATGGAAATCGTATGGCTTCCGATTGTGAACAGGCGGTTGTAGCTTGCAAGCATCTCGGCGCTTTTATTCCGAAGCAGATCGTCCCGAATAGCAAGTCCGAGCAGAATCAAAATAATCGAGACTAATTGCCAAACCGTTTTGTGTTTACCCCATTTCCCGGCGGAGATCACTTGCCCGTCATTGAGAGCCAACAACCGGAGCCCCGTAACCATGAATTCCCTGGCCACGATAATCACAACAACAATGGCCTTGACGATCTGAAGCTCGACAAACGTGATAAACGCCGCACACACCATCACCTTGTCCGTGACGGGATCCATGAGGCTTCCGAACTGGGTTACACCGTACACGTTCCGTGCGAGTCGGCCGTCCAGGTAATCCGTCAACGCCCCGACAACGAACAGGATCAGAGCGGCCGTTTTCCCGAATGGCACATCGAACACCAGGAGCGGAATCAGGACGAACGCCAGTCCAAGCCGGCTGAGGGTGAGCGTGTTGGGAAGATTCACGGTGCTTCACTCG
>CAUZEO010000271.1:0-7258 GCA_963578625.1 Kiritimatiellia bacterium | reverse complement strand
TGCAGGTCATCGTTCCCGCAGATACCCGCGTACGCCATGATTGTGGTACCACTTCCCGGCTCGTAGGCAGTGGGCATATTCCGGTTGCCTCCCGTACAACTGCCGGAGTCGCCGTTGAAGGTGTGATCACAATCGAATTGGTGACCGATTTCGTGCGCGACAAAATCGACGTCGAACGAATCCCCCACCGGTGCCGTACGCCCAGTAACACCGCGAGCTTTGGAAAGGATCTTGCAGACGACTCCCAGGTCGGCGATGCCACCGCCCCCCGTGGAAAAGACATGTCCGATGTCGTAGCTCGCGGAGCCGATGGCGTTGTTCACGGTGGTCTGATTTTGCGACAACATCGCGACGCCGTCGTCGTTTGAATATGGATCGGTTGCGCTGTCGAGAAAGATGAGGGAGTTGTTGTTGGCAACAATCTCCATCCGCACCGAAAATTCGAGTTCGTAGATACCGACCACGCGATTGATGGTTGTCGCTATGGCTGCCATGGCGCCGGAGACCGTGCCCCCATGAAACTGCGCATACTCGCCGGTGCAGGCCACCGCCAGGCGATAGGTCCGCAGGGTATCACCCGTAACCGGACCCGCACCTCCGCCTCCGGTGCCTCCGGTGCCTCCGTCCGCATCGCCGCCTTCGCTCCCTTCCCCGCGATTGGAACCTGGAACAAAGCAGGAGAACGATGCGTCCGCCCTTGCCCGATCCCGCCGATAGTAACTCACATAGATCGACGTGTCACCGCGCAGGTGAGGATCCACGTACACGCGACTTTCCGAAGAAACGATCTGCGCGTGAAATCCTTGCGGCGTCCAGTCTAATCTGCCGGCGGCCGATGGATCGTCGATGCCATGGGCGACGAAAGTTCGAATCTCGGGAAATTTTGCCGCTAGTCCGGGATGGAGGATCGGTGACTCGGTAATTTGAAATCGCTGATACGTACCATCGGGCATCGGTACGCGAAGAACCTGCTTTCTCGACGCCGCCTCCGCCGTGTTTTCGCGGGGTGCGTTTTGCAGGGCCCGGTGCATCGGTGTTTCCATCATCTGAAACACGCGGCACCGCTGTGGAAGAACATGGATTGCCGGATCCCCACGGAACGAGAGAACCGACTCGGGCACTTCCTCCCAGACTCCGTCCATGGATCGATTGTCGACCGGATCGGCTGCACGCGCCGCACCCGCGGCAGTCAGGAAAATCAAAAGCCCAAATACCGTAAGCGTGGCAACCGATCGGGAGGAACGCGGAAATGGGGAGGAACAGGCGGGCAAATACGGCTCCATGTCTTCAGTATACCATCTGCCGTGGGGGGAGCCAGAGGATTAAAGATGGAATTCCCGTGGCACGGGTATCCGACCCGTGTAGCGAAACCCAACCAGAGCCACCGCCGTGGCATGGGCACCCTGCCCGTGCAAAGGGACCTCGGTTCTGGTTGGGCTCCGCTACACGGATCGGGTTTCCGGACTACCGCAGTTCAACTCCGAGCCGGTAGATCACGAAAGATTCGTTGTTGGTGAGGTTGACACTCATGGTGCTGCCGGTGCCTGGCGCGCTGGTAATCACGGAAATCCAGGACCCGGCCACCACATCGGGGCTGTAGTCCAGGTAATACTCCCGGTTCGTAGAACTCTCAAAGGACAATGGCTGCACATTGGGAAGCACGCGGGGATCCATGATCAGGGAGAGGAAAGAAAGCGCATTGGTAGGAATCGTGTCCGCAACGAATTCTTCGCTATTGAGGCGGCGATCCATATCGTCGTCCCCCAGCGCATCGGACATATTGTACGGATCCAGCCCATATAGGATCTCCCACAGGTCAGGCATATCGTCGTCGTCGGGATCCATGTCGTCTTCGATTCCGTCGTTATCGAAATCGGACGGCAGACAAGCCTGGACAACGATGTTGTCAACCTGAAAGGCAGCGGTGCCGCCCAGCAGTTGGCCCGTGTATCGAAAGATGATCGCGTGCGGAAAGCCATCGGCAAACGGGTTCAGATCGACGGTACGAAGCAAATATCCAGGATCAGCCAACCCGGGTTCCGTAAAACTTGCGACCACCGTGTTGTCTACGAGTACCTCCAGGGTGTCCGTTCTCACCCCGCCAATTGATGGTGCACCTGGATTATGGCGATCGGCCGGACCGGCCAAGCACCGGCGTCGTTTACTATGGGTACGGCGGCCCGAACTCCGGCTTCTATCTGCAGGCTTATGGGGTCAAGGGCAAGTTGGATACGGTGATCAACGATTGGACCTATCCCAATGGCGCGTCGAAAATCCTCAAAACGATTCAGGAAATGGTCCGGACCCGGCGGACACCCTTATTGGAGATGCAAGCCATGCTGGACGCCATTCGACTGATGACCGCCATCCGCAAGGCCGTTGATACAGAAGCACCTGTTCGAGTCAGCGAATTCGACGGCTAGCCCTGCCCTCTTTGCTCACCTCGATTCGGATCCCACCGAACTTGTTCTGCTCGTTGCCCCTATCTCGGACCAAACAAACAACAGATCCCCGGCCCTTGCGGCCGGGGATCTGTCTGTGGAGTCCGATGCGCGGGGTCCCTCGGGTGGGCCCCACGACCATGTTCAACACGATGCCCACGCTGCCCTGCTTCGATGATTTGTTTCCAGACTACGACACTGAACCAGTCATAGCGTACGCGAACGGCCCCGACTTCGCGACATAAGGGGTCTATTCAAAACACGCACCGGATGGGGTTGAATTGCGGTCAACCCGGCGTCGGGGCTCGCTCTGGCCACACGATCGCCCCTGCCGTCCCGAACCTTGACTCCGGGGACGCGTTTCGCATACGGTTCCGGCAGGAATTGTGGGCTCTAGGTGGCGCGGAAGAAGTGTTCTCCGAAATCTCGAAAAAGCAACCTCCTATGATTCGCACTGGCTTTTCTTGTCCCGTCCTGAGAATCTCCGGTCGAAGCAGAAACCAATTCGCGGGGCTTCTGTACGTGACGCCTTGAAATTGACCGCGTACCTAGATGAATGGATTTATGATCATGAGCCATCGAAGCGCATCTCTTCTTTTTCTTCTTCTGCCGTGCATCTTTTCAGCATCACCCACGGGAACGGCAGTGGCGGCTTCTCGATCTGAAAACATCGATCGATCTCACCCGCTGGACTTCGAGTATTGGCAGCCGTACGGAATCGTGACAACGGCGTACGAGACGCCGCACGTGAAATGGGCGAAACCCCTGGCCGGCGGATCAATCAAGGTCCTGATCGCGGCCCCTACGTGGTCACACCGCGAGACCGTGGAACTGGCCCAGCGCCTGGATATCCGTTTCACGCCATGGTTGTGTTACAACAGTGAACTGGTGGCCCCCGACATGTCTGACCCGAAGGCGATTCACCTCTCGGAGGAAGTGGCGGCGGTAAAGTTGGAGCTGGTCACGCAGTTGTTGTCCCAATATCTGGAGAGCGAACACGATGTCATCGTCATCGGCAAGATCCGCTGGTCCGCCCTTCCCGCAGGCGCGCGTGCAAAAATCGCGGAAATGGTCCGCAGCGGCACGGGTCTCGTATATGTGTGTCCGCCCGACATCGATCCCGAACTCGAGGAACTTATCGGGAATGGATCCGACAGCCAATCTCAGGAGGTGCTTCGCGGCGTCCCGTGGCGGGACCTCCCCCGGCTTCGCCATGCGGACGAAGCAAAACTAGTTCGGACGAGCACCTCCGGAAACGGGCGGGTCGTTGTGCTCGACTATCAGCAGCCGCGCCATGAGCCCAAGGGTGTGGAGATCGACACCGATTTGCATTGTCTGACGCCCGACTGGGTTCAAGCGGCTCATCACGCGAGCTGGCCGAGGGATGAGGAGGCCGTCCTCGAACTCGGCCCCTACGAATATTACCAGTCGCTGGTGGCCCGTGCCATCCGGTGGGCTGCGGGCAGATCGGCCGCCGTGACGCTGCGTGCCGAGATTCCCTCGGCTCCCTCTGCCGGTGAGAACGTGCCGATTTCGATCCACCTGGAAGGCGCCCCGGTTACTGCGTCGGTATCGGTCGCGGTTCGATCGAACGACGGGCACGCGATCTTCGAGCGTTCGCTTCCGATCGAGTCCTCTGCCGGCAAGGTGCAACTCGAGCTGCCGCCGGTGCCGGCAGGACAGTACATACTCGACATGTGGGCACGCGATGCGGAAGGCAGTGTGTTGGAATGGGGTGGCAGCGCATTTAAAGTCGTGCACGACAACTCCATCGAAGATGTCGAGCTTTTGGACGACATGCTGGAGGCGGGCGACAAAGTCGAGGCGAGGTTCCACCTTTCCAAACCCCTGCTTTCGGATCAGCGGCTTTCGGCCGAGTTGTGGGATCTTCACGGCCGGCACATCGACACCCAGGAGTCGGTGCACATCATGCAAGCGGAACTGGGCGGATCGGCACATGTCAGCCTGGGACCGCTTGCTCCTCTGCACACCATGCACGAGCTGCGCCTCGTCATTTCGGAAAATGGCAAGACGCTTCTGGTGCGCACGTTCCGCTTTCCGGTTCGAGCACATTTCCGACACGATGACTTCGCAAGCCTCGTCTGGGCGAACACGCGATCCTGCAACTCCCTGCCTACTTTCTACATGCTCAAGAAACTTCGAGAGGTCGATCAGGCCGACGTGCTTCACACGTTGCCCGGAAGCTACATTAAAAATCCTGAGCAGATGCAGATGAGGGCCCGGAATTGCGCCACGGCGAACCTGATGATCGGCGCCTACAACGGTGGATTCGGCCACTTGACCGCGCCGGAGGACACACATGTCAACCAGACGCAAACACCCTGGCATGGGTGTCTGGCCGACTCCAAAACCCTTGATAGGATTGGCCGACTCTTCCGCCGCGACGGAGAGGTCTATGGCCCGTATGGCCCGTTCGTCTGGTCCCACGGCGACGAATCCCTCTATTCAGCCGATCCGGACTTGGATTGGCACCCGGCCGCGCTGGATCGCTTCCGCCGCCTGCTTGCCGAGAATCTGTACCCGTCGCTGGAGGCGCTGAACCGAGAATGGGGAACCGAATACACCGCATGGGATCAGGTAATGCCGATCGAGTTCGCCGAGGCAAAGCAGACGGGCAACTTCGCCCCGTGGGTGACGCACAAGCTCAGCTCGGACGTCATCTATGCCGAGCTGTACAAACAGGCCGGCGACTTTATTCGCGAAGGTGATCCGGGGGCCCGGACGGGCCTCGACGGCGACGAGGGTCTTCATGGTCCCAACTCCGGCTTCGACTGGTGGCTTCTTTCAAAGAACATTCAATTGTTCCAGAGCTACAATGCGAAGGCCGTCGCCCAGCCCATCCAATCGGAGGTGAAGCGCTCGTTCGGACCGGCCGATTCCAGCACGGTGCGCGGCTTGTGGTACGGAGCCTTCGGCGGAAGCTCACACGGCAGACCGAGCAGGATCGAGTACTTCCACTATCACCCCTGGTACAGCCTTCTGCACCACATGAACACGACGTGGTTCTGGACCATGGGTGCGCCCGGTCCCGTCAGCGGGTACGCCCCGGACCTGACAAGCCTGGGATTCATGGAGTCCCAAGCACAGGCGCTGGCCGAAATCAAGTCGGGCATTGGCAGGCTCGTCTTATCCGGCTCGCGGGCCGACGACGGGATCGCCATCCACTTTTCGGAGTCGTCGCGGATCGTCAACAGCCTCTATTCCGAGCGATCCGATGTTTTCCATTGCATCTATGAGGATGCTCTTGGCGACGTTGCCCGAACTCTCGAGGACTCGGGCTTTCAATACAACTTCGTTGCCTACGAGCAGATCGAGCAGGGCGAGCTTGCCGACCACGGCTACAAGGTTTTGTTTCTGCCCAACAGCAGAGCCATATCAGACCGTGAGGTCGAGAACATCCTGGAGTTCGCTCGCAATGGGGGCCTGGTCGTTGCCGACATTATGCCGGCGATACTCAAAAAATCGGGCGCCAAGCGACCCGCGTCTGCCCTCGCTGAACTTTTTCCCCGGGACAAGCCGAACACGGTTACCGAGGTCGGCAAAGGGAGGGCTGTCCTCATCGGGACGGACACGTTCAGCGGATACTATCGCATGCATGGCGGCCGGGAGGACTGGCGAGAATTGAGGGGGCGGTGGGGGAAGATGGCCGAGCTGCTGCAGCGCTACGCCGGGATGGAACCCGCGGTCAGCATCAAATCGCTCGAGGGCGAAATGCCCCCGACGGAAATCGCCCGGTTCGACGCCGGAGGGATCGAATTGGTCGGACTGATGCGGTCCTACTTTCTGCACGACAACGAAACCTACACGGCACGAATTCATTTTCCGCGAACGTCGCATCTATACGATGTTCGCGCGGCCGAATACCTGGGACACGCTGACCACTGCGACAGGCCGTTGAACTACCAGGCCGAGGTCCTGGCTCTTTCTCCCTACAGGGTCGAGGCGGTCCGCGTGAAATCGATCAATAGTGCCGTGCCTGGCGTGCCGTTGATACTCAACGCTTCGGTCGAGGCCGGAGCCGCCGAGGTGACCGGGCACCATGTGCTGCGCGTGACCGTCACCGGTCCCGACGGCGGGGAGCTCGAATGGTATGCACAGAACATTTTGGCCGCCGCGGGACGTGCCACGATCACCGTGCCCCTGGCTCTAAACGAAGTGTCCGGTGTGCACACCATTCACGTCAAGGACGTCATGAGCGGCGTAAGCGCCGAGCTGAAAATCGACCTCGGCTCGAAGTAGGGCAGGAAGGCTCAGATGTAAAACATTATATAATGTTTGCTTCCGGTGATGGAGGAGAGAATTGGTCAGCTAAGACTTTTGTTGATGGGAGCTACGAAGGACGTTATTCTATGGGTTATGAGGCTTTGGGGATTGGGTTTTATACTACTAGTTTAGGCTGGATAGGAGGAGATCACACTACCTTTGAAACAACGGATGGTGGACAAACTTTTACAGAGATTAGTATAGATCCAACCCATGATGATAACATACGTCATTTTATCAAAAAAAGTGAAACCACAATGTATGCGATTGGTACTAGAGTGTACAAATACACTTCTCCTCTACCGTAGGTGCGGTTGACATTCCAGGAGGATCGGGATCAGTGTGTTACATGGTTAAATTGAGCAACGCCTTGCCCATCCGCCGTACTTCCGCACGGCTCCCTTCCCGGAATGTTCTCAGCGCTTGATATACCCTCGTGCGGGTACCCATGCCGAAATTTGCGATCCCCATTCGTTTTTCCAGTGTACGAAGAAAGGGTTCCCGGTGGCCGGACTCCCCCGCCAAATCATCGA
>CAUZEO010000270.1:0-7270 GCA_963578625.1 Kiritimatiellia bacterium | reverse complement strand
TCCTGCGTTCGTTCCAGGGCGAACGAGGGAATCAATACTTTCCCTCTGCGCTCCACCGTTCGCCGGATCACTTCGCCCAGCGAAGTGTCCGCGTCCCGGATGTCGCCGTGCAGCCGGTTTCCATAGGTGCTTTCCATCACGAGAATGTCAATCTCACCCATCTGCTCCGGGTCGCGAATGATGGGCAGGCCTTCCCGTCCCAGGTCTACCGCAAAACCAACGCGAACTTTCCTTCCTTTTTCCTCCACCGTGATGACGCTCAATTCCGATCCAAGGATGTGGCCCGCCTCGAGCGATTGAGATGTGACGCCGGGGATCAGCTCCTGCTCGCTCCCGTAGTGGTGGCCCCGGAATAATTTCAGTGCCGCCAGCGCATCCTCGATCCGATACAACGGCTCGACCGGCGGGTATCCGCGGCGACTGGCTTTCTGGTTGAGGTATTCGGCGTCCTGCTCCTGGATCTTGGCGGCGTCCTGAAGCATGATTTCGCAAAGTTTGGCGGTCGCGGTGGTTGCGTGAATGGGGCCGTTATAGCCTTGCGCAACTGCAGATGGTATGTTTCCGCAGTGGTCGATGTGCGCGTGAGAGAGGAGAAGGCAATCGAGCTGTTCCGGATTGAACAGGAGCTCGCGGTTGTATGTTTCCGCAAGCTTCCGCTTGCCCTGGAAGAGCCCGCAGTCCCGCAGGAGTCTTTGGCCGTTTGCTTCGATCAGGTGCTGCGATCCGGTTACCGTATCAGCGCCGCCCAGAAAATGGATTTCCATTTCAAGTCCTTTCGAATGAATAGATCTACTCCATGAGTGTAGATTGGTTAGTCCCTCATTGTGAATAGTTAAGTGAATGCGTCTGGTTTGAAAGAGACCCCGCCCGATCGCCCGCCGCTCCGCGCCGTGTATGACGAACTCTATGCGGCATGGGGTGCCCAGCACTGGTGGCCGGCGGAGACGGAGTGGGAGACGATGGTAGGCGCCATTCTGACCCAGAATACGGCCTGGGTCAATGTCGAGCGGGCTATTTCGCGTTTGAAGGAGGCTGAGGTCATGGATCTTCACCGGATGTACGCGGCCGGGGCCGCGTCCCTCGAGGCGTGGATTCGACCCAGCGGCGCGTTCCGGGTCAAGACCCGGCGCTTATTCGCCCTGATGGACCTGCTCATGGGGGGCTATGGGGGCGACCTGGATCGGTTCCTTGCGCTTCCAGCCGGTCTCATGCGGGAGAAACTTCTGGGGGTGTCGGGCATTGGACCCGAAACCGCCGACTGCATTGTGCTGTATGCGGGAAGGCGCCCACGCTTTGTCATCGATACCTACACTCGCCGGGTGTTGGGCAGACACGGGTGGATTTCAGGGGCCGAGACCTACAGCGAGCTCGCGACGATATTCGAATCGGAGCTAGAACCGGATCCCGCCCTTTACGCGGAATTTCATGCCTTGCTGGTACGACTCGGGAAAAATCATTGCCGGGCTCAACCGACCTGTGCATCCTGTCCACTGAATTCTTATTTGCCGCTGGAAGGTCCCAGGAAG
This sequence comes from Kiritimatiellia bacterium, assembly GCA_963578625.1. GTDB lineage: Bacteria > Verrucomicrobiota > Kiritimatiellia > SLOV01 > SLOV01 > CAUZEO01. The sequence continues at coordinate 5,744 of CAUZEO010000270.1, read as the reverse complement.
TGACGGATATAACCTCTGTTTCGATGATCGTGGCACAAATTCTGCGGTCCCAATTCGTGCTTGTGTGCGCATGCTGCGCGCTACTGCTGTTGGCGCAGGGCTGTGCATCCGGAAGTGGGAACACCGAAAAGACCAACAACCCGTCGAGGGTGGGTGTCGTTGGGGACATCCCGCGCGGGACTGTAGGATGGGTCGTGCGGGTCAATGAAGACGGGGGATATGTAGTTGTCGAGGGCCAGCACTTGCCAGGACCCGGAAGTCAGGGGAAGGTATTTAGAGAAGAACTTCTGGTCGGGATGATCCGGTTTGACAGGTTCCGGGAGGCCCATTTCGGGATCGCGGATATCCTCACCGGGTTTATCCAGACAGGGGATCGGGTCGTTTATTGACACGACGGGGCGATGTATGGAGAAACGGTTATGATGATTAGCTCAGGTGTAGTTGGATTCGGGATGCCCAGTCTTCAGGAACTGATCCCGATCATGGTGATCCTGGTTCTCTTCTTCGGCGCAGCGCGGCTGCCTCAACTCGCCCGGTCTATAGGGCGAAGCATTACCGAGTTCAAGAGGGGTAGGGATGACACGGCACCTCTTCCTGAAGACCCGGGGTCAGGGAACCTCGACTCAACTCCCGATTCGAAATCCGAGGACTGATCGCGGTCCGAATAGCCTCAGGCGAAGAAGCCGGGCTGTTCAGTAATAACTATTCGTTACCTGGTCCACGCCGGGCGTTCCCGCCGCGATCGAAATGACGCGTGCGCGCTGTTCGGAATTTTGCGGCAGGCCGGACAGAGTGATCACGCCGTCTTTGGCCCGCACGCCAATATTCACGCCGGGAACGAACGAATCCTCACCGAGGCGGGAGTAAACATCCTCGGCCAGATTGGCATCCGTTTCTGCCATGGTAGCCAACTCCGGCAAAGAGGAGCAACCATGCGCAAATAGAAGCCCGGCAGTCGTAAAAGTGATGATTATGAAATGTGTAAGGATCATTTTGGAACCATCCCGTTCCTGTATAAACGGTACAAACTCAACTCAAACCCAATAGCCCCTTATCAGGGCTGGGCGCACCACCACCTCCTGTCAAAGGCTACGTCAAGTAAACAAAAAGGACGATTTTGTTTTGTTCCCAATGCTTGCGCACCCCGGGGAAGACCGCTATGGTCCTTGATTAGTTCCTTTGAGCAGGAACGGGGCTATGGAGGGTAGAAAACGCGCAATAATCCTGTTTTCGGGCGGGCTGGACAGTCTATTGGCCGCCCGTCTTGTACAGGATCAGTCTGTCGATCTGCAGGCATTGGTCTTTGAAAGTCCAATCGCCGACCAGCAGGAGGCCGTGTCACGGGCTGAGGCCATGAATTTGGCGGTTGAGGTCGTCGAGTTTACGAAAAGCCTGGTGGGCGTGGTTGAGCGATGCAAGGCCCTGGACGATGTGTCCATCACGTTGCGGCTTGAATGCCACGCTGAGATGCTTCGGTGCGCGGCGGAGCGGCTGGAGGAATTCGACTGTAGTTTTGTTGTCACAGGGGAGGTTCTGAACCAGGGGACCCCGACGCAGACGGAAGAGGCCCTCAAGTACGCGGCCGACCATTCCGGGATTCCCGAGCTGATCCTTCGTCCCTTGTCCGCCAAACTGCTCCCCCCGACCAAACCCGAGAATGAGGGCTGGGTGAGCCGGGATGATTGTCTAGATTTTCAGGGCGCGGACAGTTCGCGGCAACTCGAACTAGCGCGAACATTTGGCCTGGATATCCGACCGGGACATGAGAAACCCGCGAGCCACCTTGCCGACCCTGCATTCATTGAGCGCCTCGCCGATTTGCGGATCCACGAAGGTTTGCAGGGCCGGCGCGCAATCGATTTGCTTCGATTTGGCAGCCATTTCCGGTTAGGGCCGGTCACAAAGTTGGTGCTGGGTCGTACCGAAGAGGAGAGTCGTCACCTTGAGAACTGCTCGGAACTGTACGATTTGATCATCAGCGTCGAGGAACTTGAAGGTCCGACCGGATTGCTGCCCATTATAGCAACCGAAGATCAGGTCCGTCTGGCGGCCGCTATTTGCGCCCACTACAGCAACGTCGGCCCGGGCGGAACCGTTCCCGTTTGCATTCGTTCATCCCGAAACCGTCGCCAAATTGAAGTAAAGCCGGCACCCCAGGATGATATCGATCTGATCTCCATCTGATATCCCCATTTCCCAATCCCTATTCCGGTTGAGTCCTGATTTAAAGTTGTCACATTGTTGGGTTGTGTGATTGTTGTTTCATCGGTGCTTTCCCCGAACTTGGAAATTCGACATTGAGTATTCGACATTGGACATTTCCCGGGTTCTGCCACCTTGAGGAGCCTGCACGGCGTCAGAAATGCCGAATATCGAATGTCGAAATCCCCATTCCCTATTCCCCAATCCCTCCATCCCTACCCTCGGGCGCAACAACCATGCCCGAAGGAAGGTGGATTTCGATTTCGTAGGCCGTGGTCTTTCCCCTCTCCGACACTTGCAGAGACATGCGGGCGGCGACTGGGAGCGTGTTGGTTTCTTTCGGCGGCCATACGCCCGTCCAGGAGTAGCCATCGAAAAACTCAATGTGAATGCCCTCCAGGGATTCGATCAGGACGTTCGTGACAGGTTCGTCCGACATGCCGGGGCCCACCACCAGGTTTCGGCTTTGGAGAAGGCGAATCCCTGTCGGCGAAGATTCCGCCCGGTACTGTACCCGCACCATGTCGTGCCAACGCGAATCCTCCTGCCTCTCCGTGAACTCCTTGGAGCACAGATCCAGCCGATGAAACGCCGGCGGATTGCCCTGTTTGCCAGATTCCAGCACCAATTCGCATCCACGATCCCCCTCCGGCTGCACGACCATGGTCAGATCATCCCGGAGGATCCCTAGAATATTGGATACTTCCGCCGATCGGGATCGGGTGCCTTCCTGCGCGCGCATTGCCGACAGCACCATGTGGAAGAGAGAGTAGATAAGGGTCAATACCAGAGCGGCTATCGCGAGCGAGAGCAACAGCTCAAGCAGAGTCCATGCGGACCGGTTAAAACGCCCGAATCGAAAAGGCATCGCCGAAACAGTCGCCCGTTCAGGACGCAATGAAAAGAGAATAGAAAAGAAGCGCAACGCACACCAGCGCCAAGACCCCGATCACAGTGATCAGGACGTGCCACGATTTCTTGTTTTTCTTCTGAGGGGCCCCGAACGGAGACACGCTCGAAAAAGTCTCCGGTCGCTTGATCGGGGCAGTGGAGACCTCAACCTTCGGCATTTCGAAGGTATTCAGGGCTTCTGTATCGACTTCGTCTCCTTGCCGGTCAGTGTAGACAAATTCCAAGGCGCCGAAGTGAATCACGTCCCGGTCCTGGAGCAGCACTTCGGTAATGGGCTGCCCGTTGACTCGGGTTCCATTCGTGGATTCCAGATCCGTGAGCAGATAGGAGGCCCCCGATTTTTTCAGCACACAATGGGTTCCAGAAATCGATGAATTGTTGAGGGTAATGACGTTAATATCGGTTCTCCCGATAGTGATATCGTCATCATCCAGCTCAAACTTCTTATCTTTATAATCGATGGAAACGCCGACAAGATCGGGCATTCCTGCGCCCTCCTAACTCATTCGCAGTCCGGATAATGTCATGACCCTCGGAGACTGTCAACGACCCGCTTGTGAATCGTTCAGCCCGCGGATTCCCAAGGTTTTATATGAGCTGATTTTACCCTTGGCGGCAACCGTGGTTAGGAACGATCACGATCGTTGCCAGACCGTCCGGCCCTCGCGGATTGTGCGAACCGGATGAGCCGTCAACTTCCAACCGGTGAAGGGGGTGTTCCTGGAGCGTGATTCAAATGTTCCGGGATCCACGACCCATTCAAGTCGCGGATCGATCAAAACCAGGTCTGCAGGGGAGCCCGGCGCTACACTGGGAGGGGAAAAGCCGAGAATTTTCGCGGGCGCGGTGGTCCAGCGGGCGACCCAATCCAGAGCGCTCATTCGGCCTGTTTTGACAAGGAGGGAGTAGGTGATGCCGATGGCCGTCTCCAGGCCCAGTACTCCGAAGGGAGCCTCAAGGAAGCCCCGCGCCTTTTCCGCTTCGGTGTGCGGCGCGTGATCCGTGGCAAAAATCTCGATATGCCCATCGAGCAGTGCCCGGGTAAGCGCGTTCCGGTCGTCGGAACTGCGCAGCGGCGGATTCATTTTATAGTTCGCGTTTTTCGGATCGATCGCCGCATCGCACAGCGCCAGATGGTGGGGCGTGAGTTCCCCGGAGATGTGGGCGCCGGCGTCGCGGGCTTCGTCCAGGTGCCGGATGCTGCCTCCGGAAGTGATATGCTGAATATGGAATCGGCAGCCTGTTTCTACGGCGAGGGCAGCGTCCCGCGCCACGATTCGCTCCTCCGCCTCGGAGGGGATGCCGGGAAGTTCGTGCTTTCGGGAGAACTCGCCCGCATGCATGACCCCGCGTCTTTCCAGTTCGGAATCCTGCGCGTGGTCCATGATTGGACGATCCAGGTCCCGGGCCGTTTCCATGGCTTTCCGTAACAGGTCGTCATTCGGCACGGTACAGCCGTCATCGGTGAATGCGATGGCACCGGCGTCCGCGAGTTCAGAAAGGGGCGCCAGTTCAGATCCGGCCCGGCCGCGCGTGATGCACCCGGTCGTAAGGACTCGAGCAAGATCGGCTTTTCGTCCCGCCGCCAGAACGAAGGCCACCTGTTCGGGAGTGTCGAGCGCCGGGGTTGTGTTCGGCATGCCGACGATCGTCGTAAATCCCCCCCGCACGGCGGATGCGGAACCGGAAGCGACCGTTTCTGCTTCCTCCCCGCCCGGCTCGCGAAGATGCACGTGAATGTCCCAGAAACCGGGCGCAACCAATAACCCGGTGGCGTCGACCGTTTCGACTTGGTCGGGAATCGGGACGCTGTAGTCCGCGATTACTCCGCCCTGCACGAAAACGTCGCCCACCTCGTCTCTCGACGTGGCAGGATCCAGAATGCGTGCATTTTTGATTAGAAGCATGCTGCCAAATCCTGTAGCACGGGTATCGGCTGGCTAGCCCGCATATTTCACTCTCTTTCGTAGCGAGAAGGTGGAGGTTGAGTACATGGTATAGCGTGACATTCGCGTTCGCAGTAGAAAGAGGGTGAAATATGTGGGCTAGAATTTTACGTCGGGAACTGCGCGTTCTTCCTGCGCCGTGACTTCGAAAAACTCCTCGGACTTGAACCCGAACAGGCCGGCAATGAGGTTGGTTGGGAACGATTCCACCCGGATGTTCATCTGCATGACGGTCTGGTTGTACTGCTGCCGTACCTGGCCGATTTCGTCCTCTGTTGACGAAAGCTCGTTTTGCAGTGCGAGGAAATTCTGGTTGGCCTTGAGATCCGGGTAGTTTTCAACGATCAACATCAGGCGACCCAGTGCCCCACCGAGATTCTGTTCCGCGGCGCCTTGTTCGCCGACCGTCTTTGCATCTACGGCCGTATACCTGGCTTTGGTGACCGCATCGAGGGTTTCCTTCTCATGCCCTGCGAAGCCTTTTACGGTCTCCACGAGATTGGGAATGAGGTCATGCCGGCGCTTGAGTTGAACGTCGATTTGCGCCCACGAATTTTGAACCTGGTTCCGCAATTGAACCAGGCCGTTATACATGCCCGCGATGACCACGCCCAGAACGACGAAGACCGCAGTGACGGTCAGGATGAGTTCCATATTTGTGATTCCTTTACGCTGTTGATTGTG
>CAUZEO010000269.1:0-7301 GCA_963578625.1 Kiritimatiellia bacterium | reverse complement strand
AGTATCCCGATCGGGCGGGAATCGGGATAAGATCGTGACGGGCAAGGAGTTGCCGCGCGGGTCGGAGTCAGGGAGAAGGAGTGGTGGCGGAGGAGGGACTTGAACCCACGACCTACGGCTTATGAAGCCGCCGCTCTAACCGACTGAGCTACTCCGCCTGTAGCATCCGGGGCCGCGGGGGGAAACATTCGCTGCCCGAAAGCATTAGAAAATCCAGAAAAACTTCACAATCGAGCGGACTCTACGGCCAAGACTGAGTCCACGCTCAACAACATCATCCGACACGATTAGAGATGCAATGTAAGGAGCAGGTTCATCGACGTCAAGGGCGTGATTTCCGGCCCTGCGCTGCCATGACATCCCGATCAGCAGTATCAGTACTCGTCCCGGTGTTGAGCGGCGTGCCAGAGCTCGTCGAACTTGTGCTGCACGTACGAATCCGGTTGGTCTCTATATTCGCGGGAAAGGCGGTTGGCAAGAATATAAGTATTGTCGCATATGCGCTGTGCATCACCCTTGCGCTCCAAGTTCTACTCCGGCATGCTCCGAACCATGAAAATGCTCTTTGGGATCGGAGTCGTTTCGATTCTGCTTATCAATATTCCGGGATCCCCGGAATGCCTGGCGGCGGATGTTTATGGGAAACGCCTCGATCCGCCCCACATCTACTTTGTGCATTCGAGCATCTGCAAGAGCGGTGTGACCTCCGGGATTAAGGGGCAGGAGAATTTCCTGGAGCTGTTTATTACCTCGGTTGCGGACGACACCGAAAAATATACGCCGGAGAATTTTTCTTACGAGGTGCTTCTGCCGGCCTACCTAAAGTTCGTCGGCGTCACGCACCGCTTCCCCGACAACGGCATCACAACCATCTACGAAGATGATCCAAGACTCGCGGTGACCGAAACCGTGTGGTGCGGCAAGCCCTATTGGAAAATAGAGAAATCGATCGATGCCGAAAGGGCGAAGGTTCGATTTTTTGATCAGTCCTCAAGTGGGGCGAACGTGGATACGCTCTGGTATCGAACCGACGCCGATCAGGAGGTTCCCGACGAGACGCAACCGATTCAAGTCACCCTTTTTCACAAAGGACGGGCATGCCACACAGATATGTCTGAGCTCAAGATTTACGAGGCATTGGAGACGCCCCCCAAGATCTCCCCGAGGGACTTCTTGCTTTGGCTTTATCGCGGGCCGCGCTGGCGCAACGGCGCGTGGGACGAACTCGGGGACTCCCTGGCGAAGGCCGGCATCAATGCCATCCAGTACGGCATCGATTCACCTTCCCATCCAACCGGTGTCGATCCCGCCCAGGATGAATGTATAAAGGAGATGCGAAAACGTGGCTTCTACATCATCGTCTCGACGGGGGGAGGCTATGCCTTTGGCGATTCGCCCCGCAGCATCTATAAGGCGGTTGAACGCGGCCTGGGAAAATACGAGGACGATCCGGTCTCCATGGGGCCGCGGTGGTTTGAGGATGCGGACAAGGGCGCGATGGAGCGGTATGCTCCCATGGCGGACGCGGCGCTCTGGAATTTCGAGCCCGGCGCGCGGGTCAGCCTTGCTTCTTTGGATCCGTGGAATACCGGCCAGTTCAAGGAACTATTTGGTATTCCCGCGGACGAAGAGCTTAACCTGGTTGTCGACATCCGGGATCTGGGCAAAACCGATAACTGGGTAACGACGGAGGCCATCGAACCGGAGAAGATCGAGCGATGGATGGGCCATCGCAGGGAGCTGATTTCATTAGTGATCAAAAACTGGGCCGATTTTGTCAGGGGAATCAATCCCGACATTGAAACCATCATTACCGAGGGGAACATGGGGGTGAAGCCCGGTTCGGGCCGGGACTTGGGGTATGAGAATTTCGGCGATTATGTGACCTACTGCCAGCCGATGCGATTTTCGGGACCGGCCGCTCTCCGGAAGATGACATCGTATATGAAGCAAGCCCCGAATGCCCAGTTCCTGGGCTGTCAAAATGTTTCTCACGGTTCCTATGGCCGGGTGGTTGTTCCTGCCGAAGAGATCATGCTCCAGGTGTTGGGGGCCGCCCTGATCGGGTGCAAAGGGACGGGCCTCTACGCCGGACTCTCCATGGATGCCGAGAATTTCGTGCTCCTGAATCGGGCCATGGGATTCCTGGGCAGAAATCAGGAGCTGATTTTTGAGGGGACGCCCGACCCGGCAAACCTCGCCCTGGAGGTTGTGACCTGGGAAGACCCCGATCAGGCGCGCGACCTGATAAGCAGGGCCTATCGCGGAAACCGGCAGGACGAGTACCTTGTGGTGGCCGGCAATTACAACCAGGAGAAGCCTTGTTACCTGAAGCTTACGATTTCCGCCCCGGATGGAAACTGGTTTATCGTGGATGAAGAAAGCAAGCAGGTTCTCGTCTCGGAAGGAACGGCGCAAATCTCATCCGACGTGCTGGGTCAAGGGGTCTATCTCGAATGTCCGGCGTATGATTTTCGCGGCTATCGTTTGATGCCGGCGTCCAAGGCGATTGAGAAGAAGATCGAGGGGTATGAGCGCATCGATGCGCAGGCAATAAAGCAATCCGGCACGTAGCCTGGGTTGCGGTTGTCGTCCGCTACACGGGTCACATACCCGAATGAATCACCGAAACTTCCTTTAATTCAATCAATTTTCTCTGTTTTCGTGTATCTATGTTGGTGGATACGTTGGTAATGAGGCTGACGAATGACCATAGAGTAAAACAGTGTAAGAGAGTGTAAAGATATTGAGGCTCCTGAATGTCGCTTGAGCTGAGGAAGAACAGAGACGGAACGCCAAGAGCATGGTGGTACGGGCGGTATGAGATCGATGGTTATCGATCTCGAACGCACGCGTGGGTACGGACGGGATCTCGAACTATGAGATATCTTGTCGATACGTGCGTCCTGTCGGAGTTGACCAAGTGACGTGCCTACGCTGAATCCATGGGGATAGGTGCCGCTGCATCACGCCAGTTCGGCCAGCCTGACCACGCGTTTTTCGCGCTCCGACATCTCGGCGGCAAAGCCGGTCTTCATCGTTTCGAATGAATCGTGTACCGGGTTCTCGGGTCGGAGTCCCTTCGCCACCAATTCCGCGATCCGCAGGTTTTGACCGTGCACGTTGTGGAACCACTCCTGGTCCTCCTCCCTGGGAAAGGTGACGGTCTCGACGATCTCGCTGACCAGCTGCTTCGGGCCGTCGGAGAAAGTCCAGCGGCGGATGCGACGGCGAAATACATCGGTCTCGATCGCCCCCCGGGTGCCGAAGATGTGGAACTGCAGGAAGTGTCCGTCGTCGGATTGTTTCTCCAGCATCTCCAGCAGCGGGTCGGTGTGATCGGTCTCGGCGATGTGCATCACGAAGTTCAGGTTCGAAATCATGCCGTTGGCGAAGCGCAAGTTGATCTGGTGGTTGTCGGGATGATTGAAGTACGCCACCGCATTCGGGGCGGTCATGGAGAATACCTCCTGGACGGGGCTGCCGATGAACCAGCGCTGAAGGTCCAGGTAGTGCGAGAGCTTCTCGCCGATCAGCGTTCCCTTGCTGTTGCTGCGCCAGGTGTCCTTGAGATGGAATTCACTGCAGTAATAGCGGCAATGGCAGTTCACCGGTGTCCCGATTAGCCCCGCGTCGATCCACGCCCTCGTCTTGAGGAACATCCTGGAGTAACGCGCCTCGAATCCGATCTGCAGGAAGCAGCCGGTCTCCTCTTGCGCCTCGACCACCCGCCGCGCGTCTTCCAGCGTTTCGCTGATGGGTTTCTCGCAAAGCACCGCCTTCCCCACGCGCAGGGCGCGGATCGTCAGCTCCGCGTGCCGCGGATTCGGCGCCGCAATTTGCACCAATTGGATCTCCGGATCGTTCAGGATCGCATCCAGGTCCGATGTGGTGTCGATGCCGAGTTCCTTGCCGCGCTGTGCCGCCCGGTCAGCGGACGGCTCGTAGCCGATCACCCGGTGAATGAACGGCGAGTCCAGGGCCGTCCGGATATGGGTCCCGCCCATGCTGCCGAGTCCCAGTACTGCCGCCCCGATCCGATTGCCGTGCTCCGTCATACAGCGCTCTGTAGTTGCCAAACCTCTCGCAGACTGGAGTGCCATTCGGGTCTAATAGCCTTCACATAGCAGGACTCGCCCACGATAATCGGGAACGAGCCCGATTTTGTACCATTCGAGTATTGCCTGTTGGAAGAGGGAATCGTCACATGCCGCTTCGTTTTCAAGATCTGCCTGCCTGTCCCGGGACCACGGCCCTGGGCGGGATGATCCGGCCCGGCGTCGGGTGGGGGATCGGATCGACGGGCTCGAGCAGGATGTCGACCTCTTCCACCTGCTCGTAGTCCCGCAGCCGGGCCATCGGGCCCGCCCCCAGCCAGATCCTTTTTCCGTCGCCACGTTCGTCCCTACCTGTGCAACCATAGTCCCGCCTGAGCAGCGTGGGTGTCAACCACTCACTCATGTGTTCATAAACTCCAGCCTGAGGGTTGCGATTTCAAACGCCTTCAGCGTGAAGTGGACGTCGTTTGTCGCGCCCAACCGGACGTCGCGCACCGGTTCCCCCAAGGGAGTGATCAGCGAGGCTTGACGAACCGGGGCGTGGCAGGTGATCCGAATATCTTGTGTGCTGCCGGAAGATTCGTGGAGCCGGAGTTCGATGCAGTCCTCGGCCACGGCGCGAACGGCGAGGGGCTCTGCGCGGCCGTGAAATTCCATCCTGCGCGAGTCACCGGCCGAGAGCCTGCCGGTCGCGCCCAGGACCGGGTTGTTGAAGAGCTTGCCCAGGCGACAGGGATCGTAACGGTTGTCGCCGGGCGTGAAGGGATGCAGCGCGTAAACCGCTTCCTGGTCGACCTCGAGTTCATAGTCCGGCGCGACGCCCGGCTCGTCCATCACCACCGCCCTGAACAGCGAAAGGAGCATCACCCCGTCGGTGGTGTTGTTCCCCGGCAGGCCCCGGTTGAGAAGACAGAGTCCACGGTCCTCGTTCGCGTAGTCCATCCAACTCTGAGCGGGGAATTCTCCTTCCGGCTGTCGGACATATCCGGCGGGTATTTCCCGGCGGATTGCCCCGCCCGGTATGCCGGTGGGCACCACCGCGCGCAGGCGCGCGCGAATGATCCGCGTTCGGTGTTCGACTCGAATCCGGAGCAACTTCTCATTGGCGTGCAGGGTGTAACGGATGGTGAGTCCACGGGCGGGATAGGTTGCTTCGTACCAGGCCATCACTCCGTGCGACCCCTGTCCAACTTCAACTTGGGGGTGCTCAAAACAGAGAGAATCGGCCCCGCGCGTCTGAACGGGTCCATAGGGTTCGGGCACCGTTCCCGAGCGGGATGCCGGGTCGTGGCATGGCGCAACGTGAAGGAGAGATCCGTTGACGCGGCCTCGTGTCCAAGGGTCGCCCGGGTCGGGCTCAACCGTCACGTCGTGAAGATATCCGTGGCGCTCGTCTTCATAGAGGCAATCTGCCGGGACATCGCGCATGCGAGCGATTCTCCCGTACTCGTCTATTTCGACGCAGAGGAGCCCGTTTTCAAGACGCCGCCCGGCGACGGTTGCGGGGGTGGAAACATGGGCCATGGCCACATCTTCAAGGCGCGCGATCTGCATGGCGTCCAGGCGCACGAGTCCCGGGCCTTTGCCTGTTTCCACGATATCTTCGCGGGGGTATGGCAGAGGGTTGAAGACGACGGTCTCTTCACCCGGGTCGGTGGCCAGTCTGCGGGCAACAGCATTCCGTAGTTCCTGATGGAGCGCGTCTGCCTCCGTCATGGCTTCCGTCCACGCCGCATGCGCCAGGCTGCCCCACAGAATGTCGTGGAATTGAATCGTGCACAACCTGCGCCACATCCCGCTTGTGTCGTCGCCGGCGGTAGCGCCGCGGACGGCATCCAGCAACTCACAAGCATAGAGGAGCGTTTCGCAGGCCCGGTTGCGCTGCTTGAGCCGTATCCGGCTGGCGTACGTCCCCTGGAACAGCGGATTGAGATCTTCTTTCAGAACGGGAAGATCGGTCCGCCGACGGAGCGCCTGGATGAAGGTATCCGGATGCGCCATCTGGATTCGGGGTGACCTGCCCGCACCGTTCCACGCATTCACGAATTCCGCATCGCGCGCATGGGGCGGACAGAAGTCGCCCCCGATTGTCGAGAGCATGACGGGCGACCCTCCCCTGGAGAGGGGGGAGAGGACGAATCGCTCAATCCGGTCGCGTATCCACTCCTCGGACCGCTTGCCGTGCCACTCCAATCCGATGGTCAGTCCGTAATAGGTCTCCGGTTCCCAATGGGCCAGGACACGTGTCCCGTCAATCCCTTGCCACGCAAAGTCTACGACATCGTCGCGCTCGACCTGGCCTCGGGCGAACATGTAGAGTGAGTACCCCAACTGCGAACACATCTGGGGAATCTGAGGATGATGCCCCGCGACGTCCGCCATCCAGCATATCGGTCCCGGAGGCACGCCGACATGCTGCATCAGCCAGGCTCGCCCGAGCAACGCGTTCTGGTACAACGATTCCGCACCCGGCATGTTGATGTCCGGCATGGTCCACATCCCGGGGCAGAAGATGATTCGCTCTTCCTGCGCGAATCGCCTGAATTCCGCCTGGCGTTCGGGCCTGCGTGTCCAGTACTCGGCGACAAGAATCACCTGCTCGATGCAGAAGATGTACTGCGCGTTCCGGCCAAGGAGGTCGAGCCCGGCGTCGATGATCTCCAGTGACCGGGGGAGGTACTCGGAGAAGGTCTTCTGGTACGCCACGTCGTAATGGAAGGCGCCAAAGACATAGAGGCACCGGGCGTCGTCCGGCGCTTGGCCAGGCTGCGTCGGTTTGCGGGCGGTCGTCGCTTCACTCATGGTGCTTGTACCTTTCCATTTCGCTTCTTATAAGAACGCGATGGAATACAGCCGCGCATGCTGCCCCTCCAGGTGGAACCGGATGCGGAAGGTCTCCTCGCCCTCGGGCAGCGTCGCCGGACCTTTCCATCGCACCGCAACATCCGGCTGGTCCCCCCGGATCGGTCGCGCGTCTGCCCGGGCGTAGCCGGCGAGTGGTTTCTCCTCCTGCGCGTGAAGCAATTCGACACGGATGCTCGACCCCTTCCGGCAGTCCGCGTTGACGCGAAGCGTCTGCGCGGCGCCGGACCGCACCGGGATGGTGGTCAGAGTGCCCCCCCCCCCGCGATCCCCATCCGGTTCGACATGGGTAAATCCATCCGGGCGAAGCACCGCCAGGCCGATGCGCTCGCACAGGACCAGAACAAAACCGGCCATTACAGCCAAGGTCAGTACACGCAG
>CAUZEO010000268.1:0-7363 GCA_963578625.1 Kiritimatiellia bacterium | reverse complement strand
TCATGACCGAGATCGGTCTCCTCGGTCACGTAAAGTACCGGGTCATCCGCCATCAGGGTGGCGCAGAAACGGTAGGTTCGGCCGCTGAAAAGCTTTAAAACATAGTGGTACCGAATGAAGACCTCGCCGATCTCGTCGAGATGAATCTCAACCGTAGGTATGCGTTCCTCGGCGGCGATTTTTTCAGCATTGACGTGGCTGATGCATCTGCGGTCATGCTCAAGAAAAGGTGACTTTTTCACGACCAGTCGACTGGCGCACCGGGGTATCGTGTCAGGTCCTTCCACAAAGGCAATAGGTCCGGTGACGATCCAGCGATCGTCCGCATCGACCACAATGGCTTCGCTTGCCAGGGCTATGGACATTCGGCCATTTCGCAGCACATGAACCCCGGACCGGGTTTCCACGTGGAGGCCCGTCGATTCAGCCGGTTCGTCTGACGCGATCAACTCAAGTGAGCTGTCCGCGGCGAGATCGATACGTACGGCCAGCGCATTGCGTTCGGGATCGAACTGGGCCGCCGTCCGGCGCCCTCCTGGATCAGTCACCGAACGAATGTCACGCGCACCCTGCTCCGCAATATGGCTGGGCAAATCCAAATAAACGTACTCGCCGCGCCAGTTGAACGTGAAGGGTTCTTCGATATTCCAGTGTAGTGGTTTCATGACTGCGCCTTTCGGTGATTGGATATAGCCGATTCAGCGCATCGACACGACGATATTTCCCGGGCTCTTTTCGACTCTTTGCGCGCGCCACACCCCCGGAGGTGGAGGGCGACTCCGGCACGCGCCCGCCGTGTTCCATATCTGTATCCGGTTCAGCCCCATGGGATGATCGCTTTACTACACTCTTACGCCGTGCAAGAATGATCGGAGAAGTCGGAGCATATGTCGAACTGAAGATAAACGCGACGAGTGAGTCGAGGCTCGAAATTGTTGTGCCGGAGGCAGGGGAACTCGCCCTCCGCGGCGAACGCAGGTGGTTCCTTATGAAAAAGATGATTCACGAGTGGCGAACTCATGCTGTTATCGCGGCGTTTCAGCCAGTGGGCATCGGACTCCTGGCGCTCTGCGGTCTCCTCGTGTCGTGCGCCCATTTCACGGATGATGAAATCGGTTCATCCGAACATGCGAAATTACATGTCAACCTGCCGGAACCCGACGTTGCGTATATTTGGGTGTACGATGGCCCCGGCGATGATGCCCGCCCTCTGTTTGAAATGCTGCTGCCGGAGGTGATCCAGAGCGACGGTGTCGACGTGATCCCGGTGGAGGAACGTCCGGTGCGCTCCTATTTCCACATGCAGCCATCGAAGTGGGAGGAACTGGGGGACGGGCGATGGCTCATGTTGCAAACGCACCCCGGTTACGTGACCTATGAAATCGCACTGACGCCGGCCGCCGACGCTCTCCACCTCGAGTGGCGCATTCGCAACGACACGGGCGAACCATGGAAGGAGCTGACGGGGCTTTTCTGCACGGGCGCCGGCTGGGGTTCCTATACCGGGGCGCATGGCTGGTACAACCCCGACTTTCAGCCGGCGCCACCGCTGCCCGTGGCGGAAGATCCCAGGGAGGCCGAGCGGGAATTCAGAATGTCGATGATCAACCGATGGAGAGATGAACTCGTCAAAGAAAATGTCTGGGTTCACACCCCGGACGGCTGGCGGCGGTATCCGGATGCGGCGACGGACATGGATGTTCCCCTGATCGCGTGCCGGTCGTTGGACGGTCAAAAGCTGCTGGCCCTGGCGTGGGACACGCCGGCCCGGGCAAGTCATGGCGGGCACCTGTGCATTCACCTGGTGCCGATGGTTGCCGGGGAATTGCCGCCCGGCGAGTGGGCGTCGTCGCACGGGGCGGCATACGTTTTGGAAGGCAGCCTCGACGATCTGCTGGAGCGGTATCGAAAGGATTTCGGAGAGTGAACGCTACTCCTTGCCGATCATGAGCCCATATCCTCGCTTCGGCCGGGTGTTGCGCTCCCCGCCGAACCGTATTACCGCATAGCCGGACAGGGGCGCGTTCGCGGCCCGCACTACATACAGTGCATCTCGCGTGGTATCGAACGATAGCTCCTCCTCACGGGACTCAAGAATGACGCGCCGGTCTTCTCCAGCGACTTCCTCCACGATGACGGTTTCAATCCACGGATTCACAACCGTGCAAAGGCCGCCAACGAGGCTTTCGATGGCGATGTACTTGACTTCCCCATCTTTGGCCTCGGAGCTAACCAGGAAGGCCCCGGCGGCGCGCAGCCGGAACGCTCCGCTTTGATCATCCGGCAGCGCGGGGAAAACACGTATTTTACGATCGTGGCTTTGGAGCAGGCTCTCATTCACGATCATGGCAAAGATGCCCGCAGGCTCGAGATAGGGGATGAGGCCACCGGGGTGTTTTCCCCAATCGTACGCACGAAAGGCATCCTCGAAGTAGTGAAAGAAGCCCTGAGGAAAGATTTGGAAAGTCGCCTGGTGTTGCAACAGGCTCCAGGCTTCTTTCTTCAAGCCGATCCGGGCAGCAAAAACCCCCATCTCCATCCCGCCCCAGCCCATTTGCGGAATGCGTGCCAGTACGGTATTGACCGCGATTTGAAAAGGCCGGGTCCCCCGCTCTTCCAAGCCGATATCGCCGGAAGGGAACACGTTTGCGAGTTCGGGAAGCACCTTGTTCTTGGTCTTCGCCCCGACGTTATTGCGGAGCCCCTGTGCATACAGCGTCCTTCCCTCCTCGAACATGATGGGATAAGGCGGCAAGTGTGCCAGCACTTCCTGCCATTGGTCGCGCCGGTCCTGGTCCACACCGAGGATACGGCTCGCTTCCAGCAGGACCCGGCAGCCGACTTTTACGTTTGCCACGTCCACCACGGGGTTCTTGAAGAAAGGCGGTTCCCGCGGCGTCTCGTAAGCCGCGCTGGGATAGATGTAGTAGATTCCCGCCTCGTCTTTCTTCATGTAGCCCAGGTAAAAATCAACGCATTCCTTCAACACGGGATAGGCCCGCGTGCGCAGAAAATCTTCGTCGCCGGTGTAGAGATAGTACCACCAGAAGTAGAATCCCATCTGGACGCCCGGGGAAAGCATGTAGCCCATATCTTTGGGCGGAAGATGGTCCGGGTATCCCCACCGATTCAAGGTTTCTCCGTACCAGGCGCCCTGTTGGACGTTGTGGTATTTGGCGGCCATCTCCTTTGTCACGGGCAGCATGTCCCAGTACATCTTGTAATAGGGTTCAAGGAGATCCAGTTGATTCGCCGCGTAGAGAGGCCAGTAGGTCTCCTGGGTGTTGAGATGCCAGTAGTGGCCCTCCCACCCGCGCGCGTCCTCCTGCCAGAGCCAGAGCCCGCCGTTGAATTTTACCGGGAATTCCCCCCTGGAGGTGCAGGCGAGATTGTAGATGGTCAGGTACCACAAGTTTTCCAGGTAATCGTCCGAGAGCGACACGAAAGACTGCCGCCAGAAGTTGCGCCACCAATCCTCGTGCTCTTCAGTCGTAATTTCCATTGTACGGGCTTCCGTCGCATCGAGCAGCTTACGAGCCTCAACGAGGGGATCGGCGCCGGGCTCGGTGGACGTCACCGCCGCAAGCAGCACGGTGAAGTCCGCTTTTCTTGTCGGCGCGAGCTGGATGGTCGTCAGCCGGTCTTCCGGCCGGCTTTCTGCCGTGTACTTTGCGCCGACGATCCGGCAGGCCAGCGCGTAGGATCGATCCGGGAATTTCTGCTTCAGCCAGATGTCGCGGTCCCGGGCGCCGACTTGAACTCCTTCTTCACGCCATAGTGACAATTCGATCCGCCGCTTTACCGGCTCCCTGGTCTCCCCCCGGTGCCGGATGACCAGGACATTGGAATTGGCATCCACGTAACTGGAGATGTTGGCGTGCCCGGCCCCGGTGCGACCTTCGAGTGAAGCGATCGCTTTGTGGAGGTCAAGACGTCCGCGGAAATCATCTCCGTTCATCAGGTCTGCGCCCAGGTGCAGGGTCAGTTTGCCGCAGGCCCGCAGTTGATCTGCCTCCCAGGTGTCGCTCTTGTTGAGGTTGAACTCCACGCTCCCCGGCGTGGGTGTCCAGACCGGCGCACCCAGGTCGCCGTTCCCCACCGGCAGGAATTCCCAGCCCTTCCCGGGCGGACTCAGGTAGACAACGTCGTGCTTCGAAAGAAACGCCTCGTGGTCGACCGCCATCGATATGCCGTCGAACCCGACGGTGGTTGAACGTTCCGCGCCCGCGCCGCCGGTTGCGGCCGTCATCGCCACCCGAAACCCGAAATACGGCGCCCTCTCTTCCGGCGACGACGAAATGCGGTTGGCCGATCGGCAGAACCTTCCCCGGCCGTGACATCCACCACTGCGCAGCACCCGAAACTCCCCGGTCTCCGGCCCGGTGTAGTCCGTCGCTTCCCCGTCCGGATACTCCGCATACCAATCGTGACACCACTCCCAGACATTTCCGTGCATGTCGTAGAGGCCCCAGGGATTGGGCTTCTTCTGCGCCACGGGATACGCAAATCCTTTGTCCGGATTTTCGCGATCGACCGCGTACCACCCGTAGTGGCGATTCAGGTCGCGCCAGCCATCGTCGTGGCCATGGCTGAAGCGGGTGGTCGTACCAGCGCGGCACGCGTACTCCCATTCGGCCTCGGTGGGCAACCGATAAAGGCGGCCTTCTTCCCGGGCATTAAGACGCCTGCAAAAATCGTTCGCCTCGAGCCAGGTGAGGCCCACGGCGGGGCAGTCGTCGCCAACCCTTACACCCCGGATCTCTTCCCAGGGTTCTGAACCCATCACACGCTTCCACTGAGCCTGGGTCACTTCGGTCCGGCCGATGGAAAAGCCCCGGGTGAGCGTTGCCTGGTGCTGCTTTTCATCAGGCTGCTCTTCCTCTACGGGGGAACCCATGATGAACGAGCCGGGCTCAATATAAATGAACTCCATCCCGATGGAATTCGTATAGCCATTCGCAGGCGGGAAAAACTCCGCACTCCCGGAACGTCCGCCACCCGGAGAAGGGTCTACCGCCCGACCCGATTGAAAGGCACACAACAAACAGAACAATCCCGTCACCATTCCGCGTAATTTGTTCATCGCCATTCTTCTCTCCCGCATACTTTCCTTCTGTCTCCGGGCGTCTCCCCTGACAGGAAGACCAAGTCGGAGCGCCGGCGAAAACACCACTTCCGGTGAGCCCGAACGTATCGGACATCGACTAATCCACGAAGGGCCTGCAAGTAAAGGACAAAGAGTCAGCCAACTCAGGGGCGTGCCTGTCAACATCGTGAAAAGGGCCAACGTTATAGGGCATCTTATCGTTTTTCCCTTTCGAACGCGGCATCGCGGGGCACCGCTTCATCCTTATCTTCTCTTGACCCTTCGGTGGGGCTAACGTAGAAAGTGATCGAGAGTCGGAATGGCTCGTGGCACGGCCCTTATCGACCTCTGTTCAATGTGAATGGATTGAAAATTCGATGTGGAGGCTACTTATGATTTGGAATAACTCGAGCCGCTATCGTAACGCGTTTACGCTGATCGAATTGCTGGTTGTAATCGCGATTATTGCGATCCTGGCCGCCCTTCTGGTACCCGCAACGCAGGAAGCGCTGGAGCGGGCGAGAAATATCGCGTGTCAAAGTAACCTGCACCAGGACGCGGTTGCCTTGACCCAATACGCGGACGATCACGATGGCGAGATGCCCGCTTATTGGGATAACGAGACACACAGTACAGCCGGCCCGGTGATCCACTGGCAATTCACGGTCGGCGTCAACTACCTGGGTGAACCCGAGGGCACGTTCTGGACGCCGGATCAGATTCGCCGTTCGTCACTCCACTGCCCGTCGGACCAGGCGATTTCGATCCCCCGCTATGGTGGAAGCCCGGTGCGGTGCGTCGCCATCAACGGGACCATGAATCCCAGGTTGGTCAAGTTCAACGGCCGTTCCTGGCCCCAGACATCCGGCGCAACCCTGGCACGCCTCGCGCTGGTCAAGAACCCCTCGGGCATGTGCATGGCCGGAGACGGCGCCGGCGCAACCTATTCAAATGAATGGGGGAATTCAGCCCGCTACTACGACATCAACATGGGGAACCTGTTCATGTTTTCCCGCCACATGGGCGGTCTGAATTTCGTAATGATGGACGGCCACGTGTTGTGGCATTCGCCCGAAGATTTCGGAAGAATTGTTTCCTCTCAGGGATACGACGGCACCTTCTTCGACTGGTACGGCTCCAACCAATAAGGAATCCCGAGTCCTTCACAAAACGATTCTCTCGAATCGAGAGAATTCACCATGAACCTTCGGCTACTACGTCAAGGGCATCAAGCATTCACGATCATCGAACTGCTGGTCGTAATCGCCATCATTTCGATTCTGGCCGCCCTGTTGATGCCCGCCACGCAGGAAGCGCTGGAGCGGGCGAGATCCATCGCCTGTCAAAGCAACCTGCACCAGGACGCGGTTGCCTTGACCCAATACGCGGACGATCACGACGGGATCATGCCGGCCATCTGGGATAACCCGGAACACAGTACGGCCGGTCCGGTGATCCACTGGCAATACACGATCGGCGTCGACTACCTGGGTGAACCCGAGGCCACGTTCTGGACGGCCGATCAGATTCGCCGTTCGTCACTCCACTGCCCCTCCGACACCGCGATATCGGTGCCCTACCTGGGAGGAAGACCGGTACGGAGCGTCGCCATCAATGGGACGATGAATCCGAGGTTGGTCAAGTTCAACGGCCGTTCCTGGCCCCAGACATCCGGCGCGACCCTGGCGCGCCTGGCGCTGGTCAAGAACCCCTCGGGCATGTGCATGGGCGGAGACGGCGCCGGCGGAGATTTCTCAAACGAATGGGGGAATTCGGCCCGATATTACGACATCAACGTGGGGAACCTGTTCCGGTTCATTCGCCACATGGGCGGACTGAATTTCGTCATGATGGATGGCCACGTGTTGTGGCATTCGCCCGAAGATTTCGGGAGGATTGTTTCCTCCCAAGGGTACGACGGGCCCTTTTTTGACTGGCACGGCAATAACCAATAGCAAATACTTCATCCAGCTAAGGCTTCGTCATGATGTGGATTCATTCTAAAAATCGATGCCGCCACGCGTTTACGCTGATCGAGCTTTTGGTCGTGATTGCGATCATTGCGATCCTGGCCGCCCTGTTGGTGCCCGCCACGCAGGAAGCGCTGGACCGGGCGAGATCCATCGCCTGTCAAAGCAACCTGCACCAGGACGCTATTGCGTTGACCCAATACGCCGACGATCACGACGGCGTGATGCCGGCCTACTGGGACAACGAGACCCACAGTACGGACGGCCCGGTGATCCACTGGCAATTTACGATCGGCGTCGACTACCT
>CAUZEO010000267.1:0-7375 GCA_963578625.1 Kiritimatiellia bacterium | reverse complement strand
GATCCCGGACCGAGGATCGAAGGATCCCGTCCGCTTGATGCGCTGAAGGTGCTGACGCCCTTCGTCGTTCGAAGGCCGGTTCAACCCTGAAAGGTTTGCACGAGGGCGTGTAACCCTTTCAGGGTTATGGAGCTGTTGGTACTTCCGTCCGGGGGTGGGACCCCCGTCTTTGGAATGGCACCCCTTCGGGGTGTGGGATTCCGGTGTGTATATGAGCGAAAATGCTGCGAGAAAGATATGAGGTATAACGAGGACGCTGACCCAGGCTATGGTGAGGCCGCGCCGTTGGCGCTTTGACCAAACGAGCTCCATCGGCGGCCTCATACTATCCTTGAATCCCAGGATGATCTGTGAACAATCGCGCCGAGTTGTGACCACAGCCAATTACGGAGACTCGGAACCATGTCCCATTTCGACAGAATCAAAATCCCTGCAGTCCTGCTGCTGACCTTGAACGGCGGCGTTTGCCTTGCGGAAGACAACCTCGCCCTGGGGCGGTCGTACACATTCAGCCACGCGCCGAACTACATCTACTCCACGGGTCCGGGCAACGCCACGGATCTGACCGACGGGCATCACTTTGTCCGCGGGGAGACGGCCAGCTTTCCCGCCTACTGGATGCCGGACCGGAAGACCAGGGCGCAGGATACCACAATCACTTCGACCGGCACCGCGGCCGGATGGACGAAGGGCGACCGGCACAAGAACGTAGAGATCGATCTCGGCGAGATCTGCTCGATCAGCAGAGTGACCTTCTATTCGTGCGCGGGCATGGAGCGTACGGACGGACGACTCGCCTTCCCCACCAGCATCATGGTGTTCCTGAGCGATGACGGGAGCACGTACAGCTACGCCGGTGACATGATCGACCCAAATGCCGTGTACAAGCCGTCGGGCAAGGACTCGAAGTTCGCCCTTGAGACCTTCGAACTCAAGGAGCTCTCTGAACAGGCCCGCTTCGTGCGGCTGCAGATGGTCCAGGATGGGACGTATATGTTCGTGGACGAAATCGAAGTGTTCGGATCCAGGACGACGGACCTGGAACAGCGTACTCGTGAATTGAAGAGTGACGGCGTTGTCGCGTACGTCAAAGAGCGCGTGCCGCCGGCCCCCGTGAAATCCCCGGAGCCGGTGCGCACCGACGGCAGGAACCTGGCGCTGGGACGACCGTACACGTTTCCCACCGGTCACCCGCCCAACTTCTGGTATTGTAAAGAACCGGGGGACGCCACGGACCTGACCGATGGTATTCGCGGCGCGGCCGGCGGCTACGACCTGGGAACCATCGGCTGGACCGCCGTCGCTGCCAATAAGCACGAAGGCATCGAGATCGATCTGGGGCAGATCTGTTCCATCGAAGGACTGACCTTCAACGGTTCGATGAAGTACCCCGTCAGTGCCATGGTCTTCCTGAGCGATGACGGGGAGACGTACAGCTACGCCGGCGATATCATCAACGAACCGCAGCCCCCCACATCGCCTCACACCTTTACGATCGACGGATTGACCGAGCAGGGCCGTTTCGTGCGCATCCAGTTGGTCAACGGCGAACACTATATGTTCCTCGACGAGATCGAAGTGTTCGGGTCGAAGAAGGAGGACCTGGAACCGCGGTCGCGCGAGCTGACCCACGACGGCGTGATGCAGTTCGCGAAAGACCTTTTGCCGTCGCTGCGGCAGCGAAACTCCTCCCTGGGCTTTCACGGGCACACGCTGAAGCGGCTGGACCGGGAGCCGGTGGAGCATCAGGCGGCGATCGACCGGGCTCGGGACGCCCTGGCGCAGATTAAAACCGGAATCATGGCCCGCACCAAGGAGGAGAAGGTCGACTACCGGCGCGGCCTGCCGTTCACCGAGCTGGATGCCGAAATCGGCCGGGTGATGGGCGGCTATCTGGCGGCCACCGGGCGATCTGGCGTGCGGATGTGGCCGGCGAACCCCTGGGCCCCGCTTCTGCCGTTCGACTTCGATGCGTCGGCGCCTGCATCCGAACCGCTGCTGATGATGCAGAACGAGTGGGGAGAGCTGGCCTTCAACGTGGTCAACGGCTCCACGTCCCC
This sequence comes from Kiritimatiellia bacterium, assembly GCA_963578625.1. GTDB lineage: Bacteria > Verrucomicrobiota > Kiritimatiellia > SLOV01 > SLOV01 > CAUZEO01. The sequence continues at coordinate 5,315 of CAUZEO010000267.1, read as the reverse complement.
CGTAGAGTTGTCCGTCTCCGTCACGGACCCGCAAGCCGATGGGGTCCGCGCCCCCGCGAGCACGATTCGCCTGCAGGAAGTCAAGTTCGTCGAGGCCTCCGGATTCCAGCTGCTCGCCGACGCCCTGGTGCCGCTTCGCGGTAAAATGAATCTGCCTGCCGGTTTGACGCGGCAGCTCTGGCTTACCCTCGACACCCGGGGCCTGGAGCCCGGCACCTACCGCGGGCAGATCGAAGTGTCCGGCGACGGGGCGTCGATCACGAAGCCGTTTGCCTTCACGTTGATGCCGATCGAAATGCCCGAGCAGGCGTCGGTGTACATCAATACCTGGTCCTACATGCACTGGAAGATTCCCAAGATCCATCCCGAGAAGGTGGCCACGGACCTTCGCGAGCACTACTCCACCGTTCAGCAGGTAATCTCGGACAAAATGCCGTTCCCCAGTGTCGATGCCGAAGGCAACTTCACCAAACCGATGGACTTCACCAAGCTCGACAAGTACATGGCGAGTCTGCCCGGGACGAAAATGTGGCTGCTCTGGACCCAATTCGACCAGGACCATCGCAGCATGTATCCCAAGGAGGGCGACGCACGACGGACAAAGATCATGACGCGCTGGCTGAAGGACGTGATCGCCCACATGAAGAAGAAGGGCATCGGCTACGATGAATTCGCAATCAAATGGGTCGACGAGCCGGGCGTGAAGGAAATGCGCGAGATCGTCAAGCCCTCCTGCGAATTGCTGCGTTCGATCGACCCGAAGGTGCTGATCTGGGCGAACATCACCGGGAATAACACGGAGGACACCGTTGCGGAGCTTGAGGGGGTCATCGACATATGGTGTCCCAGCAGCAAGAAGCTCGGCTGGGATTTCTGGAAGGGCAAGCGTGTCTGGATCTACGATTCGGCCAGCAACAAGACCCAGTCGCCGACCGGCCACTACCGCTACAAGCTCTGGACAGCGTTCCACCATGGCTGCGAAGGGGAAGGGTTCTGGGTCTATACCGACAGCCTGGATTCGTGGAACGACTACGCCCGCGTGCCGACCTGGGGAGTCATTTACGAGGATCCGGACGACGTGCTCTCCAGCAAGCGGTGGGATGCCTACCGGGCCGGCATTGAAGACTACGAAGTCTGCAAGATGCTGAACGATGCCGTCGTGGCGGCGAAGGCCGCGGGGAAGGGCGAAGACCCGAACATCGTTGCCGCGGCAAAAGCGCTCGAGGAGTGGGTCCAGCGGGTGCTGGACAACAAGGGCGATACGATGGTGGCGGAGCGGGCCCATCAGGCGCTGCTGCAACATCTGGTCAAGTTGAAATGAATCTACAGATCCGGCACAGGGATCCCGTCCACTCGATGCGCTGAAAGTGCTGACGCCCTGCGTCGTCCGAAGGCCGGTTCAACCCTGAAAGGTTTGCACGAGGGGCGTGTAACCCTTTCAGGGTTATGGATCTGTTGGTACTTCCGTCCGGGGGTGGGACCCCCGTCTTTGGAATGGCACCCCTTCGGGGTGTGGGATTCCGGTGTGTATATGAGCGAAAATGCTGCGAGAAAGATATGAGGTATAACGAGGACGCTGACCCAGACTATGGTGAGGCCGCGCCGTTGGCGCTTTGACCAAACGAGCTCCATCGGCGGCCTCATACTATCCTTGAATCCCAGGATTGATCTGTGAACAATCGGGCCGAGTTAGTGACCACAGCCAATTACGGAGACTCGGAACCATGTCCCATTTCGACAGAATCAAAATCCCTGCAGTCCTGCTGCTGACCTTGAACGGCGGCGTTTGCCTTGCGGAAGAGAACCTCGCCCTGGGACGGCCGTATACGTTCAGCCACGCGCCGAACTACATCTACTCCACGGGCCCGGACAACGCCACGGATCTGACCGACGGGCATCACTTTGTCGTGGAGTCGGCCCGCTTTCCGGCCTTCTGGATGCCGGACCGAAAGAGCAGGGCGCAAGATACCAAAATCTCTTCGGTCGGCACCGCGGCCGGATGGACGAAGGGTGACCGGCACAAGAACATTGAGATCGATCTTGGAGAGATCTGCTCGATCAGCAGAGTGACCTTCTATTCGTGCGCGGGCATGGAGCGTACGGACGGACGCTTCGCCTTCCCCACCAGCATCATGGTGTTCCTGAGCGATGACGGGAGCACGTACAGCTACGCCGGGGATCTGATCGATCCGGACGCCGTCTACGAGGAGGCGTTCGACAACGCGAAATTCACCACGGAGCTTTTCAAGCTCGAAGGGCTCTCGGAGCAGGCCCGCTTCGTGCGCCTGCAGATGGTCCAGGATGGAACCTATCTCTTCGTGGACGAGATCGAAGTGTTTGGATCCAGGACGGCGGACCTGGAACAGCGTACTCGTGAATTGAAACGTGACGGCGTTGTCGCGTACGTCAAAGAGCGCGTGCCGCCGGCACCCGAGAAATCCCCGGAGCCGGTGCGCACCGACGGCAGGAACCTGGCGCTGGGACGACCGTACACGTTTCCCACCGGTCACCCGCCCAACTTCTGGTATTGTAAAGAACCGGGGGACGCCACGGACCTGACCGATGGTATTCGCGGCGCGGCCGGCGGCTACGACCTGGGAACCATCGGCTGGACCGCCGTCGCTGCCAATAAGCACGAAGGCATCGAGATCGATCTGGGGCAAATCTGTTCGATCGAAGGACTGACCTTCAACGGTTCGGCCAAGTACCCCGTCAGTGCCATGGTCTTCCTGAGCGATGACGGGGAGACGTACAGCTACGCGGGCGATATCATCAACGAACCGCAACCCCCCACATCGCCTCACACCTTCACGATCGACGGATTGACCGAGCAGGGCCGTTTCGTGCGCATACAGTTGGTCAATGGCGCAAACTATATGTTCCTCGACGAGATCGAAGTGTTCGGGTCGAAGAAGGAGGACCTGGAACCGCGGTCGCGCGAGCTGACCCACGACGGGGTGATGGAGTTCGCGAAAGACCTCGTGCCGTCGCTGCGGCAGCGAAACTCCTCCCTTGGCTTTCTCGGGCACGCGCTGACGCGGCTGGACCGGGAGCCGGTGGAGCATCAGGCGGCGATCGACCGGGCTCGGGACGCCCTGGCGCAGATCAAAACCGGAATCATGGTCCGCACCAAGGAGGAGACGGTCGACTACCGGCGCGGCCTGCCGTTCACCCGGCTGGATGCCGAAATCGGCCGGGTGATGGGCGCCTATCTGGCGTCCACCGGGCGAGCGGGCGTGCGGATGAGGCCGGCGAACCCCTGGGCTCCGCTTCCGCCGTTAGACTTCGATGCGTCAGAGCCTGCATCCGAACCGCTGCTGATGATGCAGAACGAGTGGGGAGAGCTGGCCTTCAACGTGGTCAACGGCTCCACGTCGCCCGTGGAGTTGTCCGTCTCCGTCACGGACCTGCAGGCCGATGGAGTCCGCGCCCCCGCGAGCACGATTCGCCTGCAGGAAGTCAAGTTCGTCGAGGCCTCCGGATTCCAGCTGCTCGCCGACGCCCTGGTGCCGCTTCGCGGTAAAATGAATCTGCCTGCCGGTTTGACGCGGCAGCTCTGGCTTACCCTCGACACCCGGGGCCTGGAGCCCGGCACCTACCGCGGGCAGATCGAAGTGTCCGACGACGGGGCGTCGATCACGAAGCCGTTTGCCTTCACGGTGATGCCGATCGAAATGCCCGAGCAGGCGTCGGTGTACATCAACACCTGGTCCTACATGCACTGGAAGATTCCCAAAATCCATCCCGAGAAGGTGGCCACGGACCTTCGCGAGCACTACTCCACCGTCCAGCAGGTGATCTCGAACTACATGCCCTTCCCGAGCGTCGATGCCGAAGGCAACTTCACCAAGCCGATGGACTTCACCAAGCTCGACAAGTACATGGCGAGTCTGCCCGGGACGAAAATGTGGCTGCTCTGGACCCAATTCGACTCGGACCATCGCAGCATGTATCCCAAGGAGGGCGACACGCGACGGACGAAAATCATGACGCGCTGGTTGAAGGACGTGATCGCCCACATGAAGCAGAAGGGCATCGGCTACGATGAGTTCGCGTTCAACTGGATCGACGAGGCGGGCGTGAAGGAAATGCACGAGATCGTCAAGCCCTCCTGCGAATTGCTGCGGTCGATCGACCCGAAGGTGCTGATCTGGGCGAACGTCACCGCGGATAACACGGAGGACAGCATTGCGGAGCTCGAGGGGCTCATCGACATATGGTGTCCCAGCAGCAAGAGGCTCGGCTGGGATTTCTGGAAGGGCAAGCGTGTCTGGATCTACGATTCGGCCAGCAACAAGACCCAGTCGCCGACCGGCCACTACCGTTACAAGCTCTGGACATCGTTCCACCACGGCTGCGAAGGGGAGGGATTCTGGGTCTATACCGATAACCTGGATTCGTGGAACGACTACGCCAGCGTGCCGAACTACGGAGTCATTTACGAAGATCCGGACGACGTGCTCTCCAGCAAGCGGTGGGACGCCTACCGGGCCGGCATTGAAGACTACGAAGTCTGCAAGATGCTGAACGATGCCGTCGTGGCGGCAAAGGCCGCGGGGAAGGGCGAAGACCCGAACATCGTTGCCGCGGCAAAGGCGCTCGAGGAGTGGGTCCAGCGGGTGCTGGACAACAAGGGCGATACGATGGTGGCGGAGCGGGCCCATCAGGCGCTGCTGCAACATCTGGTCAAGTTGAATTGAATTTACAGATCTGGCACAGAGATCCCGGACCGAGGATCGAGGGATCCCGTCCGCTCGATGCGCTGAAGGTGTTGACGCCCTTCGTCGTCCGAAGGCCGGAAGGGGGCTTCCGCATGTTCTACACCGGGGTCGGTCACGCAAAGCCGTTTCCCGCCTGCCAGGGGTACATCCTCAGCGCCGTGTCGGACGACGGCCTGGATTTCCGACCCGAGCCGGGCATTCGCCTGGCGCCGCAACCGGACGTTGTGCATCGGTCGCGGCGCGTATTGGCCCCCTGCGTCACGCCGTGCCCCGGGGGTTGGCGCATGTACGTCGAAGCGCGGGGCCCGGCGGATCTTCTCTCCGTCATCTGCAGCGCCTTCTCACCGGACATGCTGACCTGGCAGTTCGAGGACGGTGTGCGCATCGAGATGCCCGATGACGTCGGCGCCCCGCGCTACCTGTCGCTGGGGCCGGACCGCGGCCGCATCTACTGCCACCTGTCCGATTACGGTCCCGAGGGCAAGGCCGGCGGCACGCTCTGCGGCGTGTCCGTGATCAGCGCCGCGACGACGGATGGCCTGGCATTCGAGATCGAGCCCGGTTCTCGCCTGCCGGACGCTCGCAACGAGCAGG
>CAUZEO010000266.1:0-7439 GCA_963578625.1 Kiritimatiellia bacterium | reverse complement strand
CGATGGTATTCAGATCAAGGTCCCCGCGCAGCTGCGAAGAATACTCCATCACGAATTCATTCTTCTTCCGGATCGTCGCGATGTCTTCGAACATCGCTTCGCACTCGTGCGGATTGATTCCCAGCGAGCTGATCATATACAGCAGACTGTCGGCATGAATGTTCTCTTCGTGCGCATGCCTGCCGAGCACCATCTTCAACTCCGGCGCGGTGACCAACTCGCGAACGACATGAATAACGTTGTCTCCAACAATGCCTTCCGCCGCGGAGAAGTACCCGATGCCCATCCGGATGATCCACCGTTCAACATCGCTGAGGACCGCCTCACTCTGCCACTGCTCGATATCTTTCTGCATCGGGATGTCTTCCGGCTCCCAATGATTCGCCTTCATCGTGCGATAAAGGTCGTATGCCCACCGATACTTCAACGGCAACAGATTAAAGAACACGGTCGCGCGGCCGTTTATGACCCGCTTCGCCGCGAAAGCCGCCTCCGCCTTGTCCTGATTCAGAACGAAGGATCGTTCGCCTATTTGGAATACCTTCTCCATTCGTCTCCCTTTAACGTTAATTCCTAGCCTTTACCCCTGAAATCTTCGCTACTTGCTGGTTCGGCGTTACTTGCACCGGCCACAACTAGCGTACGGCACGTATATCAGCCATGTAGTAGTGGTGTCAAACGGAACATACAAGATCTTGTGTGATTCACATTTTTCCGTTGAAAAACGACCATTCTAGGGAAGAATAAGGAGCATTGATAAGTCTGGCCGGAAGCTGTTTAATTTTTTGCTTTGAGGGATCGCTGAAATGCCAATCTATGAGTACGAAACAATCCCCGGGAAAAAGGGGCTCCGTGCCCGCCGATTCGAAGTTCAACAGGGAATGATGGATGCACCCCTGGTGAAGGATCCGGATACCGGTGAGCGAGTTCGCCGGGTGATTTCAGGCGGGCTTGAAATCCCGCGGGGAAGCTCGAACTCCACCGAACCACCCGCATCGAACGCATGCGGCGGATCGTGCAGTTGCTGTTGAAAGGCCGCGGCACCGATCAGTCTGCAGAGTCCGCGGAAACGACGGGTCCGCAACACCCGGTTTCCTGCACACAGACGCAGGCGAACACCGCGAGGATCGCGCCGACGCAGGGAGCTGCCAGGTAGATCCAGACAGGTCCTATATCGCCTGAAACAAGCGCTGGAGCAAGCGAACGTGCCGGGTTCATCGAAGCCCCGGATACCGGACCGGCAAACATCGCTTCTACTAGCACCACGCCTCCAATCGCGGCCCCCGCGGTAACACCCTTTTCCTTGGCACCCGTTGATATGCAGAGGATTACAAACATCAGCAGGAAGGAGAGAACCACCTCCAGCATGAAGGACTGCCATACGCTACCGGCGGGCACCGTAGCGCCTAGCGTCTGATGAGCCGAGAACAGGGTCCGCAACAGTGCACTCGCCAAAAATGCACCACAGAATTGTGCGGCAAGATAGCCTGGAACCTCGCGCCCCGGCAGGCGCTTGGCTACCCAAAACGCGAGCGTGACTGCAGGATTAATGTGCGCACCGGACCGGTCACCGATCGCGTAAATCACTACCATCACAGTCACTCCAAACGCGAATGAGATCCCGACATGGGTCACCAGGCCCCCATACAGGTCGTTGGTAACGATCGCTCCCGTGCCGACGAACACGAGCGCAAATGTTCCCACCCCCTCGGCAACACACTTATTTATTCCGGCTCGACTTACCATGCCTCCGAATAGCGAGTATAAGGACCCGGCTTCCATATGCGCAAGAGGAAGCCGGGCCCAAAAGACTCAATGCCGGAACGATGAATCGTACAGATTGCGATTTGAACGTATCAGGATTCAACAACGATCATCGTCAGCGGACTGGAAAACGCGTCAGAATCGAACAGAAATGTCCGCCTGCAACCGAGTGTAATCGATATTCGTCGCGTCCGGATCGAGCTTCTGCAGGTAGAGTGCCAAGGCACTTTGGATATTTTCGGTGATCGCGTAACGGCCTTCAATCCGGTGGCCGTCTCCGTTGGTGCCGGCCCCGAACGAGTCGGAATCAGTCAAAATGCCTACGGTTGCATCCGCTTCAACGTCACGGTAGTTATAATCGACCGACCACGTTCCAGGCCCCTTCGCGACGCCGATTTGAAATCCTACCATATACGCGGTGTCGCCGCTCGTGTCGGCGGCCGTGTTTACGATGTAATTTCCATAAACTTGCACGGGGACAGCGATCTTGTCCGGCACCATGGAGAGCTTCAGATATAGATCGAGAATCTCGTAATCGTTCATGTAGGTGGTGGTTCCGTCCGCGTCACTCGTAGATACCGTGTTGCCGAAACCATCCGCCGGGTCAAACAGGGTTTCGAAACCCTTCATGTTGTCCCAGAAATAGTAGCCGACACCTCCGCCGACGCTGACCGTTTCGCTCAAATCTCCGTCCGCACCGGCCTGGATTCCCCACATCGTGGTATCACTGTCCGCCGACCTCTCGTCGGCTACCCATATGGAGCCATTCGCGTGGAAGTCGATCACATCAGTCATCGCGGTTTCGTACTTAAGTGCACCACCTTCCGGGTTCAGGTCGTTGTCCCAGACAAGCTGTCCCACTTTGTAGAACGGCTGCTTCATTTTGCCGCCCCAGAGATTCAGACCGTCCTGAATCGCCCAGTCGACGTACGCGCGGTCCAGCCCGAAGTCCTTCGTGCTGAAACCATCGTCGAATGTCTGGTTCGTGGAAACCGGGTCGTCTCCACCACTGGCGAGTCGAAAATGTGCCGACACGGTCTCAGTGATCTCTCCGGACAGGCCCAGCCGGGCTCGAAATCTGCCCCGGTGACGGTCTTTGCGCATATCATCCACATCAATGTATTCATAGCGCAATCGAATGTCTCCTTTGATGCTGATTCGATCCGCCCAGTCCCCGTCCGCCAACGCGCTGGACCCAGTTATCAACAGGCATATAAAGCCACAGTAAACCCAAAATCTCATGGTGAATTCCTTTTCCCTCATTCGGACCCATCCTCGAACCGGGGCACCCCTGTGCAACCCCGGCGATTCGTGCAGCTTTTCCTCCATGGACAAAAAGGGCTCACAGAGATGTTGAAAAGCTAGAATCAGTTGATGCGAAAAATACCAGTCACTGACGAGAAACGAATTAAAGGAAATTAACCGATAAAATTTTAGCTGGGGGCAGGTTTTGAGCATCCGTTGAACTCTTCAGTATGCCAACAACTATTTCGACAGGCGATTCCAAGGGGCAGAGACCCACGGGTTGATCGTGACCTAACCGACTCCATATAAGCGGTTTACATGAAAATTTCCGCACAGATCCAGTTCCGGATCGGTTTGATCTTACTGCTCATTTCGGCCGGTCTCGTCGTCACCAGCCTCCACGGCGTAAATTGGCCGCAAATGTCCGCAGCCGAGGAGCAGGTCAGCCTGGCCCGAATGCTGGTCGCCACCGGAAATCCGGGTGCCTGCCAGGAGCGGGTCCCCATTCTCACCGACTCGTTGAATAGCCTGGGCAGCGCTGTGCCCCCGAAATCAGTCACAGACCCCTTCTCGGTCAAACTTCTGCAACAGATGCGCAACGATTGGGAATGAACAGAGCCGATCTGCCGACCAGCTCCTGGATGAATTGCATCAACTGATCGAAGAACTCAACGAGGCGGTCGGCGAGCTGATTCCTCCGCATGGGCCGCACGATGGAATCATGACCGCTTTGAAATCACCAAATGGAAAAATTGTGTGCCACGCCGAAGTCGTGCTGCACGATGATGAGGACGGCATGGAGTGCCGTCTTTTCGCAAATCAGCACGGCAACGAGCCCTTTGACCTTCCGATCTCCTCCTCTTTAACCGCTGTCTTTTTACAGCCGGAACAACGCGCCGCCAACCTCCAGATCCGAAATACGGTGATCAACGAAGACGGAAACGGTGCGTAGACCATTCGTGGCGAGCAAACAAACTATCTCATTTATCCAGGCGATTCGGGCGAGGATAAAAAGTGGCGGGAGGGTTCTGACTTTACGGGATGGATGAGCATCACTTTCTCCGAAGGTGGCACGACGCATTCATCCGATGTGTTTCGCGTGATTCCCCACACCCAAAATCGCTCCACCCGGCACACCTGTAAACACCGCAACCATTAACAAGCACGGGCCCGCTACCGTTGCTCACATTCGGCGCATCGCCCGTATACCGTCACCTCGTGACGGTCGGCGGAAAATCCGAAAGGCAACGAGGGAGACCGCCCCAAATCACAACCGGTAAGTTCGAACACTCGTTCACAATCATCGCAGAAAAAGTGATGATGGTGCCGGAGTCCAGCTACCTCGTAACGGGGTGGATGACCAGGAAGGGACACCGCCACGATCCTGCCCTCCTCGACCAGCGACTTGATCGCACGGTAGACAGTAGCGATGCCCAACCGGTCCACGTTGACCTGTGCGCCTTCGTGGATCTCAGGGGGACCTACCGGCCGATTCACGTCCCGAATGAACTCCCAGATCGCTTCCCGCTGTCGCGTCCGACGCTCCATGCTCATTATGAATACACACGAACTCCGCAGGTTTCAATCGCCGGATTCATCCCCAGGATCCAAAACCAGCCGCCCGCCGGCCACCCCCTGCTGTCTTCCGGCGATTTTCAAGGTCAGATTCTCATCCAGTCCGGTGACGATTCCGGACGCGATGGGGAAGTTTTCCGCGGGATCTCCTTCCGGATAGATGCGGACGTGTCTGCCCAGGACGAGAGACTCCTCCCGGTACCGGAGCAACAGGTCGTCGGGCCCATCCCGCAGCAACGAACGGTACCTGTCGGCAAGACAACGCAACAGAACCGGCGCCACGTCCGTCCAGCGCAAATCGGACTGAAGAAATTCAGTTACGCACCCCACGGCAGGCACGAAAGGAGTCGGCTCGACATCGGGACTCACTTCCACATTGAGGCCGATCCCAATGACGACTTCTTCGACGACATCCCCGTGCACATGTGTCGTCGAGAGGACACCGGCGATTTTTCGGCCGTTCATCCACACGTCATTGACCCATTTGACGCCGATCCGCTTGAGCGCGACTCCGCGGGCAAGTGATCGAACCGCGTCCACTACAGAAATGGTCGGCAACATTGTGAGTCCGGCACCGAGTTCAACGATGCGGCGAGATGGACGGGCATATATGCTCAAATGTATATTGCCGCGCACGGCAATCCACGAACGGTCCTGCTGGCCACGAAAGCCTTTCCCCTCCAACGCAAGCACCGCCGCGAGCGAAGGCAGGGGAACACCCTGGCTCAGCAAGCGACTCAGGGCAGAGAACTGCGAAAATGGCGCGGATTCAATGATGGCCAGGCATGAGACTCCGTCCGGGCGCTCGGCGGGAACCCGTGCCGCGAACAGCAAATTATCTTCGCTGACGGTCCTCCAAAGATTCCGCTCCTCTTCCGGAAGACGTTCGGGAGACAATCGCTCCCAATCCGTCCCGGCCGGCAGAAGTGCCCTGCACTCAGCGGGACAATCGGAAAGGATACGCATGGACCCGGCGGGGGGAATGACAATAGCCGTATCAGTAGGCTGGTGCGTGCTCGGCAACGAGTTCAAACTGGTAAAAAATCTCGCAATTCTCCCCCGCGGCCCGATTCATCTCTCGCAATGCACCGGGCACCAGGGTGAACCCAACCGCCTCGTAGAAAAACCGGGCGCGAATGTTACCCAGCACGACCCAGGCACCGGTGGATTTTGCGCCCCCGTCGGTCATCCTGTTCGCTGCCACCACCCAGAGCGCGCGGCCAATGCCGGCCCGCCAGCGATCGGGCTCTACGTACAGCGCCCACAGCTCGGAATCCACATCGGGGGGCGTTTGTGGGCGCGGAGGCCCATACGCGGTGACGCCAAGCACAGAATTCCCGGTTGAAAAGACCAGAATCCCGCATTCCGGATCATCCAGAACCTTCCGCCAATCCTCCGCCCTCTGTCGCTGCTCATCGACCGCCGCAGCACCGGCCAGGCTGGCGCCATACGCGCGGCGACAGGCCCGTACCTGGATTCGGGCCAGGGCCGGAATATCACCCGTTTCTGCGGGTCGGATTCTCATGAGACCTCGATCGGCGGTTGGGCAACCCTCGCTGTGTTGATGCTCCAGATCATGCTGACGGTTGGAGCCTAGCCGGGTGCCCACTAAAAACAAGCAGAAATCCGATCTGAAACCAAATGGTCTCGAATCAATTTGGGCCCACTGGTATAACCAATATGTCACCCTGCGAATGGAAACAGAATGGACTGCCGGTCCTGAATCATCAGCATGGAAGATCTCCTTTACAGAGGACGGCTTGAGGCCTTCGACATCGCGGTCAGCTACGCGATCACCACGGAACTCGTGAACGGTGTCGTGCTTCGTCACAACTGCGACCCGTACGCCGCGCACCTGATGGGACGGGCCATCACTGCCGGGGTGCTGTGCGCAGCGCAGTTGAATCCCCGCGAACGACTGAACATCTGCTGGAAATATGAGGGACAGGCCAAGACCATCCTGGTCGACGTCGGTGCCGACGGCACAGCACGGGGCCTGATCTCCCCGACAAACCTCTCCGACTTCGCGTCCGACAAAAATGCAATTTTTGGCGACAAAGCGGAACTGAGCGTCATCCGGTCGCAAGAGGGCCGAGTAACAGCTTCCAGCACCTCGGATTCCATCCTCCAGGACGTTGTGAACGACCTTGCGTACTTCTGCTGCGTCAGCGACCAGGTGGAAACCGGGATGACGGTGCTCATCGGGTTCAATCCGGATGACGAGAATCCGGTCAACCTATGCCAGGGAATCCAGATGCAGGCCCTGCCCGGTTGCGATCTTGAGCGGTTCGACAGAATTCGTGAAACCCTGGGCCACGAATCGACCAGGAATCTGCTGGGGGATAAAAACGAAACCGACAGCCACTTTGAAAACATCATCAACGCGGTGCTGGCGGAGGAAACAGACTCGCCGGGACTCCGATACGACGCATGCCCGAAACCAACGTTTCGATGCACCTGCAGTATGGACAAACTCGCAGCCGTGGTGCGGGCACTACCTTACAACGAGCGGATGGAAATGGTGAAAGAAGAGAAAAACGTCAAGATCAGTTGTCAGTTCTGCAACAAACAGTACGAAATGACGATCGAAGATTGTATCCAGGCCTGGAACGACCGCCCGACGAGTTAATCAAGGACCTGGCTGAAAAGTTTCTTCATTTCCCCCCAGGAGACCTTGTCCGCTTTTCGATTGTAGGCCAGGGGGATTTCGAATTTCTTTCCAATCCTGGTGGCGTCCACGTTGGTGAAGCTGTGAACGGCTCCCGGGTAGTTCTTGAACCTCATATCAGCCTCGGCAGCCTTCATCTCCTGCTTAAAAGCTTCGATGGTCTCCTCCGGGACGAAGGTGTCGTCCG
>CAUZEO010000265.1:0-7481 GCA_963578625.1 Kiritimatiellia bacterium | reverse complement strand
TCGCCTGGTTTGTGAATTTGTGGTTGCGCAGATGGGGCGGCGCGCGATGGGGGACGAACCTGCTGCTGATGATCGTGGCAACCGCGGCATGGGTTTGTATGGAATACGTCCGATCCGTACTCTTCACTGGGTTTCCCTGGAATACTCTTGCCGTCAGTCAGTACGAAATTGCGACGGTCCGGCAGCTCGCTGAATGGGGTGGTGTATATGCGGTTTCCGCGGTGCTTGTTTTCTTTAACCTGGCACTTGTAACCACCATCTTCCGCTATCGTGAATCGACAATACGGCTCGGGCGCAATGCCCATCCCGAGCTTTGCTTCGGGCTTCTGGTGATGGCCATGGCGGTCGCGACGGGTATGCGGTCCGTGATGTCGCGAGACGAGGTTTTGACGACGCCGGCGCACATCGGGGTTGTTCAGACCGACATTCCCCAGATGGACAAATGGACCGCGGATACGATTCCGCTCATTTACGAGCGGCTTAAATCGCTGACCCTGGAGTTGAGAAAACAGGAGCATCTCGATCTCATCGTCTGGCCCGAGACCGCGCTGCCCGACGAGGTGCTTCGCAGTGATACAAGCTATGCCATGGTGCAGGAGCTTGCGGTCGATCATGTACCAATCCTCGTGGGCACCATGGATTCAACAGTGCGCGAATCCGACGAAAGGATCTCTTACTTCAACAGCTCGATGCTGTTTCATTCATCGGGGCGAATCACCTACCGATACAACAAGCAGCATCTGGTGATGTGGGGGGAGTATGTCCCGTTCGAGGACGAACTTCCGTTCCTATGGGCCTTGACGCCGAACGAAGCGAGTTTCACTCCCGGCAAGAAGGCCGTCGTGTTCGAGCTTGCGATGCCCGCAATCGAGTTTTCCACGCTCATTTGTTTCGAGGATACGCTGCCGTACCTGTCGCGACGGGCGGTTTTGGAGGGTGCCCGACTGCTGATCAACCAGACCAACGATGCTTGGTTTGAGCATTCTTCCGCATCCCGCCAGCACATGGCGCACTGTGTCTTCCGATGTATCGAAAACCGCGTTCCCGCGGTGCGTTGCGCGAACAACGGGGTCAGTTGCTTTATCGACTCAAAGGGCAATGTCCTGCGGGAGTTGTCGGACGAGGCCGGGAGCACCTTTTCCCAGGGCGTTCTTTCGCACTGGACATTCGTTCCGAAGTCCGACCATTCAAAAACCTTTTACACCCGGCATGGCGATGCTTTCGCCTGGGTCTGTACGGGCGTCACCCTGGGAACATTCCTCGCATTGCGCCTCCGGCGGATGCAGAATTTTTGAATTCGGATTGAACGGATTCCCAAGTAGCGTAAGTCGCCTAGACTTCCGGTCGGCGACACACAAGCCCGACAGAGAGAATTCACCCCGAGCATCCAGATCAGAACGAAGATTTTGAAGCACGAAATACATAGAGCAGCAAAGCTCTAACCAAACGAAATTAACCACCGAGCGCACGGAGTCCACGGAGGGGATTATTGGTCACTCCGTGTGCTCCGTGGCAGAAAAATTGTCGCGGACAAGAACGATTTCGGGAGATCGTAGTTCGGAGACGATTCCACTTTGAAAACACGATATAGCATACTGCGTAATGTTGACGCCACTGATCCGCACGTGAGAAAGGTGGGCTGCAGTCCGCAGTGAGCAATGCGCCATCAAGTTTTCTGCCCCGATGTTTTCGCGGGCCAATCAATCGTCCCGCGTCTTCGTGCCCCGTCTTCGTCTCGCGATTCGGCGGAGGAATCGGGGCACGAAGACGAGGCTCGATTTTTTGGTGAAGAGAATACAAAATTGTCACCCCGGGGTGAGTTTGATGGAACATCCGAGTCTTTGTCTGGATCTTCGTCGTTTCGACATGGATCAGGACAATGATCGAGACAAAGACCGAGACAGCGTGTATCTTCGCTGCGATTTTTGTCTGGATCTCAATCAATTTTGACCAGGACAAAAATGAGGACACTGATTAAATGCAAGATGATCACAATTCAGACCAGGAGCCATCACGGTTCGATAAACTGAAGAAGTGGCTTGGTCCGGTCGGCATCGGGATCATCCTGATCCTTAAGTTTGGAGCCAAGTTAAAATTCATCATTCTTCCCGTGATCAAGTTCCTGCCGATTCTGCTCAAAACCGGTGGGACTATGATCCTGTCGATCTGGGCCTACTCCTTGATCTGGGGATGGCAGTTTGCGCTGGGCTTTGTGCTGTTGATTCTGCTGCATGAGTTCGGCCACCTGATCGCCGCGAAAGCATGCCGCCTGGATGTCGGCTGGCCGGTATTCATCCCGTTTATGGGTGCGCTGATAGCGCTTAAAGAAGCCCCGCGTGATGCCTGGATCGAGTTCTGGGTTGCCGCCGGCGGACCCATCGTTGGGGCGCTTGCCGCGGCGGGCTGCCATGGCATCTACCTGGTAACGGGAAATGAATTTTTTGCGGCACTTGCCTATACCGGTTATTTTTTGAACCTGTTCAACCTGATGCCCACCGGGTTTCTCGACGGTGGACGCATGGTGGCAGTGCTCTCACCGTGGCTCTGGGTGGTTGGCATCGTGATTGCCGGAGCATTTGCCATTTACAGGCCTTCGTTCATTATTTTTCTGATCCTCATTTTTTCACTCCCTCGTCTGTTTTCCCTTTTCCGGAAACGATCGGATACCGAGCGGCGTTATTTTGAAGTGTCTCTCCCTCAGCGTGCCGTGGGAGCAGGGATCTACTTCGGACTCGTTTTGTCCCTGGGGGCCGGGATGCTGTTTTCCGCAGTCAGCCCGACAGGCGAATGAATTCTCTGACCCCAATACCCCTATTCATGCAGCGGATAAGTTTCGAGAGCCAACGTCCGTGGCTGTCATTGGCCTCGCGTCATCGTGCGCCGTTTTCATGTTGCGATTTAGATTGGGATCGAGTAAACGGGCATCAACGAAAGCACGCGCTGGATTTCCGAAGCGGGAGCGAAAATAGTCGTTCCTGATTTTGACTGATGAAAAGACTATGGCAATGTACGCAACCGATCTATATCCAGGGAGTTGTCATCAACCTGCTCCAGCTTTCGGAGGCATGCCGGGAAAACCGCATATTGTGATTATTGCTGTCGGAACAAACGATTTGAAGCCGGGGAACTTGAAGCACATCACGGAATTCGTCGAAGATTACGTCTTGATGATCGAGAGTTTTCGAAAACTCGAAACCAGGCGGGACGTCTGGATCTGCTATCCGGTTTCAGCATATCCAGTGAATTGGAGGGTGACGGGCTCGGTTCTTGCGGAGAGCGTTATTCTGCTGATCGACAAAATTGCCGGGCAGTCAGACGCAAAGAGCATCGATCTCTACGGCGCGCTGAGTAATAGGAAAGAGTTTTTTACCGACACCGTGCATCCGAATACAGATGGCGGGAAATTGATTGCGGAGACGATCAAAGCGGTGATCCCCGCCGGGAAAACACCTTCGCTTTCCCCCCATAAACATACGCAACATCGAAAGCAAAATCGCCATGGCCAGCATCGATGATATTTCCAGTCTTCCGCCTTCTGTCGTGTCACGAATTGAAGGCGACGCCCAGTCGCTGATTCGCCGGGAGGCCGAAGCTTGGCTGGTTGAACGTTGCCGGGAGACGCTCGAGTCCGCCGGGGAATGGGCCCTCGACTACAGCTCGCCCGATGCCTACGCATTATCATGCGAACCTCACCGTGAGCGATGGAGCCGCACCCTTGGGGAGTGGGCTTTTGAGGCCCCATTTAACCCGCTTTTCGAGCCATTTTGCGACAACGAAAAAGTCTTTGCACGGTGGTTGCGGATTGATTTGGCGGACGGACTCCAGGGCCGGGCCGTCCTGGCCCTGCCGAAAAACTGTAACTACCCTTTGCCCCTGGTCATTGCCCAGCACGGGTTGGGGAGTTCCCCTGAACGGGTTTTCGGCCTCAATGATGATGCAGGATACTACAATGGGTACGCCCTATCGCTGGTGGAAGCGGGGTACGCCGTTCTCGCTCCCCTCAATGTCATCGAAGGTCCTCCCCGGGCTCGCCTTGCCCGCCTCTGCCACCTTCTGGGCCGGACTTTGTGGGGCTTGGAGGCCGGAAAGTTGCGTCGATTCATTGACTGCGTTTCTGACTTCCCAGAATTAGATGCCTCCCGCATTGGGATGTGGGGTCTTTCCCTGGGCGGGTACTACACAGCCTATACCGCCCCGCTGGAGAAAAGAATTAAAGTTGCCATCACCTCCGCCAGTTTCAACGAGCGCTGGCACAAGATGGCGGTTTCCAGTCCGCTCTACTCGGCTTACATCGATGTCGAAGAAGAGCACTTCTGGATTCCCGGATACTTTGCGGGTGGCTTCGGTGATGCCGAACTGGCCGCCCTGATCTGCCCGAGGGCGCTGCAGATTCAGCAGGGGAGGGCAGACGGCATTGGCTGGTGGCCGATCCAGGAAAAGGAATTCGAACGGGCCAGAAAATTCTACGATCAACTCGGGGTAGGGGACCGGATCGAATACGCCGGGCACAACGGCGGGCACGAAATCCTGACCGGTCAGGGACTCGATTTCTTGCGGAAATTCTTGTAGACGGACGGCCGATAAATCAGGAAGTGGATTGAAGTTCTTCCGTCCCGGAACTCCTCGCGAACCGTAACGCGGAGTTCAGTGCGCAGTGGAGATTGGTAGATATGAAACGGCGTGTTCGGCTTCTTTCGTTTCCCGTTGGGGCTCCGACACAGAAGAAACCAAGCCTGAGCATGTGCAGAAACGATCATGGGGGGGCGAAGGTGGGGGCAGGCTCCTCAATTCTCATTTCATGATCAATCCTTGCTCCCGGTGGGCCGTTCGCTCCAGGGGCTTCGGCAATGATGAACTTCAATCTCGACGGTAGTCAGCCCTCGAGTCGGTATTTCAGCTATGCATCCATGGTGATTCCCAGCAACGACGCGTTCATTGGCAACGGCGATCCGATTGCCCACCAGGTATTTGACGGCGTGGGAAACTTTCCGGGAGCCGATTTCCTCGTTTTGGGAACCGCGGTTCGCGATGCAGGCACCAAAGTGAATGATGAAATCCCGGCGAGTACGGCGGCGCTTGGGCAAACCGTTCCCGACACCGGTGCGGTGGAGGAAGGCACGGTTCAAATGCATTTCGGATTCATCCCCGGAGGCAACATTCTGACCGCTTTCCAGGCGCCGATTTGACCGGGTCTGGTTATCAGATCGCACGGATCAGGGTCATTCCGGAACCGAGCACGCTCCTTCTTCTCGGAATTGGTTTGATTGGGATGGTGGGAAAAGCAAGTCGCCGGCGGCGAATGGATTGAGGTCGATTAACGTAAAACTAGGCACTCTCCGCGAGTTCCGCTACATTCTTCATCCATGACCGGAAAGCAAGTTTGTGTAGCGGTTCTCGGTGCGGGCAAAGCCGGGTTTCTATTCGGCAAAGCGGTCAATGCCTCGGCCAATGGGCGGTTGGGGGCGTTGGTTGCGGAGACCGCCGAGGAGGCGAAATCCGTCGGGGCTGCGTTGGACCAGGTCGACCGGACCAGCGATAACTGGCGCGAGGTGGTCGAAAGCGATGACATCGAAGCGGTATTCATCGCGACGCCGACGTTCCTCCACGCGGAGATGACGATCGCCGCCGCCAAGGCGGGCAAGCATGTTCTTTGCGACAAGCCGCTTTGTCTATCCGTCGCCGAGTCTGATGCGATGATCGCGGCCTGTGAGAGCGCCGGGGTGTTGTTGATGGTCGGCTTCCTTGAACGCTTTAACCCCGCTTTTCGCGTGGTTAAAGAGCGGATCCGGACTGGCAAAATCGGGCGCCCGGTGATGGTCTCTTCGCGCCGAGCACATCCGCCGCGGCATGGCAGCTGGATCATGGATGACACCAAGAGCGGTGGCGCCTTCCTGCACACCGGTTGCCACAACATCGACCTGGTTCAATGGCTGTTTGACAGTCCACTCGTGCGCATTGCGGCCGAGCAGGTCGAAAGCGGCATCTCGCCTGGGTTTACTGACGTGGCCGCGGTCATCGGCCGGCTGGAGAACGGCGTACTCGTGAATCAGGTCGAGAGCTACGCTCACCCGCCGACCATGCCGATGGGTGTGGATCGGAGTTTTGAAATCCTCGGGACCCATGGTTCGTTGTACCTTGATCTTTTTCACTCGCCGGTGACGCTGTGCAACGTGGATGGCTGGAAGTACGAGGACGTGCTGACCTGGGTGGAGGCGGACGGCCGGCTTTCCGGCGCCCTCACCGCGGAAACGGAGTACTTTCTCGACTGTGTTCTTTCAGGCACGCCGCCGGTCCAGGCAAGCGGCCCCGATGGCCGGCGCACGATTGCCGTTTTCGAGGCCGCCCGGCGCGCGGTCTCCGAGGGCCGTCAGGTGGATGTGGTGTCATGAAGCCTCCCGCGAGTACGCAGTGGGTGCATGAAAGCAACGTGGTGATTGATGAAGAGGTTCTTTACCGGGAAAGGTTCACCGATCCGTTAGCCGGCGTCAGGCCGTTACGGCTAACCACGTTTCCTTTCGGCAATGCGCATATTTATCCTGAGGCGCCGGTCTGCTCCCCGGATGGACAGCGATTCATCTTTGCGCGACACCACGGATCCTGCGGGTTTTGTACCTACTGGATTGCCGACCTCGCCACCCTCTCGATTCGTCAGATCACGGACGAACCCGGTGCGACGCCCCCGGGATTCACGCCGGATGGCTCCGCCGTGTATTACGCTGCTGAAAACACGATCTGGAACATTTCGCCCGACAGCTTTGAGCGTGTCCCGGTGCACAAGCTTCCAGATGAACTTCGACTCGCGACAAAGACCTTGAGTCTCTCCTCCTGCGGCACGCGGTTGGCGGCCGCATGGGTGGGCAGAGAGGAGGGGGGTGTATTTATTGTGGATCTGTCCGCTGGGCAGAGCAGGATCATTTTTTCGCATAGGGACGCCCGAAATGCTCACGTGCAGTATTGCCGGGGCCCCGGGCACCTGGTGATGGTGCAGGTCAACGATGACTCTGTTTACGATGACGATGGCAACATGATTCGTATGACGGGTGATCTGGGAGTCAGCCTTCACGTGATCAACGACGACGGGTCACCGGTGGCGGTGCTTCCGATTGGGAGATCACCGCTCGAGCGAGTCCAGGGACATCAGTGCTGGCTTGGCCGCGACCAAGCGGTCATTTCCACGACCCATCGTCGCGACCACATCGGCGCGCCCTGGCGCCAGAACCGAATCGTGGCCGCGACGGTCGGCGACGAATCGTACCGTGTTGTCTGTGAAGGCGAAGAGGAGGCGTTCACCCACATTCACACCACGATCGACGGCCGGTTCTGGGTGTCGGACTGTAACCGCACCGGTCGAATGCACGTGGGCTCGACCCGGACGGGTCGACATAAGCGGTTCTTCGACAGCGGCGCCACTTTCGGCGCCAGCCAGTTGACGCATCCGCACCCGTTCTTCCTTGCCGACGGTAAAAGTATCGGTTGGAACA
>CAUZEO010000264.1:0-7515 GCA_963578625.1 Kiritimatiellia bacterium | reverse complement strand
GCGGCGTCCGATTGTGGAGTGTTTTTGTGCCGCAGTCGGCGCGGGAATGCCACCAGTACAACCCGCGGCTGCTCGAGATCCCCAAGGAACACCAGCAGCGGCTGCTGGACGCCGGCGCGATGATGGAGTGACGATCAGGGTGCTGGGATAGGCCATCATGACCAATGAATTCCTGGAGCTCATTGGCGCCCCGCAGCCAAGTTCCGCATACTTGTTTTCCCCAAGTATGCCCCGGCTTTTTTCATGCACGGAAACAATAAGCCGGCCGACGATTCACTGTACGCCCGTGCTCTTCGGCTGCAACTGCTCGAAATTTTCGAGGATGTCATCCACGTAATTTCTGGTAGTTGGATAAGTAATCGCGTCCAGGAAATTGTCCGGCTTCTTCCCGCCGGCGTCGACCCATCCGGCTACGGTGCTTCGGCCCGCGTTATATTCGGCGAGCGCGAAGGGGAGGGGATCCCTGCACTTTTCCTTTTTCCAATGCCGGATTGCGCGGCCGAGATACCAGGCGCCTACCGCAATGTTCGTTTGCGGATTCCATAGCGACTCTTCAGGGATCGGATCGAGGTCATGCTCCCTGGCCCAATCTTCCACGGCGCCCGCGGTAATCTGCATCAAGCCGATTTCGCCGGCTTCTCCTCGAACTCCCGGGTTGAAACCGCTTTCCTGCGAAATTACGGCGGAGAGGAGGCGGGGGTGAATCGACTCGAGCCGCGAGGCTTCCAGAATCAACATCTCAATGGCCCGGGATTGCCGTACGTTGGACGAAAGTCCAATAAGGAAGAGAATCACCAAAGTGACCAGCGCTATGTAGAGCACGCGAAACACGATAGCTTGAGGAATACGAGTCATGAGGATCAGTTCAATGAGGCGGAATTACGTATTCTGATCGCGGCCAAGGCGCAACTAAATTCACTCCCGCCTGCATAAATCCTCCCCCCTCGTAGCACGGGTCAGATACCCGTGGTACGGAAGACGACATTTCGATATTTCCCACCAATCGCTTGGGCTCCGTACTGCTGAATTCCGAATTCATTCTTGTCCGCGACAGTTTTTCTGCCTCGGAGTTCACGGAGCACACGGAGTGTCCAACAAACCCCTCCGTGGTCTCCGTGAGCTCCGTGGTGAATTTCGTTTGGTTGCGGCGTTGCTGCTTTTCGAATTTGTTTTGCCCTTTTCCGTGAAACCGAATAAGGACACGTGGATGTGCACGATTACATGGCTTCGTCAGGAGCAGCAGTACGATCTGTTCTGCAACCGCGACGAGCGAAAGACGAGGAAGCCCTCGACGCTGCCTTCTGTGCGGCGCACGAATGCGGTTTCGTATCTCGCCCCTATTGACGGGGATGCCGGCGGCACCTGGATCGCCGCGAACGAATCCGGGCTGACACTTACGCTGCTCAACTACTACCAGGCGCCGGTAGCCGTCGAGCCGCCCGCGGACCGCAGTCGGGGGTTGCTGGTCACCGATCTGTTGGATTGCTGTGAACCAATGGAGATCGTGGGGAAACTGCGCGGCGCCGAGTTGCAGCAATATAATCCTTTCGTGTTGATTGTTTTCTCGCTCTTGGACGAGCCGCTACGGTGCCGCTGGGACGGGACCCTCCTCATTCACGATCAGCTCTCCGATTCCGATCTCCCACTCACAACCTCCGCCTTCGAGCCGAACCGTGTTGCGCAGGCAAGGCGGAAAACTTTCGTGGAGTACAAGGCAGACCGAGGCGGCATCTCACTCGATATGCTCAATGCCTATCATCGAAGTGTAGAGGGCGAGGATTCAGCCTGCGCGGTCTGTATGGATCGACCCGATGCCTCCACGGTAAGTTTTACCCAAGTAACAGCTTTACCGGAACGAATTTCCATGACCTATGCCGAAGTAGACGGCCGGACCGGAACATTCGGAAAATCGCAGGAGGCTGTGTTGCCTTTGACTACCGAGGTTTGAGGTTTCAGTGGAAACCATACCCATTCGAACAGCCGACCCGGTACGCTCCGCGCTCGATGCCGGTCGCCCGGTTGTTGCGCTGGAAAGTACGCTGATTACGCACGGGTTTTCGCGGCCGTTGAACCTTGAGATTGCGCTCGAACTCGAATCCATCGTGGAGAGGGCAGGCGCCGTACCGGCAACGGTAGGCATCATTGGAGGGGAACCGGTAGTTGGGCTGACGCAGCGGGAGATTGAACTGCTGTCGGGAAGCGACGATGTGCGAAAGTGCAGTTTGCGGGACCTTGGGATTGCGGCGGCGGGAAACGAACTTGGCGCAACAACGGTTGCTTCGACCATCGCCATCGCGGCGCAGGCCGGGCTGCGCATATTTGCCACGGGAGGAATCGGGGGGGTACACCGCGGCGATGCGATGGACATCAGTGCAGACCTTGAAGCCTTGGCGGTGTGTCCCCTGATCGTTGTGTGCGCGGGCGCCAAGGCAATTCTGGACATCCCGAGAACACTCGAGGTGCTCGAAACAAAAGGCGTGCCGGTGATCGGGTATCGGACCGAAGAGTTCCCCGCGTTCTACACCCGCTCATCGGGCATCACAGACTCGGTCGATACCCGTTGCGATCTGGCCTCGGAGATTCCGGAGATCGCGATTGCGCACTGGGCTTTCGGAATGCGCTCGGCCCTGCTGGTTGTGCAGCCGGTATCCGCCGAAGAGGAGCTTCCGCCGGAAACGATGAATGCGGCAGTTGAAGTCGCGCTGGTTGAGGCCGAAAAAACGGGAGTCAAGGGAAAGGAACTCACCCCGTATCTCCTGGCAAAAGTCGCATCCATTACCGAGGGACAAAGCCGGAATGCGAATCTCTCCCTGCTCCGGGGAAATGCCCGGTTGGCAGCCGAGATTGCAGGGTGCGGTGCCGGGAAGTGGTGACTTGTTTGAGAGTATACTGTGCATTGAGTACCTTTGCCGACAATTTCAACAGTCTTCCGTTCACGCTGATTGATTTCGTTCCGGAGGTTGACATCAACGATGTCGCGGACGGCGAAATTTCCTGCGGACCGATGCAGCGCGGCTGAATGGAGTCCCGTTGGTGACGGGCGGCCATGGTTGGGGACTCGGCGACCGCGGCCCACTAGTGGGGCGGGCGTTGTATTGGCACACGATTCAAGGAGGCGTGTTCAGCGGAATGCTGAACTCCGTTGAGGGTCTATTCACGCCAGAGGTCAGCGACATTCATCTCAGGATCGAGATCACCGGGGACACATACTCTGTCTATCTCAACGGGGGCTCCGGCGGCGGTAATGGGGGCCCGAACTTTCCGCCCGGCACATATACCATTGAAGCACAACTCTCCGGACTCACGGGACAATCGTCATGCCAGTCATCGGGATTTGCTATTGCTATTCCGCCTAATTGATGCCCGCGGATTCTTCCGTAACATCAATCGGAAATTTACCCGGCTTTTGACGACTGCCGAGAATCGATTTCGTCCCGGATCAGTTGCGCCATTTCCGGTCCGATTCCCGGAGCTTTCGCGATGTCGTGGACCGAAGCTGACCGGAGACGCCGGACACTTCCGAAGTGCGAAAGCAGGACTTCTTTTCGCTTCTTTCCCACGCCGGGAATCTCGTCGAGCATCGATTCGCTAATCCGCTTTTCGCGCAGCTTGCGATGATAGGTAAGGGCGAAGCGGTGCGCTTCGTCGCGTATCTGCTTCAATACCTTCAAAGCGCTGGAGTCCTGTGCAAACCGGATGGGGGCGCTGGATCCGCGCTGCTCGAAAATGATCTCCTCGTATCGCTTCGCCAGGCCGGCGGCTGGCAGGGTCTTCAGTCCCAGCTCATCAAGCTCCGCGCGAGCAGCTCGAAGCTGTGTGATTCCCCCGTCAACAACAACCAGGCCGGGCAGTTCCTGCGCTTCGTTGACCGCGCGCAAAAAACGGCGGCGAATGACCTCTGCCATCATTCTGGGATCGTCAATGCCGTCCACGGTCTTGATGCGAAACATCCGATAGCGGTTTCGATTCGGAACACCGTTCACGGAGCACACCAGGCTCCCGACCGCGTGGGTCCCGCTGATATTCGAAATGTCGAAACACTCGATCACGCGGGGTGGTTCCGCAAGTCCCAGGGCACGCTGTATTTCCTCGACACCCTCATCCGCCTCCCGGCGCTTTACTTCGAAGTCCTTGGTGCCGAGCACCCGCCGCTTGATCGTTTTCCGAAGTTTCAGTAACGTATCGCGCAACGCCGCGGCGCGCTCGAAATCCCGCGCCGCAGCGGCCCCCTTCATCTCATCCTCCAACTCGGTCAGCACATCCTTACGCTCCCCGCGTAGGAACGCGCACGCCTCCTGCGCGCGATCGAGATAGGCGTCTCGCGTGATCTTCACGATGCAGGGCGCGGTGCAGTACCGCAGAATGTCGTTAAGACAGTGCTTGTGATCGGATGCGCCGGGTTCTCGCGGGCGGCACTGGCGGAGTCCGTACCGCTTTTCGACAAAGTGCTGCGTGGCGCGAGCGGACGCCGCCGATGCATACGGTCCGAAGTAGTGTGAACCATCATCCTTTTCAATCCGGGCAAACTGTAGACGAGGCCAGGGGTCCGAGAGATTAATCTTGAGCAAAAGAAACCGCTTGTCGTCACGAAACGATACGTTGTACCTCGGGCGATACTCCTTGATGAGTCGGCCCTCGGTCAGCGTCGCTTCCGCGTCTGTTCGCAGTACCAGAAGATCCAGGTCGAAAACGCTCTTGAGCAACCCGCTTAGTTTAGGGTCGGCACTGCGCAGTGTCCCCTTTCGAAAATAACTGCCCACTCTCTTTTTGAGCGACGCGGCTTTCCCCACATAAATCACGCGCCCGGTCCGGTCGCGCATCAGGTAGACCCCCGGCTTGTCCGGCAAGCGCTGCAGCTTTTCTTTTACTTTGTCGGGCAAATCCACATAGAACTACTACCACAACATGCATGGTTGAATCGATTAGCTTTCAAGTCGCCCAGGTAGAGGCGTTTACCGAACTCCCGTTTTCGGGAAATCCAGCAGCGGTCTGCCTGCTTGATTCACCACGCGACGAACAATGGATGCAGTCGGTTGCCGGCGAAATGAATCTTTCCGAGACGGCCTTTCTTATGCCTCGTGGCGGCGTTTATAGAATCCGCTGGTTTACGCCGACAACCGAAGTGGACTTGTGCGGGCATGCGACACTTGCCGCCGCCCATTTTCTTTGGACGGAGGCAAATGTGCCGCGCGAAACACCGCTTCAGTTCGACTCGGCGAGTGCACCCCTTTCGGCGGAGAACAAGGACGGCAGCATCTGGCTCGATCTTCCCGCCACGCCGACACGGGCAACGAGTCCCCCGCCGGCATTGGCGGACACCCTGGGTGCACTGCCCCTGGAGACGGAAGTCAGTCCCTTCGACCTGCTCGTCCTTCTTTCCAGCTAGGAGGAAGCTCGATGCTTGAAACCGGCGGATTTGTTCCGGGTCGAGATCGCAAGGAGAGAGGTCCAGGAACTCGGAACCGCCGTCGCGAGCAATTGTTTTGTCAATCTGCATCATTCCATATATTTACGCATCAGCAATGACCGCGTCCATTACACGCGAACCTACAGTTTGTAACGTCAGGAAACTCGAACAGCAGGTAACGAAGAGAGCGAAGGACTCTATTACGGGGCCTAATTGAGAATCGAGACCCTGACCGTGTCTCACGTGGGACAGGCGGAAGGCTGGCACAAGAGAAACTTTACAGAATTCCGAAAAATTGATATCTCGAGACTCCCCATCTCATGCGACAAGTGCTGAACCAGTCTAATCGCGCACAATTGCTTAGCTGAAGAACCGAAGGAGGTGCCCCAGGCCATAGATGACCGAAACTTGAACTCACTGGGAATTATCACGGACCACGCTAGAAAGGTTGCATCTCATGGGCGACAAGAAAGGCAAGAAAGACAAGGCCAAAGGACAGAGGCAGCAGCAGGCAAAACAAGTGAAAGTCGCGAAGCAGAAACAGGACAAGCGGCAGCCTCGGACCCCCTAAGCTAACCAATCGTCTCGCGTCTTCGTGCACCGTCTTCGTCTTGCGATTCGAATCCAGAATCGGAACTCGAAGCGGTGGCACGAAGACGGAACACGATTTTCGAAAATGACGACACCCTTGGTCCTGTCGTTTCTGCTTTCCGCACCCTTCCTGGTGGCGCTGGTTTGTAAAGCAGACACACATGTTCAGCTGTTTTGCGGTGTGGTGGGGATAACGTGCGTTTTTGCATTCCCCGGGGTTGGGCACTTCGTCAAAACTGAAGCTATGGCGCGGATGATCCCGGCGCCCATTCCCGAACCTACGACGATCGTTATTGTTTCGGGCATTGTTGAATTGGTGGCAGCGGTAAAAACAAGAGAGACCTGACCTGCGGTTACAGTATTCCGCATACGCATTCCCCATGTGGTTGATGGGAATCACACGATCCCGTACGGAAATGAAAAAGAAGAAGGTAAAGGCAGTTGAGTTCCTTGTCGCGCAGGGGTTCTGTTGCAGTCCGGATGAAGCCAGACGCTGGATCATGGCCGGCAAAGTCGTCGTAGACAACCGGCGGATTGACCGGGCGGAGGAGCTTCTTTCGGAAGAGGCAGGCGTGCGAATCAAGGGCATGAGTAAGTACGTCGGCAAAGGCGGATACAAGCTTGAAGGGGCGCTGTCGGATTTTGGAATCAGCGTTTCCGGGAACACGGTGCTTGATGCCGGAACATCAACGGGTGGGTTTACGGACTGTCTTCTCCAGCAGGGTGCGAAGCGTGTCTACTCGGTAGACGCCGGGCACGGGGCGCTTGCGGGACGACTGCGGAATGATGACCGGGTGGTCAACCTTGAGAGAACGAATATCAGCGATCTGACAACCGAAGATCTGGAGCCCGTGCCGTCTCTGGCCACGGTGGATTTATCCTATCTGTCCCTAAAGAAGGCCATCCCTATCGTGGCTGCGCTCCTGGAGCCGGAAGGACAAGTACTAGGACTTGTCAAACCCCTCTTTGAGGTTCCCGACCCGGAGATTCGTCGCCTTGGGCAGTTTAAGGACTCCGAAACATACACAGACATACTGAGGCATCTGACCCAGTTTGTGGAGACCGAGCGACTTGGGCTGATGGGCATCAGCCATAGCCATGTCCGGGGAAACAAGGGTACTGTGGAGTTCTGGATGTGGATCTCGAGAGACGCTACAGCCCGTAAAGAGTCGATCGCCGATATCGAGAAAGCCGTTGAGGCCGCGATGGCGCTCCCCGCATGGGACAAGGAAGAACAAGGACAGAGCTGATAAAGGCACTTCAGTGCCAACGTCGGGAGAGACCGTGAATAACCGAGGTGGATCATGATTCTGGTGACGGGCGCCGCGGGATGGCTGGGAAAACTCGTGGTCCAACTCCTTGTCGACAAAGGGTACGACGTCCACGGTGCCGATCGTATTCCAAACGACGACTCGCCGGCACGATTCAGTCAGGCTGATCTTTGCGACAGCCATCAGGTTGCGGAGCTCATGGGAGGCGTCGAAGCGGTCCTTCATATGGGAGCCATCCCGGGTCCC
>CAUZEO010000263.1:0-7527 GCA_963578625.1 Kiritimatiellia bacterium | reverse complement strand
CCGTAGTCTCGCAGTGCATCGGACATAGAGCCTGCCTGCGTTTTCACTCGGTACGCATGAAAGACTCCGGCGTGGCAGGCTCCACTCTTCGCTGCGCTTCGAGCGGAGGCTGGTGCACCCGAGAGGACTCGAACCTCCACGCCCGCGAGGGCACATGGACCTGAACCATGCGTGTCTGCCAATTCCACCACGGGTGCGTGCAGATCCAGCCAGACTAGGTACCAGCAGGCTTCATCGAAGTAAAGGGAAAGGTGGCGCTTTACCCGCCTGCCGGCTCGACGGACTCGGCGGCCGAGCTTTCTGCTTTGACGGTCCCCTCGACTACGATCTCGGCCTTGTCGGTGAGCTTCTGGAAGTAGGCCGCCATGTTTGCCTGTTTTTCCTGGCTCTTGATGTAATTCGTGATGTCTTCCCGTACCTCGTCGAGGTCAAGATTGCGTGGCGGCAACTTCTCTTCCACGCGAATCAGGTGAAAGCCTTCCGGGGTTCGGACCGGTTCCAGGATGTCGTTGACCTCGGCTTCAAACAGTAGCGCATCCAGGGCGGGACTCAATTGGCCCCTGAAGACCGGGGCGACCAACCCGCCATTCTTTTTCGTAGACTCGTCATCCGAAAATTTGTGCGCCAGTTCCTCGAAGTTGATGCCTTCTTCGGCCAGGGATCGTAATTCTTCCACCCGCTCTTCGGCCATTTTCCAGACGGTCTTGTCGGCGTCCGGTTCAACCCGCACGAGGATGTGGCGATATCGGATCGAATCCGGGGTACGGAATGTTTCACGCTGCTCCCCGAAAAACTCTGCGATCTGTTCTTCCGTCGGTTCGGAGGGCTCGGCGACCCGGGAATCAAAAAGTTCTTTGAATTGTAATTGCTGCCTTGTCTGCTCTCGGAAATCTTCTTCCGATACATTGGTCTTCGTCAGAAACTCCTGCCAGTTTCCGCCCCGGTTCTCTAAGGTGGCCCTGGCAGTGGCAAGTGTTTCGTCAATTTTTTCATCGGATACCGTGATTTGCCCCGACTCAACTTCGCCCTCAATAAGAATTTGCCTGATCAAGTCATTGAGCGATTCGCTCGCGAGGCGCTGCGCCATCTGCTGGATTTGCTCTGGTGTATATCTGGATTGAATCTGCGCCACCCTGTTGTTCAGGGCGCGTTGTAACTGCTGGTTATTAATCGTCCTGCCGTTTACGGTAGCCACGATGGCTTCCGGATCCGCTTTAGATCGCGGGGCGCGCATCGGCCGATCGGAGAAAATCTCCGTAGACTGCGAGAAATCGACCTCGTCGTGAATCGGGGACGATACGTTGTGTCCGCAGCCGACGAGGCCGGCGAGAAGAAGGACAACCAAACCTCTATTAAGTATGGATGAATTTGTATGCATGAGAATCAGGGGGAATATCTATATTCGCCGGGATACTGCTATGCCCGTCGGCGCGTGTCAAATCCCGAGACTTCGGCCGCCATGCCTGATAGTCTGCCTGGCGTGACGAAATATCAGTTTTCCTGCACCCACTGCGGAAAATGCTGTAGATGGCCCGGTAATGTGCTGCTCACAGAGCCGGACATTGAGCGGCTGTCCGCCGCCCTGAAGCTGGATTCGAGGGCCTTTATTGAACGATTCACGCGGCTGGCGGAAAATCGCGCGCAGCTGTCGCTCCGCGACGGGGAAGACGGCGCCTGCATCTTTCTGAAGCAGGACCGCTGTTCCGTTTACGAGGCCCGCCCGGCCCAGTGCCGGATATTCCCTTTTCCCAACACGACCCCGGAAGAGTGTCCGGGGTTGACGCCGGTGTAGCAACCCAGTTGTCAGTCCCTGCCTCATCTGATATACAGGCCGGAACATATGGGATCCTGTCAGGGCGATCCCGAAACATAGGAATCCAGCATGTCCGGAATGGAAATTGACGAAATCCTCAAGGTTTTGCCGCACCGGTACCCGTTTCTGCTTGTCGACCGGATCCTCGAATCGGATTGGGAAACCCGGATTGTCGGCATCAAAAACGTTTCCGTGAATGAGCCGTTTTTTCAGGGGCATTTCCCGGGGCATCCGGTGATGCCGGGCGTGCTGCAGCTGGAAGTGATGGCGCAAGTCGGCGGGCTCCTGCTGAACAAGCGGGAGGGGCTGGAGGGAAAGATCGCGTATTTTACGTCGGTTGATAAAGCTCGTTTCCGGCGGATGGTGCTGCCGGGGGACGTGCTTCGGATCGAAGTGGAATTTTTGCGCGCACGTCTACGTACCGCCAAGGTTCATGGCGTAATCACGGTGGGTGACGAGAAGTCGTGCGAGGCCGACCTGATGTTCAGTTACGCGGATTAGTGCAGCGTCGTTCAATCCTGTTCCATTGCTCATGTCAGATATTCATCCCACCGCCGTTGTCCACCCCGGTGCGGAGCTTGGCGAAGATGTAACCATTGGCCCGTATTGCATCATCGGGGAACATGTACATCTCGGGGATCGCAGCAAGCTGATGAGTCATGTCGTGCTGGACGGTTTTACGACAATCGGATCCGGCTGTACCTTTTATCCGTTCGCAAGCATTGGCACCCGTACCCAGGATTTGAAATACGAAGGCGGCGCTCCTCGAGTGGAAATCGGTAATAATACAACGATCCGAGAATACACGACCGTGAATGCCGCGACCAAAGATGGGGACTACACGCGCGTCGGTTCGGACTGCCTGCTCATGGCGTGCTCTCACGTGGCCCATGACTGCATCGTCGGCGACGAGGTCATCATTGCCAATTGCGGCCTGCTGGCCGGTCACGTGACCATTGGGAGCCAGACCATTATCGGGGGGCTGGCGGGGGTACACCAGTTCGTCCGCATCGGAAGCCTTGCGATTATCGGCGCCTGTTCCAAGGTCACGCAGGACGTGCCGCCCTACATGATGGCGGACGGTCACCCGCTGCGGGTTCGAGGAATCAATCGCGTGGGCCTTGATCGACGGGGGTATTCGAAGGATCTTCAAAAGAACATCAAGGATTCGTTTCGAATTCTCTATCGCCAGGATCTTTCTACCACGCAGGCAGTGGAAACGATTCGGGGAACATTGACCTCTTCACCTGAGTTGGAACAAATGCTGAAATTCATTGAGGATTCGGACCGAGGGATCTCAAAATCATGACCTGGATTCGAAGCGTACTGACTCTCGGATTGTTCGCTTCCATCCTGGTGCCCCAGGGTCCGGTTTTGGCGCAGGAGAATGGCTCGTCCAATCACCAGTACGTCAACTTCAAGTACGATCAGGTTGAGATTCGAATTCTTGCAGAGGACGTGGGAAGGATGACCGGAAAACGGCTCATCATCGGCCCCGATGTGACGGGGAAGATCAATGTAATCACTCCTGAAAAAGTTCACATTGACGACGTATACCCGCTCTTTGTTTCGGTTCTCGAGTCCGCCGGCTACTCCTTGGTTGAGCAGGAGGGGACGTACACCGTTGTTCCACTGCCGAAAACCCAGATGCGGGTGGCAACCATCGTCGGCGTGGACGAGGAAGTCTCCGGAAGCGGAATCATCATCAAGATCAAGGAGTTGAAACACATCTCCGCGATGGAAGTGAAGCGTTCCCTGGACGCTCTGGTCGCGGCCGGGCAGGGCAGTTCTCTGTCTCCGGTTCCGTCTTCGAACCACCTTCTTATCAAGGACACCAGCGCGAATGTCCGCAGAATCTTGAAGATCGTTGACGAACTGGACCGGCCCGGCGCCGCGAGTTCAGTGGTGGTGGTTCCGCTCAAGCATGCTTCGGCTCGGTCTCTCGCCCTGCAGATTTCGCGAGTGATGAAAGGCATGGAGACGACCGGGAATGTCATGAGCCGGCAAATGCGCGCCGCGACCAGCGAAGGGCTCTCGGTGCCCGCGGGATTCACCGCGGTCTCCTCCGAGGAATCCAATAGTCTTATCCTGATCGGCACCCCGATTCAGTTGGTGGAGGCGCAGCGTACCATTGAGCAGTTGGACGTCGAGGGAACGGCCGCATCCGGGCGGCTGCATGCCATCGCATTGAATTACATCGACGCCGAGGAAGCGGCGAAAAACCTGAATGACCTCCTCACCCAGGCCACAAATCCCGAAGATCGCCGAACCATTGTAATCCAGGCCAACGTTTCCACCCAGACTCTCATCATTGACGCATCTCCTCACGATTTTCTTTTCGTAAAGAATCTTGTTGATCGACTGGACAAGAAGCCGAAGCAGGTGTTGGTGGATGTGTTGATTGTGGAGGTAACTTTGGGTGACGAACTGGACCTGGGAGTGGAGCTGACGACAATTGAACAGCCTAGAGACGGATCGACAACCTTTATCGGCAGGAGCCGGCCCGGTGATGAGGATGACATCATGGGTCTCGTTACTGACGGGATGTTTGCGCAGGGGCTTTCCCTGGGAGTTGCCCGCGGCACGATCAAGCTGAGCGACGATTCGGAAATTCCGGCCATTCCATTTCTCCTGACCGCGCTGGCACAGGAACGCGAAATCAAAATCATTTCCAACCCCTCTCTTCTGGCGGAGGACAACCAGGAGGCGACGGTTATGGTGGTGGACGACATTCCGCTTTTGAAATCGGAGATCAGCGCGGGCGCCGGGACGGCGCGGGATATCATCCAGGAGATCGAGCGCAGAGATGTGGGTCTCAAGTTGACGCTGACCCCCCACATTAATGACGATAATGAGATTCAACTGGAGCTGAATCCGATCATTGAGGCCATCGTCGACGAGGGCGATCCTGATACGCCATTCACGCCGACGATTGCGCGCAGGGAGGTCAATACAACGGTAACTCTCGAGGACGAACAGACGGTCGTGATCAGCGGGCTCATCCGGGAAGACCGGATCAAGCAAGTTTCCAAGGTTCCCTTTTTGGGCGACATTCCGCTGCTTGGATATTTGTTCAAGAAGACGCAGGACCGAAAACAGCGGACAAATCTCTTGATTTTTGTGACCCCGCACCTGGTGAGCGATTCCGAGGATGCGGAGCATCTGCGGCGAGAACTGGAAGCCCGGACCAACTTCGAAGGCATTTTGACGAACAGCTTCCAGAAGGCGGAGGCGGTGGAGCCCTGATCCATGCTGCTGGGGCAACTTCTTGTTAGCGCGGGCAAGGTCACCGAATCTCAGGTTGACGAGGCGTTGCACGCCCAGGATTCAGCGGGGCCGGACCGGAAGCGTATCGGCGAAATGCTTCGCGGCGCGGGAGCGGTCACCGAACTGGATATCCTCGACGCGCTGGGGCTTCAATACGAAGTTCCCGTTCTCCCGGATGGAGTGCCGGACGAGAACTTGAATCCCGCGCTTGTTCAGAATCTTCCCGTGGAATGGGCGCGAGAGCATCTCGTTCTTCCTTTCGAGTCCGCGGAAGGTCTGTGCGCATTGGTGAATGATCCCACGCGGCTGGAGATCATCGAAGATCTCGCGGTACTTCTCGGTCAGGATGTTCAGCCGGTGCTGGCAACCGGGGAGCAGATCGCGCGCGCCACGGAGAAGTGCTATTTCCAGCGCCGCGAAACGGCCGGCGATTTTCTCGATACAATCGCCGCGGAGAACACGGCGGAGCCTGCCGCACAAGCAACATCGGACGATCTGCTGCGCATGGCGGACCAGGCGCCGGTATCCCAGTTCGTGAACCTGATCATGCTCGATGCCGTCAAGCGAGGCGCATCGGACATCCACATCGAGCCTGAAGAGGACAGGCTGCGTGTGCGCTTCCGAATTGACGGCGTGCTCTATGAGGAGCCGTCGCCGCCGAAGTCGATGGTGGCGTCCCTGGTTTCACGGTTGAAAGTGATGGGAAGACTGGATATTGCGGAAAAGCGCCTGCCCCAGGACGGGATGGCACGCGTTCGGATCGGGGAGCTGGAAATCGACGTTCGCGTCTCTACGATCCCGGTGGCGAGCGGCGAGCGGGTTGTATTACGTTTGTTGAACCGCGAGGCGGCGTTGTCCCCGTTGCCGGATCTTGGAATGCCAGTCCAGGTATTGGAACCGTTTCAATCGCTACTCCGGCAACCCAATGGAATCGTCCTGGTAACCGGACCGACCGGCAGTGGAAAGACGACGACGCTGTATGCGGCGCTGAACGAGTTGGACACGCGCCGGCGCAATATCATGACCATTGAGGACCCGGTGGAATACCAGCTTTCCGGCATCGGTCAGATCCAGGTCAAACCAAAGATCGGGCTGACCTTCGCGCATGGATTGCGGCACATTCTTAGGCAGGATCCGGACGTGATCCTGGTTGGTGAGATTCGTGATCAGGAGACGGCGGAAATTTGCGTGAGATCCTCCATGACCGGGCACCTGGTATTCAGCACGCTGCATACGAATGACGCGGTGAGCGCCGTGAACCGAATGATCGACATGGGTACGCCTTCCTATCTTCTTGCCGCATCCCTCCGTGCCTGCCTTGCGCAGCGCTTGCTGCGAAGACTCTGCACCGCCTGCAGAAAGCCGGTGGTCCTGGCCGAATCGGAGGTAGAGGGGTTGGGAGACGCGGGGAAAAAGCTGCTCGGCGCGGAGGTGTGGAGTGCTGAAGGCTGCACCGAATGCCTCGGCGGCTACGACGGCCGAACCGGAACGTATGAGCTGATGCTCGTCACTCCGGAGATCCGCGACTCGATTCGGGCCGGCGCCTCCCAGGAGGATCTGTCCCGGCAGGCAAAAGAGGCGGGGATGCTGCCGCTCGTGGAAGACGGCATTCGAAAAGTCCTGTCCGGCGAGACAACGGTAGAAGAACTCCAGCACGCCGTTGGTCACCTGTAGTAGCACGGGTATCCCGTGTAGCGGAGCCAAGAGCACGCAATCTCGGCGTAGCACGGGTATCCCGTGTAGCGGAGCCCAACCAGAACCCAAGTCTTCCGATCAGGTCCCGGGGCAGGGCAGAGCGAAAAAAACCACGGTTGGAGTTTGCCCTATTCGTGGTCAAATGTACCATCATCTTGTGCCAGAGCGGGTTTGCGGCATTTGGTATGGTGCTTGGATTTGTGCTTGGGGTACCGCTACACGGGTCGGATACCCGTGCTACGCCGAGGTTGCGTGCGCTCTTGGCTCCGCTACACGGGATACCCGTGCTACGGAAGGAGACGAGTTTGCAGTGCTACTGATGTGAAAACGTTTTCTTATAAGGGATACGAAGCTTCCGGGCGGTCCAGGCGTGGGCTGGTGGAAGCTTTGGATCTGAAAGATGCGCGGGAGAAGCTCTCGGGCCAGGGCGTGTTCCCCGAACGTGTTGTGCCGGCAGGTAACGATACCGCCGGAACCTGGGGCCGGAAATCATCCTCCTTTTCACTCGACGCACGCGCCATGATCTATCGCGAGTTGTCGTCTCTTCTGAAGGCGGGAATTCCCCTGTCCCAAGCGCTCGAGATTCTGATCGGCACCCCCGAACTCGGTGGATCGCGTGCCGTCCTGGCAGGCGTCCGCGACGAGGTTCGCGATGGGGACTCCCTTGCGCAGGCGCTTAAGCGATCAA
Source organism: Kiritimatiellia bacterium (assembly GCA_963578625.1). Classification (GTDB taxonomy): domain Bacteria; phylum Verrucomicrobiota; class Kiritimatiellia; order SLOV01; family SLOV01; genus CAUZEO01. Next base: position 64 of record CAUZEO010000263.1, on the reverse strand, counting down.
GCCCGCGGGTTACCGCTTTCGAGGAGGCCGTGGTCGCGGTGGGAGAGCGGGCCGGTGAGCTGGA
>CAUZEO010000262.1:0-7547 GCA_963578625.1 Kiritimatiellia bacterium | reverse complement strand
GGCCCACTCGACGAGCCGGAGAACGTGCGCGCTGCGCTGTCGAGGATGCCCGGCCTGCACGGATTCTTCGGTGCATCATCCATCGAACGCCTGCCGACGGAGAGAGCGATTACGGGGCAGGTTGAAGAATTCAAGAGTTGTCCCCTGGCTGCGAAATGAATGAAGGAGACTTCGTCAGTCCCCTCTGATCTGTCGCTTTTTTTCCTCCGCATCCTCACGTGATTTCTGGATGACCATGACCTTTTGCATCTCCAACTCTCCGGCTTTGCCAACATCCCCGCTTTGATTCGCCGCCAGAATTTTCTGATCCATCATGATTTCCGACTCCGCTATGGCGGCGCGCATCCGCTCGTCCACCGATGCTATTTCGGCCTTCTGTTCCTCCGTTAAGGAGGCATTTCCTCCCCCGCTCAAACGTTCCAGCGTGAGGTCCAAGGAGCTTTTCAATCCGTCGTCTTTCTTCTTCTTGCTCATACGCCACACTCCAAGTAGACAGTTAAGGCCCGGTGGATTAGACAGTCAAGGCTCGGCATTTGACCTAGTATGAAAGATGTTACCTGAGGACGCATGATTTTCCTAGGACTCGATTCAAGCACCCAGAGCTTGACCGCGATTCTGATCGATACCGATACACGGCAGATTATTCATGAGGCGTCGGTTGTCTTCGATCAGGATCTGTCGGAATACGGCACGGCCAACGGCGTGCTTCGAGATGACGATCCGACGGTCGTCCATGCGCCCCCCGCTTTGTGGGTGGAGGCGCTTGACCTGCTGCTTGCAAACCTGCGCTCCGACGGGGTCGAATTGGGCGAAATCGCGGCTGTCTCGGGCTCGGGACAGCAGCACGGATCCGTTTATTTGAATGAGGAAGCGGACTCCCGCCTGTCCGGTCTGACCCCGGTGCTGCCCCTTGCGGAACAGCTTCGACCCTGCTTCTCCCGCGCGACCTCCCCGATCTGGATGGACTCTTCAACGAGTTCGCAGTGCGAAGAGATTTGCAGTTCGCTGGGCGGAGCCGCCGCCACTGCCGAAGCCACCGGCTCGTCAACTTTCGAGCGCTTTACCGGCCCCCAAATCCGGAAATTCTACCAGACAGACGCGGAGGCATACGCGGCGACGGCGCACATCGGGCTGGTGAGTTCGTTCATGGCGTCAATCCTTGCAGGTAGGATCGCGCCGATTGACCACGGCGACGGCGCCGGCATGAACTTGATGGATATCCGCGACAAATGCTGGTATTCGAGGGCCCTTCAAGCCACCGCGCCCGGGCTCAGCGGCCGACTCCCGCCCTTGGTCGAGCCTTGGACGGACCTGGGGGCCATCGCGGGCTATTTCGTGGAAAAATACGGGTTTCATGCCCGTACACGGGTCATCACATGGTCCGGCGACAATCCCAATAGCGTGGCCGGTGTCGGCCTGGTCGAACCCGGAAGGGTCGCCATCAGCCTGGGGACCAGCGACACCTATTTCGGAACGATGGCGATGTGCAGCACTGATCCGCAGGGGGAAGGCCATGTCTTCGGATCCCCCACCGGTGATTACATGACGCTGATCTGTTTCAAAAACGGCTCCCTGGCGCGGGAGAAGATCCGCGATGCGCATCAATTGGACTGGGCAGGGTTTTCCGAGGCGCTACGGGCGACGCCTCCGGGAAATGACGGCAAGATGATGCTCCCCTGGTTTGAGCCGGAGATTGTTCCGCGCGTCGTGGTCCCGGGAGCGCACCGACGCGGCCTGGACGAGTCCGACGGCCCCGGGAATTGTCGGGCGGTCGTGGAGGCACAGATGATTTCCATGCGAATACATTCGGAATGGATGGGTATCCGGCCGACCCGGATTTACGCGACCGGAGGCGCATCGGCAAACCTCGAGATTCTTCAGATCATGGCCGATGTACAGGGGTGCCCGGTATGCCGTTCGGACGTTTCCAACAGCGCGGCGCTGGGGGCTGCCTTGCGCGCCGCTCATGGATTTTTCAAATGGAAAGGGGAAGCCCCGGAATGGAAGGCTCTGGTTGCCGATTTCACTGACCCTGTGGCCGACTTCACGATCATGCCAGATTCGAATATGCAAAAGCGCTACGATCGACAGGTGGAATCGTATCGCGATTTCGAGAAGAATAGTATTCGTTAGTTGCTGCAATGCAACAAGTTAAGAGCGTCGATTCTTTTTTATCCTTTGGGGCGCGAATGATTCAGGGTTACGGAAATACTTGATGGCCTTCGATTTGCTCGTTAGAATGCATTCCCCATCGGGTCGAGGTGTTACAAGCCTCCCAAACCAATTGTAACTGAACGTTTTTAATAGCCTTGCTTAGATGGAATCGATGAGAAGATCTGAAAAAAAAATCAAACTATCCGCCAGCGCATTGTCCTTTCGGAAATGTCCTGATTGCGAGACACCGCTGCCGTCCAAGGCGAAGAGCTGCAAAGTATGCGGTGCCGATCTTCGGAAGCTTGGTTCGCAACCCGGTCCATCGAACACAACCCGTGAAGTGATGTTTCTCGTGGGGCTGATTTGCATTATGGGATTCATCGGGCTGACCGCGGCGTATTTACTCTTTGACCAGACCGATTCGTCCCCTGAGAGCGAGATCGTCGAAGGTCCGCCGATGGAGACTGTGGAACCGCCTCAGCTCGCGAACCCGGTCGTCCCCGAGAATTCCGTGTTCCCGGCCCACCCGGTTGAGGATGTGCCACCGACTCCAACCGAAGTCAGCCTCTTCGGGCCGGATGGCCGGGAGAAGCCGGAGGAGGATTCTGCGGTTCCGCCCGCCGCGGCACCGGCTGAGGAGCCGAAATCCGAAGCGCCTCCGCTGAGCGAGGGGGAGAGACTCTATGTCAAAGCGCAGAATTTCGAACGGGAGGCGTTGCGCAAGGCAGACAAAGAAGAGAGCCGGCAGATTATGAAGGATGCGGTGCATACGTACCGCGCCTCCGCGGCGAAGGATTATGGTCCGTCCCTGTACAGGCTGGGCGAGCTCTATCAGCAGGGCACCTGGGTGCCGCGGAACCCGCAAAAAGCGTTCGGATATTTCCTGAAGGCCGGCGAATCCGGCGTAGTGCCGGCGCAAGTGGCGGCAGCGCTCCTGGTGACCGACGGCGATTTCACCGTGGAAGATTGTCCTGATTGCATGAGCTGGCTACGCAGCGCGGCGGATCGAGGCCAAGGTGCCGCCCAGCTCGAAATGGGGCGGCTTACCCTTCGAGGAGAACTTCCCGCGGCGGATCCCACCGAAGAAGCCTTGGACTGGTTCCGCTCCGCCGTGAATGCCGGATATTCCGAAGCGCTGAGCGAAATAGGAATGATCCTGATCACGCGCGAGGATACGGAGCCGGATATCGAAGGCGCATACCTGAATTTCATGCGCGCATCGCGGGACGGGCACGTTGATGGATTGCGTTCACTCGTGCGCTGGCTCGAGGATAGCGTCCAGTCGGAAATGAATGATACCCAACCGCCACTGGTGCCCGGTGATACGGTAGAGGTCCGCAAGAACAATGGCGTTGTAGTTAGAGGAGAACTCAAGGAAGTGTCCCCGGTGGGAGTGATTTTGACGGACGAAGGCCGTGATGACTCCGTGATTTTCGAGGACATGGATGTGGATTCGCGCACCCAGCTGGACCGTGATTTTCGAAAGGTGCTTGCACAGATAAAACTGGAAGAAGTTTTGACCGGCCTTGGCCAGGACGTCGGCGATTTTGACCCATCGCCCGCGCTCCGCTCGATCGGACTCCAGAGCGCGGGCGAGCCGGAGGATCTGCGCGACACGGGTTTGTCCCACATGGATTCGCCGAGCGGTCAGAGTGACTACGCGCTGGCATTCCTGTATCTCCGGCTTGCTGCGCGGGGCGGTGACCCTATTGCCCAGTACAACCTGGGAAAGCTCTATTACGACGGGCTTGGCGTGGACGCGGACGAAAACCTGGGCCTCGCCTGGGTCAAGAGATCCTCCCAGTCGGGCTACGGGCCTTCGCGCGAATTCCTGAGGAAAGATTTACTTCGGCACGCAAATGCCCACCGCCGCCAGGAGAACGCGATGCGGGCGATCGACAGAGAGCGGGAAGAGCACGGACGGGCTCTGTCGCAATACGGAAGTGAATTGAACTACATTACTTTTTTCGAATACGGCAAAGGAAATAAGGATGCCGGTGCCGGTTCTTCGTACCCAGGTCCGTGACCTCCCGGAGTTGGCGAAAGTTCCCTTATCTTTCTTCCCAGATGCCCTGCTCGACCATCTGCCGGTTTGCAGTGCCTGCCCAGTCTTTGTTTGCAAGCGGACTCGCCGGGGAGGGGTGAAGGATGCGTCCTATTGAATAGTGCTCCTGATCGAGAACTGCGCGGATGCGCGCCTCCGCAAATGCTCCCACGGCTACGATCCATTTCGGGTTCGTGCACTTCACGACCGCGCGTAGATGTCGGTCGCAGGACCCCCGGAGTGCCTCGGTTTCCAGCGCGGAAAGTTTGTCCGGCGTAATGTTTCGGCCGGTTTCTGCCATGAAGACCAGGGGGCAGTAGTTCACCACAAGGTGGTCGCGAAAGAATCCTTCCGGGGTATCGAACTTTTCGGCAAACAGTCCCCACAATCGCTTACCGCTCACCTCCGATCGCGCACAGGACAAGCCCTCAACCGGTCGTTTCGGATGTTCGATGGTCGGTCGGCGAACCGGAGCACTGAGTTTCATCCAGTCCCGAACCACCGCGACTTCGCCGAAGGGGACGCCGGTCTGGGCCATTCCCCAGGGCCCCGGGTTCATGCCGAGAAAGAGGATCCGCTTTGTTCCCTCTCCGTACGCCCCGAGGTACGCGGCATGCATGCGCCACGCATAAACGAGAGGGTTGTACACGTGGGTTACCGGGGAGGAGAAAACCAGGGAATCTACATCCCGGGCCAATTTTTTCGCGGCGCGCTGGAGAGGATTTGTCATCTGCCATTGTATTGTGGGGCAACCTGACATACTATCTGTTTCTAGGGTGGGAACCACCAAAATTCTTCCGTGGTGCCCGATTGCGGAACTCACTGGGAACTCATTAAACGTGCAAACGGCGGGATTCGCGCTCATTGCCTTGTTCCTTCTGACCTACGGGGTCGTTTCCCGGCGGTTGGACGCACGGTGGTTACGCCCCCAATGCTCTTCGTCCTGTTCGGCGTTTTGGTGTGCGACCATCTGATCGGGGTGTTCCCGGTGGATTTGGAATCCCCGGCGATTCACCTCGTTGCGGAACTTACCTTGATCCTGATTTTTTTCACCGACGCTTCCCGCATTTCTTTGCCGGCTCTTCTCAAGGATCATGCCATTCCTGTGCGGCCACTCGCGATCGGATTGCCTCTCACGATTCTGCTTGGAGCGGTTGTCGTCGCGGTGGTGTTTGACGTGCTGGCGGGTATTGGGAGCGATCTTTGCGCCGACAGATGCGGCCCTGGGCCAGGCAGCGGCATCGAGTCCGCGCGTACCGCAGCCAATTCGGAGAGCGCTGAACATAGAAAGCGGACTGAACGACGGCATTGCGTTGCCGGTCGTCCTGCTCACGTTCTCACTGGCCGCTGCCGGAGATCATAACGAGTCGACCTCCTACTGGCTGAAATTTTTTATATCACAGGTCGTGCTCGGCCCGGTGGCCGGGTCATGACCGGATTTGTAGGAGCCCGGCTGGTACAGTGGGGCGTTCGCACCGGGTCTATGAGCCATTCCTGCCTGCAACTTTCGGCGCTGGCCATCTCTCTGCTTGCATACGCCGGCGCCGAGCTCCTCGGCGGCAATGGATTCATCGTGTCATTCTGCGCGGGATTGACGGAGGGAAACACCGCGAGGGAAATCTGTGATTGCCTCTACGAATTTGCGGAGCCGGAAGGGCAGCTTCTCACCCTGCTCACGTTCATGATCTTCGGCGCGCTCATGGCCCCCACGGCGATCATGCATCTGGAGCTGGAAGTGGTCCTGTATTCGTTGCTGAGCCTGACCGTTCCGTGGCTTTGAGCCTGGCCGGGTTAAAGCTGCGCCCGCCCACGGTGATCTTTCTTGCGTGGTTCGGACCGCGGGGCATTGCGTCCATTCTTTTCGGACTGGTGGTCCTGGAGGAAGCGAACCTGGCTCATGAAGAACTGATCTTCAACACCATGACATTCTCCGTGCTTTTGAATGTTTTTGCGCATGGATTGACCGCGGTTCCCGCTGCAATCTTGTACGGTCGAAAGACCGTCCGATCAGACCCCTCATAAGATAAAGACCAGGGTGAGGTTGTTACGAACTTTTTGGCTGCGGGAGGTATCCCTGGCGCGCCAGCCAAGTTACCAGGAGGCTATATGCGAGACCGATCGTGAGGAATGCTATGACCACCGAATCCATATTCGGTACGGCCGGCAGGCAGGCAATGATGACGCCGCACGCGAACGTGATGATCAAAGTCACGGGCAGAAAGACGCGCGTGCCCTGAATCGGGCTTTGGTAAAAGGATCGAAGTTCATCACGCAACGACTCGGCGAGGTTTCTGTTCCTTTTCATGCTTTGCACCAGGGCTCGGGCGACCTTCTGCAGCATTTCCGCGTTGGCCACGCTATACCACATCGACATGCCCAGGCCGAAACTCAGCGGGAGCGCCAGAAACCCGACGAACACCGCGATCGCGCTGGATGGCGCCACGATCAGGGCGGCGGCGACGCCGAGGGCCATTCCCCCGAAAAACAGGAATCCAACGACTGCTGTTGTTCGAAGTGGGTGTTCCAATTTCGATATCTCTTGGTTCACGCAAATCCTCCGGTTGTTGGAGTAGCATGATTCATGCCGGGAATATTTATCTGGATATTAAGCTTAACTTGTTGATTCAAAGGGGATTGTGTATGGAGTTTGGTGCCTCGCGCCAGTGCCTCGTTTCCTTGAATTTCGCTGTCATTGCGAGGAGGGTCCTGATCTTTGTAGGCATGGCCCCGTTTTCGATATTTCGCGCGCCGATCTCGTAGGCGATTCGCCACTGGCGGCGAAGGTCCCGGTAGGCGTTCCTCGGTGACGATCCAGGTTGGTAGATATGCGTCACTTCCGAGGTTACGCCGTTGAGTTCGACAATCTTGAAATTACGACCCGCTTGAAACTCATCCACGGATGGTGTCCTTATGTCGTAGCGGCCGAAGTAGAACCCATCATACGTTGCGCTGATGGTATCGATCGAGCGCAGGAGTTCCGGTGTTTCAATGGCTCCCCCGTTCAAGAACACGGCGCCGCGGCAGTGTGAGTTCCCACTTGTACCAGTTGGATCTTCTCGCCGCTGGCGGGGATGTCGAAGAGACGATCACTGTGTGCTCGAAGGTGGAAGCGGGCCCTGCATACGGCGCGGTCGTCATCGAGAATCAGTTGTTCCAGATTCCTCTTTCCATCGCCGATTACGCAAGGACAGTGCTTTTCGGTAATGGATAGGATGTGACCGCATTCCTCCCCGGGGTACCGGTAGTAAAAAACTCCGAACTCCCGGCCCGGGGCGAAAGCCTGCGCGATCACATCGCCCGCTTCGTGATCCAGAATTTGAGATGCTTCGGATTCGTTTTCCGGGAACGC
>CAUZEO010000261.1:0-7645 GCA_963578625.1 Kiritimatiellia bacterium | reverse complement strand
TACACCGACGTGACCCTCGCCGCCATGCAGCCGCGCGTCTGGACTGCTTTCGATGAAAAGAATCTCTACATCTGTTTTCAGTCCTACAACCCGGGCGGCGTCGACGGAACGGTGAAGGAACACGACGAGGGCGGGATCTTCCGTGAAGATGCGGTCGAAATCTTCCTGCAGCCGGACGGCGAGGGTCCCTACTACCAGCTCGCGGCCAACTCACTGGATGCAAGATTCGACTCCGAACGAGAAATCAGGAGCTGGAATGCGGAATGGCAAAGCGCAAGCGGGATCGTGAAAGACCAATGGTACGTCGGGGGCACCTGGACCATTGAAATCACGATTCCCTTCTCGGCACTCGGTGACGGCGACGCGCCCGCGGACGGCACGACCTGGCGGGGGAACTTCTGTCGCGACTGGACGTCCGTGGAAAAAACAAAGCGTGCAACAAGCTGGGCCCACGTCGGCGGTATGTTTCACAATCCGGCCAAGTTCGGCGAACTGTATTTCCATCGGGAATCTCCGTTTCTGCAGGTGACCGGATTCGGCGATTTGCCCACGGGCCTTGTCGCCGTGGAAGGCACCGCTTCGCCACCCGCGGACGGAGCCATCGACCTGGAGTGGGCCGTCGGTCCGCAATCCGATCCTGAAATCCGCACTGCAGAAATCAATACAACCATAGAACCGAGTGCAGAGCCGGTGCCGTTCAATCTCCAGGGCTCCGTGGCCGCGCCCGGCGCGGGAACCTGGCCGGCGCAGCTTCTGTTCGAAGCCCGAAGCGGAGACGACGTGATCCACCGGTCCGTCATTCCGTTCGGGCTGGCTCCGGGTTTCTCCGTAGAGATCGCGTCGGCCTATACGAGAAAGCTCCTCGACGCCCGGTTTGACATTTCCCGGTTGCCGGACGCAAAGGATGCGGCGGCGGGGCGCATCGAACTCCTGGGCGGTGCGGTTAACGCACTCGCGTCCGCCGAGGTCTCCGATCTCGGGGAGAGCGGCGCGGCCACCGTCCGGCTGGAGTACGCGGACGTCGCGCCCGGGGACTATACCCTGCGCATGCGGCTGCTGGATGAAGGCGGAACGGTGCTCAAAGAGAAGTCGAAGCCCTACACGATTCCGGATCCACCGGTCTGGCTCGGAAATTCGCTGGGCATCAGCGACCAGGTGCCTCCCCCCTTCGAGCCGGTGCGCGTGGAGCGGAAAGAGGTTGAGCATTCCACGATTGTGGTCCCTCATCATCTCCAGCCCAACAACCTCGCCGTGTCCATGTGGGGGCGGACCTATCACTTTGATGATTCGATCTTTCCCTCGCGGATCGTGAACCAGGGCGCGGAGCAACTTGCACGGCCGGCGGAACTCGTACTGGAGCAGGATGGAAAGCACGTGAAGTGGAAACGCGTCTCAACCACCCTGGTGGGACACAAAGGCACCGAAGCCATACTCAAATTCCGCGCTGCGTCCAGAGCAGCCGGAGTCCAGGGAACCACCACCATTGAATACGATGGATGGGCCTTCTTCGATTTCACCGTAACACCGAGAAAAGGGGGCACGATCGACGAGCTCCGGCTGGAAATTCCGTTTCCGCGCGCCGAAGCACAATTCATGCGCACCCATGGCCCCATCGCGACATGGGCCGGCGAAATCATGCGCACGGCACTGATCGGCGACGTGAAGAACGACGCGGACGAGCGGGCAACCGCCGGGCTTCGCAACCAGTTCGGCGACGCCTGGATGCCGGACGGATGGACGGACCACGGGGAGTTTGTCTTCCAGGCCTATGTCGGCAATGACGAACGCGGCCTGTTCGTGGTGCAGGACACCGAACAGTACCGGCACCTGGAATCGGGAAACATCGGCATCCGGTACGACGGCGACGTCACGGTGCTGGAGGTGAAGCTGATTGACGTTCCGACCAAAGTGAAGGAGCCGTTGCACTACCGGATCGGGTTGGTCCCGGTGCCGTTCAAGGAATTCAACTACGACTTCGAGTATGGCATCACCATGTGCGGCGGGCACAATCCGGAGTGGGTACGCAACAACGATCTCCAGCCCTGGATCAACGGCGCGCTGCTCTGGATCTGGGGGCGCATCGAAAAAGACATGGAGAGTCACCCGGACCACCCGAATCGCTTGCGCGGCATGACGGAAGGGTTCCGCAGCGCCGACATGGAGGCCGTCGTGAATTCCACCTGTATGATGGCGCCGTCACCCCACCCAGCGTTCGAAACCTATCGCGATGAATGGGTGATCGAACCGAGGTACAGCATTCCGAAACACGAAGGGACGGACGTGGACCTGGTCATGGTCTCCACGGACAGCAGCTTTCCCGACTACTTCCTCTGGTGGACGAAAGAGCGAATCGAGAAAGACGGAATCGGCGGACTCTACTTCGACATGGTGAGCCCGTGCGGGAGTATGAACGCGCTGACCGGGGAAGGCTGGACCGATGAAAACGGGGTGCGTCACATGACCTCGAACGCCTTCTCGCTGCGGGAGCTCTACAAGCGGCTGTATACCTTGATCAAGGAAGAGGGGGAAAAGCGCGGCCGGGAATTCTACATTTATCAGCACAGCGCCGCCGGACCGATTAGCGCGTTCGAAGACCACCTCACGAAGGGGGAAGGCTTCAACCGGGAAAAAGACTGGCGGCTGTGTACGCCTGCTTTCTTCCGCGCCTGGTCGCTGCGCCCTCTGGGTACAACCTTCACCATGTTCGTGGGCATGAGCGCACCGTGGATCAAGGCCGGGGAGGGGGGGCCGCCCCCCCACTACAGCGCGGTCGCCCGCACACTGATTCACAACGTCCTCACCACGCCCATGTGGGAGGAACAAGTGTCCACCGATCTGTTTCCGCTCTGGAAAATGCGCAAGGAGTTCGACGTGGCGACGTCCGAGTTTGTACCGTACTACGACAATGATCCGCGGGTGACCGCGTCACCGGACTCGCTCCACGTGAGCTTCTGGCATCACCCGGGGCGCGTGATGGTGGCCGCCGCAAACCTGACAGACGAACCGGTGGAAGCGGTGATCGAACTGGACGCGGCCGCGTTCGGCCTTGGCGAGGACGCGACGAGTGCCCAGGAGATTCACGGCATGCTGGACGACGAGTTGAATGCGCCCCCGGGCGTGCGGATGGGTCCGCGCCATCATCCGGGACCGACGTCCCTTGCGGTCGAGAACGACCGCATCACGGTTACGGTTCGGCCGCAGAACTACAGCGTGATCCGGGTGCCAGGCTCATGACAATGATCCCTTCAAGGACTCTCCTCGCATCGATTTGTTTCTTCGCCTGCCTCGCCGCCTATGCCGCCGAGCCCTTCCGTCCGCGCATTGCGCCCACGTACATCGAAACCCCGCCCATCCTCGACGGCACAATGTCCGGCGGTGAATGGGACCGCGTCGCAAACACCACCGGCTTTCTTTACACCGATATGTCGCTCGCCGCGCTGCAGCCGCGGGTATGGGCCGCCTTTGACGAGGAATATCTCTATGTCTGCTTCCAATCTTCGAACCCGGGTGGCGTGAAGAGCGCAATCCAAGAGCGCGACGGGGTCGGGATCTTCACCGAAGACGCGATCGAGATCTTTCTGCAGCCCGGCAGCGACGGAACCTACCACCAATTTGCCGCGAATTCACTGGACACCCGGTTCGATTCCGAGAAGCAGATCAGCACCTGGAACGCGGAGTGGAAATCTGCCAGCGGAATTGAGAAGGACAAGTGGTATGTCGGCGCCACCTGGACCATCGAAGTCGCAATTCCCTTCGCCGCGTTCGGCGATGCGCAGGCACCCGCCGACGGCACAGTCTGGCGCGCGAATTTCTGCCGCGACTGGACCGCAGTGGATGGCCCGCACCGCGCCACCAGCTGGGCCCACGTCGGCAGCATGTTTCACAACCCGGCGAAATTCGGCGAGCTGCTTTTTCATCGGGGCAGTCCGGCCATCCAGGTAACCGGCTTCGGCGATTTGTCCAACGGTCAGATCGCGCTGGAAGGCGTCGCCTCCGCCCCCGAAGGGCGGGAAATCGACCTCGGGTGGATGGTGCATCCACGAGGGGACCCAGCAACGCGATCGGCGGAAGGTTCCACGCAGATGCAGGTCGGCGTTCAACCCGGACCGTTTTTTCTCGAAGGAACCATGACAGCGCCCGGCGCCGGGACGTGGCCCGCGCAACTTCATTTCGACGTTCGTGCCGGTAACCGGACCGTTCACCGTTCGGCGGTTCCGTTCGGCCTGGAACCCGGATTCTCGGTGGAGATCGGTTCCGCATACACCCGGAAATTCCTCGAGGCGCGATTTGATGTCAGTCGATTGAAGGATGTCCCGAAGTCGGCCGGCGCCGCGATCGCGCTGGTCGATGCCGCGGGAAGCGTCCTTGCGGAAGCAGACCTGCATGACCTGGGGAGAATCGGAACGGGATCCGCCCGCCTCGACTATGCCGGCATCGAACCCGGCGACTATACGCTGCGAATGACCCTGGTGGACGAAAACGGGGAGACGCTGGAAGAGAGCTCGCAACCGTACACGATTCCCGAACCGCCGGAGTGGCTCGGCAACACGGTTGGCATCAGCGACAAGGTTCCACCGCCGTTTGAACCCGTTCGTGTAATCGGCAACGCGGTGTCGATGTGGGGACGGACGTATGAATTCGAGCGTTCGATGTTCCCGTCGATGATCGTGAACCAGGGCGTAGAACAGCTCGCGCGCCCCGCCGAATTCGTTTTGGAGAAGGGCGGGGAAAACGTTCCCTGGAAAAGGATTTCTACGACGGTGACGGATGCGCGGGACACGGAGGCGACGCTGGAATTCTCCGGCGAGTCGAAAGCCGCGAAAATTCAGGGAACGGTCACCGTCGAGTACGACGGTTGGGCGTTCTTCGATTTCACCGTGACCCCGCACAAACGCCACCGCATTGACTCCCTGCAACTTGACATTCCCTTTCCGCGCAGCGAGGCGCAATTCATGCGGACGCATGGGCCCATCGCGACCTGGGCGGGCGAAATCATGCGCACGGCGCTGATCGGGGATGTAAGGAACGATGCGACAAAATCCGCCACCGAGGGGCTTCGCAGCCAGTTCGGCGACGCGTGGATGCCCGATGGATGGGAGGACCACGGTGAGTTTGTCTTTCAGGCCTACGTCGGCAACGACGAACGCGGCCTGTTCGTGGTGCAAGACACCGAGGAGCACCGGCACCTGGAGAACGGCAACATCGACATCCGCTACGAGGACGATGTAACCGTGCTCGAAGTGAAACTGATCGACATACCGACCGACGTCGATGGCCCCCTGCACTATCGGATCGGCCTGGTTGCGGTTCCATTCAAGGAGTACCGGTACGACCTCGAGCACCTCCTCAGCATGTGCGGAGGGCACAATCCGGCGTGGGTCACCACCAACAATTTCGAGGCATGGATCGAGGGCGGGCTGCTCTGGGAGTGGGGCCGCGTTGAAAAGGACATGGAACCGCACCCCGGTCACCCGAACCGGCTGTCGGAGATGGTGAAGGAGTTCGAAAACGTGACCATGCGCGGTGTCGTCAACAGCACCTGCATGATGGCCCCCTCTCCGCACGACGCGTTCGACACTTACCGGGACGAATGGGTCATCGAACCACCCTACGCCATCCCCGACCACGCGGGCTCAGGGGTCGACCTGGTGATGGTGTCCACCGACAGCAGCTTTCCCGACTATTTCCTGTGGTGGGCAAAGGAGCGGATCGAGAAAGACGGCATCGGGGGACTGTACTTCGACATGGTCAGCCCGTGCGGAAGCATGAATTCACTGGCAGGGGAAGGCTGGACCGATGAAAACGGCGAGCGCCACATGACGTCGAACAGCTTCTCACTGCGCGAACTGTACAAACGGCTGTACACCCTGATGAAGGAGGAGGGCGCGAAGCGGGGCAAGGAGTTCTACATCTACCAGCATAGCGCGGCGGGACCCATCACCGCCTTCGAGGATCACATCAGCAAGGGGGAAGGCTTCAACCGCGAACGCGACTGGCGCCTCTGCACGCCCGCCTTCTTTCGCGCCTGGTCGCTGCGGCCGCTCGGCACGACGTTCACCATGTACCCCGGCATGAGCGCGCCATGGGTCAAGGCCGGGGCCGTGCCGCCACCGCACTACAGCGCACAGGCCCGAACCCTGATCCACAATGTGCTCTGTAGCGCCCTGTGGGAGGAACAGGTGGCCACCGACATGTTTCCGATCTGGAAGTTCCGCAAGGAATTCGACGTCGCGACGGCCGATTTTGTGCCGTACTACGACGACGATCCCCGGGTCACGGTGTCGCCGTCATCCATCCATGCGAGCTTCTGGCACCACCCCGGCCGGGTGATGGTCGCGGCGGCGAACCTCACGGACGAACCGGTCGAGGCAGTGATCGAACTGGACATGGAAGCGCTCGGCATCGCGGAGACCATCGCGCATGCCGACGAGATCCGCGGAATGGACGAAGACGAACTGACGACCCCCCCGGGCGAGCGCGAGCGGCTCGAACACAATCCGGGCCCCAGGACGCTGCCGGTGGAGAACGGACGCATCACGATCACCGTGCACCCGCAAAACTACAGCGTGGTCAGACTGCGTTGAGCCTGAAGAATCCCCCACCCTCCCGATCCTTTCGGAGAGCCGGGGAGTCGCTTTTTAATTGCCTGATCATCGCGAGCCTATATAACGACACGCCTGATCGAGAACTTAGTCAGGAGAAAAAATGAAACTCGGACTTGTGACATACCAAATGGCCCAGGAATGGGACGTGGACACCATCATCTCGAATTGCCGCGAGGCCGGATTTGCGGGCGTAGAATTGCGGACGACCCATGCCCATGGCGTGGAGGAGACCCTTTCGAAGGCGGAGCGCAAGGACGTCCGCAAAAAATTCGAAGACAGCGGCATCCGAGCCTATGGACTCGGCACCGCATTCGAATATCATTCTCCCGATACCGCGGAACTACGCGAGAATATCGAGAGCACGAAGCGCCACATCGATCTTGCAGTGGACCTGGGGATGGAGGGGATCAAGGTCAGACCCAACGCGCTGCCGGATGAGGTGCCGGAAGAGAAAACAATTGAACAGATCGGGACGAGCATACGCGAAGTGGCCGAGGCCGGCGATGGCCAGGGCATCGCCATCTGGCTGGAAGTGCATGGCGGCGGCACGTGCCGGGTCGACCGCATGCGGAAGATGATGGACATTGCGGACCATCCCAATGCGTACGTCACTTACAATTGCAATCCAGAAGGCGAGACGGACGAAAACGGAAGCTGCCGGGCCAGCTACGATCTGTTGAAACACAAAATCGGCTGCGTTCACATTCAGGAGCTCTGGCAGCCGGGTCGATACCCCTACCGGGAACTTTTCCAACTTCTCAAGGCCGACGGCTACGATGGCTGGACCAGTTACGAAGGCCCAGGCAGTTCGGATCCGGTGGTGGTAATGCAGTGCTACAAGAAAATGTGGGAGCTGATGCTGGGTCACACCACGTAGCCTGCTACGTAGTACTCGCCAGCACGGGTATCCGACCCGTGTGAATAAGAAGTAGAGCAGAAAAGATCACGGGTAGAGCACGGCTCACCGCTTGATCCTTTTTGCACCTGATCTTGTTCCGGCACGGGCAGGATAGCCCGTGCCACGGTTTAATTAATTCGCA
>CAUZEO010000260.1:0-7750 GCA_963578625.1 Kiritimatiellia bacterium | reverse complement strand
ATCTGGGCAAGCACTGGGAGGAGCTGAATGTCAACGCACCGGCAATTACATGGTACCCCAACGCAATGCAGCTTGCCGACGGCAAGATCATCTGTATCAGCCACGTAGGTCTCGACGATGAGTACGGTACCGTAGACCAATCGATCTTCCAGCAGACCTTCAGGCTCAAGGTAGTAAGATAACGGCCGGGGCAGCCATGCCAAACAAACAAGAAAAGCCTGAATTGAATATCATGACTTAAGGGAAGAATAGGAGATTTATCATGAAAGGTTTTTTGAGTTTTGTCCTTGGTGTACTGGGTATTGTTTTCATACCGCAGATGGCTTTGCTCGCGGATAACGGTGATTCAAATGCAGGCTTAGTAAAGTCAGTGGAAGCGGTCGGCTATGTAGAGAAAACAATCTACCACTCGCCGGAAACACCGGGATACACCGCGTGGGTGGGTCTCTGGCAGATTCCGGATGGCCGAATTCGATGTGGTTTCCTGCAGCTGACCGGGCCCAAAGGCAACATAAAATCAGTTTCGCCCAATATGGAGTCCGTGGACGGCGGCGAGACCTGGAAGATGCTGCCTCTGCCTCCAACCGATTACGCAACCGGACGAGGCATCGCAGTTTTGAGTGATGGTACTCTAATCCGTCCGGTCCAGATATCTCCTTCAGTTGGATATGTACAGCGGTCGGAGGATGGCGGAAAGAGCTGGAGCGAACCTATCTACCTTCTGCCTTTGGAGACGCACTATGTTGGTGGGGCCACTCTTTTACACCCGCTGCGGGACGGCAGAGTCGTAGCGTTTACAGGTGCATGGAAGCGGGACGATGTGGCGGTCGGTGGTGTGCTAATGCCCTATCAGCACAGCAGGCAGCGCAAGATGATGTTCATATCCTTGGACAAGGGGTTAACCTGGGGCGAGCCTATAGAACTTATGTCGTTAGAGGATGGAGTGTGCGACGAAAGCGACTTCTGTGAGTTGCCTAACGGAGACCTGTTCTGGGTACATCGATGCGAGATATATCCGGCCAAGCTGACCGAAATCCCTCCGGGAGCGGCACGTATGGGCCTGGTTCCTACTGATCCATGGTACAATTTCTACAGTGACCGCAAGCAAAGCATCACTCGCAAGAGCGGGGATACCTTTATTCCGGAGAAACCGGAACTGATGAAAGGTGTTCCGCACAGCGGTTATCCAATGATACTTTACACACAGGAAGGCATTATTCTGAACTTCCAGAGAGAGGCCATCTACTGGACAGCCGATTTGGGCAAGCACTGGGAGAAGCTGAATATCAACATATCGGCTATAACGTGGTACCCTAAGGCATTGCAGCTTGCTGACGGCAAGATAATCTGTGTCAGCCACGTAGGTCTCGACGACGAGTACGGCACCGTAGACCAATCGATTTTCCAGCAGACCTTCAGGCTCAAGGTAGTAAGATAACGGCCGGGGCAGCCATGCCAAACAAACAAGAAAAGCCTGAATTGAATATCATTACTTAAGGGAAGAATAGGAGATTTATCATGAAAGGTTTTTTGAGCTTTGTCCTGGTTGTGCTGTGCATTGTTATCCTACCCGAGACCGTTTTGCTTGCGGATAACGGCGAGCCGGATGCGGGCTTAGTAAAGTCAGTCGAAGCGGTCGGCTATGCCGAGAAAACGATTTACCACTCGCCGGAAACACCGGGATACACTGCCTGGGCGGGTCTCTGGCAGCTTCCCGATGGCCGACTTCGCTGTGGTTTCCTGCAGCTGACCGGATCAAGGGATAACATGAAATCAGTTTCGCCCAATATGGAGTCCGTGGACGGCGGCGAGACCTGGAAGATGCTGCCCCTGCCTCCAACCGATCACGAAACCGGACGAGGCATGGCGGTTTTGAGCGATGGAACGCTCGTTCGTCCCCTTCGCCATGGCGTCCTGCGGTCGGAGGACGGCGGAAAGACGTGGGGCCCATCCATCAACCTGCTGCCGCCGGAGAGGTATTTTATGGATTTCTCCCTGGTACGCCCGCTTCGCGACGGCAGACTGGTGGGGTTTGCCGGCTGCTGGAAGCGAGATGATGTGGAGCTAAAAACACTCAAACCCTATCCGGATAGCAGACTCCGCAAGACGATGTTTATATCCTCCGACAAGGGCAAGACGTGGGGTCATCCGATAGAACTCATGTCAATAAAGGATGGCGTGTGCGGAGAAAGCGATTTCTGCGAGTTGCCTAACGGAGATCTGTTCTGGGTGCATCGATGCGAGATCTACAATGATGGGGGGCCTCCCGGCGCTCATCTGCAAATCCGGCCTATCCCCGGTACGCCCGAAGAGCTGGCCGAGATCAGTCCGCTGGCAGCACGGATGGCCATTGATCCTTCCAGTCCTTTCTACCGATCCTACAGCGACCGCAAGCAAAGCATCGCGCGTAAGAAGGGGGATACCTTTGTTCCGGAAAAGCCGGAACTGATGAAGGGGGTTCCGCACAGCGGTTATCCAATGGTGCTTTACACGCAGGAAGGATCAATCCTGAGCTTCCAACGGGACGGCATCTGGTCGACAGCCGACCTTGGCAAGCATTGGGAGAAGCTGAAGATTAACCTCTCAAAGAAGGCGAAGACATCATGGTATCCGAAGGCGTTGCAGCTCGCCGACGGCAAAATAATTTGCATCAGCCATGTAGGTGCCGACGATGAGTACGGTACCGTAGACCAGTCGATCATCCAGCAGACCTTCAGGCTCCAGAGCGTCTGGAAGACCTCTACCTTTCAGGATTTCAGCCAGGGTCGGCTCGCTGATGGAGGGGCGAACACCTACATCAGCGCCGACGGCGCGGTGCGTCTTTCCAACCTTTGGGACTTCAACGGGGACGGCAACTTCGATATTCCGGTCACCTGTCCCCAGGACCATAACGAGACCCCGAACCTCTTCATCTACGCGTCCGGGAAACAGGGGTACTCAGCCGAACGCCGCACCGAGTTGCCGGGGGCGGGTAGTGTGGCCGGCGCAAGCGCCGACCTCAACGCGGATGGTTTCCTCGATTTGGTCGTCTGCAACTGGTTTGACGGCGAGAAGAACAACCTGGACTCGTACATCTACTGGGGCAGCAAGGACGGGTTCAACGCCTCGAGGCGAACGGGCCTGCCCACCGAGGCGGCAACCGGGGTCGCTGTCGCGGATCTGAACCGTGACGGCCATCCGGACATTGTCTTCGCCAACCAGGGGGTGGATTACCACATGACCGTCGACCGGCGACAGGAATCGTTCGTCTATTGGGGCTCGAAGGAAGGCTACCGTCCGGCGGACCGACTGGAGTTGAAGACCATCAATGCGAACGACGTGGCCATTGCGGATCTGAACCGTGACAACAACCCGGACATTGTCTTCGCCATGGAAGGAAATGAAGAGAAAGAAAGCGGTGCGCTCATCTATTTCGGCAACGGCAAGGGTGGGTTTAACGAAAAACCAAGCGTCCACTTGCCGGGGATCTACTCCTCCGGAGTCACTATTGCGGATCTGAATGCCGACGGGCGTTTCGAACTCATCCTCACAAACAAGAGACGGCTCGGGAAGAAGCCTGACCCGCCTACCGGGGATGTTGTCCTTACGAACGCCGTCAACTCGTTCGTCTACTGGGGTGGAGAAAAAGGGTACTCCGCCAGGCGCCGGACCGAACTCCCGACCCACAGCGGGGCGGGTTCCGCCGTGGAGGACCTGAACCGCGATGGCCTGCCGGACATCGTCTTCGCTAACGTAAATGGCGAGTCCTCCATCTATTGGAACAGCCCAAAGGGATTCACCGCTGAGAACCAGACCTGGCTGGAGACGCACTCTGCGGCGGATTGCAAGATCGCCGATCTGAACGGCGATGGGTATCCAGATCTGGTCATTGCCCAAGCTGCCATGGTTGCCTCGCGGGGGGAGGACACAAGTACAGCGAAACGCTCGCCCGCGGAACCTGAGTACACGTCGGGGATTGGTGATCAGGCGCGGATCGAGAACGCAAATACCGATTCCTGCATCTACTGGGGAGGCGAAGGCGGATTCAGTGCAGAGCGGCGCACTCAACTGCCCACGCAGGGTGCCCGCGAAGTGGTGCTGGCGGATTTCGACCAGGACGGCGGAATGGACATCGTGTTCCTGAACAAGGTGGAAGGCAGATACGGCGGGGTGGATTATTTCGTGTATTGGGGGGATGACGAAGGACGCTTCAGTGCGGAGCGTCGTGCATCGTTGCCCATGATATCCGCCCCTGATGCTTTCGTTAACGCGGACCTTAACGGCGACGGATATGCCGATTTGTTCTACCCGTCATCTCCGGCCCTCATCTATTGGGGAGGCCAGGATGGGCTGTCGCCCGACAGGACAGCAACCTTCGATCTGCCCCATAGCGGGTACACCGCGGATTCGGCAGATGTAGACCGGGACGGCTTCCTGGACCTGATCCTCAGTGGCGATAAAGTCTTCATCATGTACGGCGGACCGGAGGGTTTCTCGTCCGACAAGTACCAGGTGCTTGACCTGAAAGGCACGGAGGCATCCCGCTTCATTCAGACTGCCGATCTGAACGGGGACGGGTGGACGGAGATTGTCTGCACGGCCAAGGATTGCGTGGTGATCTGCTGGAACAGCCCGCGGGGTTTTCATCAGGATCGCAGTGTCGTCTTACGAACCGCACACCCCTGCAATGTGCGTATCGCCGACCTGAACCGTGACGAACAATTGGACATTGTGGTGATCAGCGAATCAGACCCCTACACCTCCCCGCCCCCTGGGCGCAGGCCCCTGCACCATGGAGATCCGTACACAGACATGCGCATCTTCTGGGGCTCCGATGAGGGCTACTCATCCCAACGTTTCCAGCCGCTGCCTACTGTCGGGACCGACGATTTTACGATTGCGGACCTGAACGGTGACCGATGGCTGGACATCGCAGTGGCCAGCTACCACTCCGGGGACCACCGGCACCATCCGGGGTATATTTACTGGAATGGTCCAGAGGGTTTTGACTCCGCGCGCCGCGATCTCGTGCCCATGAATTCCGGCTGCGGCATCTTTGCCGCGGACATTGACTACGATGGCCGCAACGACCTGGTATTTGCCAACCACGTTATTCCGCCGGGTGACCACCGGAGCTATGTGTCCGTACTGTATGGGAACGAGGACGGCCTGGTGCACGCGAAACCGGCTAAACTGCCCGCGTTGGGACCGCACTACTTCAACTGCAGGGACGTGGGCAACGTTTATGATCGCGCCGGCAGGTACGACTACATCTCGGCGCCGTTCGACGGCGGGACGGGAGTCCGTTTTCGGCGGCTGACCTGGGAGGCGGAGACACCTTTCCGAACGGGCATCGAATTCCAGATCCGGACGGCGACCACCCGCGCGGGACTGGAGAATTCGCCGTGGAGTGGACCCGGCGGTGTGAACGATGTCTTCCGGGAATCCGGCGCGGAGATCGGGCCGGTGCCCGCGGAGCACAGGTGGATCCAGTACAAGGCCGCCTTGATCAGCCCCAACTGTGCCAACTCACCGGTGCTGAGGCGGGTCGATATAGGATTGTGACTATGGGCTGATCACGATCCGATAGGCCTTCCGGGCCGAGGCGCCGGTCCGATCGAACATCGTCATGATATCCCCGTTGCCCGTGAGCACGGCGCCGATGGGCGTCCAGTCGTCGGGAACCAGGAGGACGCTAAACTCCAGAGTATATGACTTGCCAGTTTCGCTTTGGAACCGGTGAGTGGCCACGTCCTCAACCGTGAGGCGAGGATCGGAGAGATACTGGGGCGAATGCGTTCGGTGCGTATCAAGACTGATCAACAGCCTTCCCGGCGATCTGCTGGCCCGCCCCATCCTGGATCGGCGCCGAGGCCAACGATGGACCCGGTACGACCGGCTTGAGGCGCGGTCAAGGGAAGCCGTCATCGGGTTTCTCGCCGATGGCCGGAAGGTCAGGGGGGAGAACGGATCCCCCACCCTTCTGTCGCAACGGCTGGCCGAATCAACTAGGGAGGCGGCCGTCCCCGCCAGCAGCCCGGAGACCCACATCTGCCCGGCGACCTCGTTCGAATGGAACTCGCCCGCCTCTCCCGAGATCCCGCTGCCGTCGATGATGTGGATGACCGGCCGGACCGGGTGGGCACTGGAAGCGGAGACCTCGATACCGCCTGAGCGATCCCAATCACTCGCGGCCACGGACAAGGCGCCCAGGCACAGAACAAGCGAAGGAAGAAGTTGGTTCACAGCCGTTCCCATAACAAGCGCCGCTCACAATACCGTAGGTTGGGTCTCCAGACCCGACCTTATCCCGCTTGGTGTCCTTTCATCAGGTGACCCAAGGGGACACATATCGCCCTCAAACCCAATACCTGGAGGGCGAGGGCCCCGGTGAGCAGAGTCGAATCGTTTACCCGAGCCGGGTCAATCTTGCGGCACGGCTATCAGGACCCGGCTCGGCAAGCCTCGCCCTCCCCTGAGCTTGTCGAAGGGCCCGTACCACGTTGCGCAGCAGACCGAGACTCCGCCCGGATTCAACCCAATATCCTCAAAAACCCCATAAATGTCCGATAATCCCGGATTCTCACTTCAAAAAAAAGCCTCCATTTTCCTTGCCTATCCGCGTCTATTATGATTACTCATGAACGATCATGAGCGCTTTCCTCCGTCTGAGAGGGCGATGAGAGCGCCGGGCGGGCTTCGTAGCGAAGCGGAGACCCTGAGCAAGCGAAGCGCGTCGAAGGGGTCGGGGTCAGAAGTCAGCAGTAAGCAGTAAGAGGTAACAGGTAAGAGATCAGATAGCGAACATCCAACATCGAACATTCAACATCGAACATCGAAGGAAGACGCCACGGATCGAGCAACGAGCAACGAACAACGAGCAACGAACCCTTCGACAAGCTCAGGGTCACCGCTTCGCTACGACATCCAACAACCAAGGAAAACGCTCTAAATCCCACGCAACCCGACACCAATTTTATACGAACAACACACGCAAGCAGGACGCAACACGCCCAGAAGGAGAACAGAACCATGAAGAAGAAAACCACCATCATCGCCGGAATCGCAATTGCCACCCTCGGACTCGGTCTGTCGACCCAGGCAGACCAATTCGTCGGAAATCCGGGTCCGGGCAACGGGTGGAGCTCGTTGTCGGGAATTGCCAACATCACGGTTGATTCCTTTAACAATGGGAGCAGTGATTTTATGCTCAATGGCAGCGGCATCTCAGGACCGAATGGAGAGTTCCACACGGGCGCCCTCGGTAACCCCATTGGCCCCTTTACCATGTGGCGCTCGACGGGCAACGGTCAACCCCCCGTCAGCCAGTTCAATGCCGGCACCGTCGTGGGCGGCCACTATGCCGCCGTCGAGTTCAACCAGATCGAGACGCTCAAGACGTTGCAAATCTGGAACTACAACGAGGGCGGCGGCGCGGCCTGGGCGGCCCAGGGGATGAAGGAAGTGACAATCGAATACTCCACCACGGGGGGCACCACCAGCAATGAATGGACGACGATCTTCGATGGCCAGATCCCCTTTGCCGGCCAAGCGGAGCTCACCTCCTTTGACGTGCCTTTCGGCGACGTGGATGCCAAATTCGTGGTGATTACAAGCGATTCGAGCCTGGAAGGTAACTATATGAATGACTTCTATCCCGGTTTGGGTGGGGAACCATTCGGCAACACCGATGCCGGCCTGAGCGAGCTGCGCTTCCAAATCGTTCCCGAGCCCGGCACCCTGGTCAGCATACTGATCGGCGGCCTGCTCC
>CAUZEO010000259.1:0-7776 GCA_963578625.1 Kiritimatiellia bacterium | reverse complement strand
CGAACGAAGAGATCGAACGCTACAGCCGGCATCTCATCATGCCCGAAGTCGGCATCGCGGGTCAGCGAAAATTGAAACAGGCGTCCGTACTCTGCATCGGAACGGGCGGGCTCGGCTCGCCGCTGGCGCTGTATCTCTCGGCCGCTGGTATCGGGCGCATCGGACTCGTAGACTTTGACATTGTGGACCATACGAATCTCCAGCGGCAGATCATCCATGGCACGGGAGACGTGGGACGATCCAAGCTTGATTCCGCGCGCGACAGCATCGCCGAGATCAACCCCCACGTTCAGGTGGATACCTACGAAACCATGATCACCTCGGACAACGCCATGGAACTGGCGGAACCTTATGACATCATCATCGACGGCACGGACAACTTTCCGACCCGGTACCTGGTGAATGATACCTGCGTTCTGCTGGGCAAACCCAACGTGTATGGAAGCATCTTTCGATTTGAAGGGCAGGCATCCTTGTTCTGGGCTGAAAAAGGGCCCTGCTACCGGTGCCTGTACCCGGAGCCTCCGCCGCCGGGGCTGGTCCCGAGCTGCGCGGAAGGTGGTGTACTCGGAATCCTGCCCGGCATTATCGGAATCATTCAGGCCACGGAAGCGGTGAAGCTGATTCTCGGAACGGGCACATCATTAATTGGCAGACTCTTGTTATTTGACGCGCTGGGGATGAAGTTTCGGGAATTGAAGCTACGAAAAGATCCGGATTGTCCAATCTGCGGCAGAAATCCCACGATCCGGGAGTTGATCGATTACGAGCACTTTTGCGGAATAGGAACGGAGGAAGATCAAATCATGCTACGAAAGAATCAGGAAATCGGGGTCACGGAATTAAAGTCATCGCTCGACGGCGGCGAAGAAATTTTCTTGTTGGATGTACGGGAACCTCACGAGTACGAAATTTGCCGGCTCGACAACTCCGTGATGATTCCGTTGGGCCAACTACCGGCACGCGTAGGAGAGTTGAATCCTGACTCGAACATCGTCGTGTACTGCCGTTCCGGCGCGCGAAGTATGAAAGCGGTGAAGTTTCTCAGCGAAGCGGGCTTCGGCACGGTTCGAAACCTCCTCGGCGGAGTTCTTTCCTGGGCTGACAAAGTTGACCCGAACATGCCGAAATACTAACCCGCGTCCAATCGCAATGCATCAGCTCGAGATTGCGGGCAGGCCGATCCGGCTGCACATTCCGGGAGACACGGAATCGAGGCTAGATAAGCTGGCGGCGGCGGAGTCGAGCAGCGTCGAAGTGATGGACGAACGGCTTCCCTACTGGGCTGAATTGTGGCCATCCTCCGTGGCCTTGGCAGATGAGCTTCTGAGGGGACCGGCCATCAACCCGGGCGCAAAAGTCCTGGAGATCGGTTGCGGCCTGGGGCTTGCCGGCATCGCCGCGAGCCTGCGCGGCGGCACGGTAATCATGACAGACTATCTGCCGGAGGCCCTTGAAGCCGCCCGGCTGAACTGGGAAGAAAACACCAACTCCCCTTCCGATATTCGGCGAATGGACTGGCGCGATCCGGATCCCGAACTTCGCGCCGATTTGATCCTTGCGGCAGACGTGGCATACGAGGAACGGGCCTTCGCGCCGCTGTCCGATGTATTTCACCACCTACTCTTGCCCCAGGGAAAAATATTACTTGCGGAACCGCAGCGCCGCATCACCCGGCCTTTTATCCGCTCGCTTCGCACCCGCAATTTCCATTGCGAAACCACAACCCGCGAAGCACTGATCGGCAGTCGGCGTACGATGATCGATATTCATGAACTGACACGAACATGATTCTCGATTGCTGCCGATCTGGGCCGAACCCTATCGTGGGCGTTGAAAAAAACAGTGCAAACAGAGTGTGCCTGCCGTCTAATAGGCGGCGAGGGAGATGACATGAATCAGTCAGGCACAAAATTACCCAAATCCGTTTTCGGCGCCTTCGTGGTGCTGTTGATCCTGGGGGTCATCGTCACCTACCTCAAAAAATCCAATGATATCGAGCCGGAACAGGATCCAATCCCTGCCGAGAAAAACGAGGACGAGGATAATGTGGTGGTGGATACACCACCGGACATCGCGACGCTGAGCGAGACCCGAAAGGAAGGGAGCACATTCAGTTGTACCGTCGTTGGCCGCATTGAGGGAACGATGAATCAAAAGACGGAGTTGGAGATTTACCATCCTGTTTTCCAGGGGGACATCAAAAGCGCATGGCTCGCCCCCTGGACAACCCGGTTTACGGCGGAGGTCCTTGAGAATGACGGCAGCACCATCCTGGAGCGACGGACGTTCGAGGAAGTTCGAAGTGTCGAATTGATGGCGCCGGCGGAGCTCACCGAACTTACCTACGACCTTGACCCCAAAGTCAATACGGCAATCAGCGTACTGGCATCCCGGCTCGAAAAGATCTACCCCGGAAATCCGTACTCCAAAACCATGAGCTCCCTCATCAAGTCCCAGGACTTCAACTACTCAGAAGTCGCGAAACTGACCGGCATCGATGAAAAGATCCTTGGGTCGAAAGAAGCGGCGGTAGCAGGCGCGGCGAAGATCCTGGACGACTTCGAGGGCAAGACAGTGGAAGTCGAGCTTTCGGACGGGCGCGCCCAATGGATCTATGCCCCGGACATTCCCAAGCGAGTATCCCAGGCGCTTGGCCGGGTAAATTCACTAATCGATTATAGCGCGATTCCCAATCCCGGGATCGAAGTCGGCGGTAAAGTAATTCTGTCGGACTTACTGATGGACGAGATGCTTCCACCGGAACTGATGAAGGAGATTCTCGGGGAGTATGAGACAAGACTCATGCTGGAACTGGTGCGAACCGAGGACGAGAACAAGGGTGGACGAACATTCAACCGCTTCTATGGGGACGGGACGCTCACGCTTCGCACGCTCGACGGGAATGTCTATACCCGCCTGGCACTCGACAGCGCGGAGCTTCGGGTCGACAGTACGGATTCGAGTAACCGCTATCTCCACCAAATGAAATTTTCCGGACCGATTGACTCGCAAATCCTCCAATCGAACAGCCGGCTCAAAAAGGTAAAGTGGGAAGGCGACCTGGAGCTCACGGTACGCTACGAGGTCGAGCTGGTTCGGTGAATACCCGGCGGCGGGGCGTTTCATGAAGCTTCGAATCAATCCCTTTTCGGCCTACCGGGTCGGCTCGAACTACCATCTTTCCAGTGAGGGAATACTGGACGCACGGACCGGACGCGTGACCGTAATCACAGGCGAGAGCGGAACGGGCAAGAGCGTTCTGCTCCAGGCGATCGCAGGATACCGGCCTCGCGCCACCTCGGATGGTTCGATCGATGCGCTTGTGCACCTCAACGAGAATGAAGAACCGCTCGATCTGGCAACCTTTCTGCAAGAGCCGACACGACTCTCCTACCTCCCCCAGCTCACGGTTCTTCGACCGCAGAGTACTCCCGCCCGTGCACTCGAAGATTGGTGCAACCTTTTGACATCTGCGTACGGCAAGGAAGCGCCGGTCCGGCAGTTCGTGCACGCCGCCCGCGAAGAGCTGAAGGACCACCTCTTTTCCGAGGAGGAGCGGGACCGGCTTTTCGGCGCCTCGACGGTACGGGTGAGGAATCTGAGCGGCGGCCAAAAGCGGCGCCTCGACGTGATGATGGCGTTGTGCTCACCCGCCGAATTGATTTTGCTCGATGAACCGGACACCGGACTCGATCCCCGGCGGCGGCGCGTGCTTTTTCAGGCACTAGTCGACTTTGCAAGAGCACATCGCAAAATCATTGTTCTGGTGAGTCACTATGCGGGGGAAGAATACAAAGATTCCGATGTAGACATCTGGAGGGCATCGCGCCGGGAGAACGGCACCGGCGGAACGTTTTCCATGCAGCCCGGCAAGGAAGCGCAACCGATCGAGTTGCCGCTCCACAGCCCACCGCCCGAACGAGGCAACCAGCGCCTGGACCAGTACGTAATCTATGTGCGTCAACGTCTCGCCAACCTGGAGACCAGCCGCGCGATCCTGCTCCTGGCCGCACCCATATTGCTCCTCGCCGCAGTGCGGCTCGCGATGTACCCGGACGAGGTCGCGGATGGCCCGTCGATGGGTCTCCTGTTCTTTTATTCCGTGACTTGCTTCTGGCTGGGGACGGTCCAGGCAACCGGCTTCTGGGCGGACGAACGGACCTGGTTCAACCGTGAGTGCCGGCAGGGCACGTCCTCGCTTGCCTACCTGCTCAGTTTTCTGACCCTGCTTATCCTCGTTACATGCGTGCAGGTCATCGTCGGGGGACTGGTTCTCAAATATATGAGCTGGCAGCACCTTCTCGCGGGCCAAATCGGCGAGGCAGGCGGCGACCTCGAAGTCGGCTTGGGCCGCATCCTCCTCTGGGGGTTCCTGGCCGGGTTGAATGGATTTGTCATGGGGCTCTTCGTTGCCACGTTGCAGCACGACAGATTTCCACGAGCAACAAGCTTGGCGACCGCGCAACTTCTCGCCTTGTTTATTACTCTTGCGGCAATTGTGTTCAGTTTCCCTATCGTGGGATCACGTGCGTATAGAAACATCGCTGAGGACCCGTTTACAGCGAATCGGCTGCAGGTTGCAGGACACGCTGTACAACAAGTGTTGTCTACCGAAGTTCCGGCAGTCGCCATCGTCCTCGCCGAGATTCCAGTAGGCGCGAATCCAAGTTTTCATGGCCTCTGGTTCCAGGGAGAACGCCCACGCCGCTACGGTTTGGACGCCGTGAAGTTTGATGATATGCAGAAAGAAGGCGTTCCGGAGGCACTGATCAACGTTGCCCTCGTCGCAGGAATGACGACAGGCATCCTGCTGACCGGCCGCAGAATGAAACGCTACCCAGTCGCGTGGTGAAGAATAAACGCGTCATCCTGGTCCTGATTGCCCTCGCCGTTGTCGCCGGGGGAAGCCTCTTATACATTCTTTCGTGGTACCGCTCGGGGAAGCTACCGGCTGGTCCTTCCGACTTCTTCGATGCGGGCGAGATGGAGCGTTCAACAAAGCGGCTGGAATCGTTCCGGCTCCCGGTGGAGAAAACGATCGCCCTGTGCGCCGCCGTCACAAATCACACCGCGGCCGCTGAATCGGTGCGCTTTACCAATCCGACATCCGCTCTCGCGCAGCTGGCCAATCTTCAGCGGGACCTCGCCACGCTGGAGGCTGGATATTCGTCGCACGTCGAGGAGTTGGAAGAAAACAGCCCGGGGCAATGGCAGGCCGCGTACCAAACTTTTCTCGAAACGGCGCATTCGGCGTACGCAGACGGAGTGGACCTGGCGCGGCTACTCGCGCGAACGAATTGGCAGAAGCATTCATACCGCCTGCTTAGGCAGAACGTCGTGGAAGGAAAGACGTTGAGTGGGCGGGCCCGCAAGTATCCGCCGTGGCGCGCACACATGGACCTCAGAGCCGATATCTATTCCTCCTTCGATGAGGCCTACGGGCTCCGCGACGAGTACGACACTTCGATCCTGGCGCGAAAAGTCATCACGCCGAATCCGCCTTTGCTCCGTTGGTATTTCGCGCGGCGGTACGAGTCTCTTGTGCCCATCCCTTCCCCTCCCTGCGCTGATCCGTTGCAGGCCGCCGCTGACAAGCTGGAAGACTTCTCCGCAGATGTGCGCCACGCAGATCAGGAGGGGGTGCTCGACCCATGGCGCTTTCCGAATCTGCGAGCCTCCTACCTGAGATTCCTCGCGGATATCATTGGTCCCCTTCATCAAGCCCGGGGGTTCGAAGAGTGGGTCGATACAGTGGATCGAAATGCCGGCGACATCGACGATCTCATCCGGCAGACACAGGCCGGCGCCGAAAATCCTGATCCAGGCATCAAGATTCAAACCGGATCTCTGCTCACCATGAAATCTGCTGTCGACTCCGGGTTGGAAGCCCTCCGGGCCCGGCCGACCGCAATGGCTGCCAAGGACATGCTGGATGCCCTTCAGTCAGCGGCCTCATCAGATCCCGAACTTTTCTCCTGCTTTGCCGCCGGACTCTTACCCTATATCGCGGAACTTGAATCATTGCGGAGGGTGGCACAGGAGGCTATGAGCACCTCCGTCGATCCGGATGGAGAGGTATTCGTCAACGCGCTGCAAAGGGTTTCCGACGCCGCAGGAAAAGTAGAAAAAGGTACTGGGAAAAGGCTTTATGACGGCATGGTGCGGGACATCGTCGACCGATGGTGCGCGAATTCATCCGGCGACATTGAGGACGCAGCCAAGGTTGCCATGGCCATCCGGGCGGTATCAACCGCGGGATTGATCCGTGACGGCGTGTTGCCCGAACTTGCTGATTTCCTGGAATCGCTGTCTGCGGTCTCGACCCTTTCGCAACGGGAGACATTAGCCGGAACATGGGATTCGACTTTGAGATCCCGCGCCGCCTCTTTTCCCAATCTTGTAATCCGCGTCAATCGACACATCGGAGATCTGCAGCGGCTCGCCGCCATCGAGGAGATCCATCGCCTGTCCTATGAGCAGCAGTGGGACCCGCTCCGTAAAACCGTGGAAGAAATTCTGAATTCAGGCAATGACTCAGAATGGCAAACCTACTCGGACGATCTGCGCGCGGTTCTCATGATTCTCGATCTGCCTGGCAGGTTCAGTGAACTACGTTTACGTGATCTGAAGTCTTTTGCCGAGAGCAATGCGGACATCCTGCCAGGTTCACCGGCGCTGCATGCGATTCACGCGAATCTGTTTCGGGTTCGAGTCCAACCGCTGATCGATTATGCGGGCGCAGTGTCACGCATCGGAACCGACTGGACCCCGGCGGAATGCATCGCGTGGATCGAGAGAGCCTGGGTCGAACGGGAACAAACGCGAAAGATTTACGGTGCGTGGGATGCGCTTGATCGCGAATTCGCGGAACGTATTGCATTCAGTACGCCCGCCTGCGTGCCGGGGGACGCCGGCAGGCTCTACCGTCTCGTCGATTTGTTGGATGAGATGAAGACCTGGACCGCAGTTCGGCCTGAAGCGCGGGACACGCTGGGACTGCAACGAGATGCGTTTGCGATGCTCGCGGACTTGCTGAGCGCGGAAACTTCGGGCGAGGATGTCGCCGAGCGTACCCGGGAAGTTCGGGAGCAACTGACGCGGATCGCGGCGCTACCGCCGGAGACAAATGGGATGCTCTCCCGGTTCGAACAGCAGGCGAAGTTTGAGCTTAAGTTGGAGGGGACACCAAATTCCTACCGCCAGATCGCGGTGGTCATTGATGACGAGAAGAAATCCGCGAGAGACGATGCGAAGTACATTGAGAATTATCTGCAGGGCATGCGCGCTCTTCATCCGGTCGTGGAAAAAGACATGGGCGCAATCCAAAGTTCGGCGAATGCCGGTTCGCTCCTTGGAGTGGCTGTTCTGTACGCGGATACGATGGAAGAAGACCAAATGCCTGAGCGGCTGAGGAGCTACGCGGCCAGCCAGGCCGGAGCGCTGCGCAGATACATCGTCGCGACGAATTATATCGCGCACGCAATTCCCGGGGAGCAGACGCGGAAAGAGGGAATGAGGATCGCTTATCGGCGAATCTCGGAATCGCTCGAGGCAATGGGCTACGGGCGGCGATTCAAGGGACACGGCACCGGATTTAGTTTCTGGATCAAGAGCAGGGGGATTGCCGCGACCCTATTGGAGGCGGGCTGGAAGGACAACATGGAGGACGGGCACCTGGAACTCTCCGACATTCGCGCCGTCCCGGGCGCATTTTCCTGGTCCTGGGGCGATTCGATTGAAATCGGAGTCGATATTTACCACACGACCGACGGC
>CAUZEO010000258.1:0-7787 GCA_963578625.1 Kiritimatiellia bacterium | reverse complement strand
TCACCGCACTATATGGAGCCGATCACGAAGACCGGATCATGCCGGGATGGGCGGGACTACAACCTAATACGGTTCGGTTTATTTTTGTGAATCCGAGTGAGCCCGGTTTGAAGGGCAACTATCAAATAAATTTTGGTCCCCTGCTTTCCGAAGGCTACACACTGAATTATCGCGTATTCTTCTGCCCGGGCCAGTTTCGATCGGGGGGCGCGATGAACGGAAAGGATCTGCAGCAAGCAATTAAATCCTTCGACTTGACGAAATATGGACAGGGTATTTCTTTTAGAGGCAAGCAGGGGTACGCATACTTCGGGCGTCCGCTGGATGATTTGATGGGTGACAATGGTGAGCCGGATTATGGGGAAATCTCCTATGAACGCATACAGGCCGCTTACCCCCAGGAACGCGCGCTGTGGACGTTGAATGAATATTGGTCGAGGCTCCGACCAAAATACCCCGACATAGAAGGCGAAAGGGAAGGGCCTCCCGGATTTTATACAACTGACACGCGAACGGTTCTCGCCGCCGATCTGCTCTACGATAACGCCGCGTCGCCCCTGGATAATGGCGCCCATCGCACACTCCTCACAGCCCAGGAAAAAGGAACCTTTCGCTGGAGCGGCCACAATCCGAGGCTCTGGGGAATGGAAGGCGGGAATGTGATCCTGGCTGATGGACACGTGTCCTGGGTGCCACGCGAATATCTGAACTATCGCACCGGCCACGATGGCTGGTGGCGTCCCACCTGGGAAGCGGTCGAGCGGTACTGAATTTTGCAGCGGGATGATGAGAATAGGCGACCGGCACAAACCCTGGGTTATCGCATCGGCCATTGTCGTAATCATAATCAGCGTAATCATCATATCCCGCACGCCGTCATCCGAACGTCTGCGCGATTACACGAAGAAAATCGATCCCCTCGCGGAGTTTGCAGCCGCAGAGACCGCCGATTTTCTTGGCAAGGGAAAGCGTGTCGTGGTGATCGCGTACGACGCGCAGGACAGCCAACTTGACAAGACACAACAATCGTCCTTCCGCGGATCGATTGAGGACGCCGGCATCGAGGTAAAAACACTCGAATCGCTAGTGCTGGAAGCGGCGGACAAGGAACGCGCCGAAGTGAACGGCGGATTTCCCGCGGAGATGTATCGCCGGATTTTCGAAGATTACCCGGAGGTCGACGCATATGTTTCCCTGTGCGGCCCCCCATGGGACCTTCCGGACGCATCAGATCCGGTCCCTGAAATCGTGCCGCCCCTGATCGTGGCCCTGGGATTGAGTCCCGAAATCAATATCGAGCCGCTATTCGACCATGGGATCCTGGAAATGGCGGTCACGCTTCGGCCCCGGCACAGCCTCGACCCAAAGACGGCACCTCGCAGGGGGCGAGCAATGTTCGATTATTACTATCAAGTGTTTACGGCGGCTAGTGGAGAGTAAGTCGTTGGTAGTCAGCGATTTGAAAATAGTCCACGCTTGCTTCTTGCTGTTTACCACTTACTACTTACTTCTTACTTCTTATTTCTTACTATTTACTTCTTCCTATTTACTGAAAGCCGATTCATGACGAAATGGTTGTTGAAATCGTCTTGGAAATTGGAGAAAATGAGCCGTTAATTGACGCGAACGGTAGCCATGAAAAACCACCAATCATCCACCCCTCCGTTCATCCACCCATCCAACGGGTCGTCCCGATTCGCCGCGTTCACGCTTATCGAGCTCCTCGTCGTCATTGCCATCCTTGCCCTGCTGGCGTCCTTCCTCTTGCCCTCGGCCCGGAAGGCCATCGATGCAGCATATCGCGTCTCTTGTTCCAATAATCTGCGGCAGATTTACGTATTCACTGCGTTGTACGCCGGGGATAACGAAGGCCGGATCATGCCGGGCTGGGCCGGGCTACACCCCAATTCAGTTCGAACGTTATTAGTGACGTCGGCTTCATCTCCCGTTGTGAAGGGCAGGCATCAGATCAATTTCGGACCCCTGATTTCCGAAGGCTACACGTTGGATTACCGTCTTCTTTTCTGCCCTGGCCAGTTTCGGTCGGGAGGCATGATGAATGGAAAGGATCTGGAGCAGCAGATTACCCACACGGATACAGGTCAGTATGGGGTTTTCGTGAACGGTAGTCAGGGGTACGCCTACTTCGGACGTCCCCTGAATGATACGATGGGGTCCGACGGTGAGCCGGATAACGGAGAATCCTCGTGGATGGGCGTTCATGCCGCATACCCCCAGGAACGCGCGCTATGGCAGTTGAATCGATACTGGTCGAGACTTCTCCCAATACCTAACACGCCTGGCAGTATGATTGAGGATCCCGGATTTTTTCCAACCGACTCGTTTACGGTTCTCGCGGCCGACCTGCTCTACGATAACGCCGCGGCGCCCCTGGACTATGGGGCGGTGTTTAATCACACACTTGCCCAGGAGAACGGGAATTATGGATGGAGTGGCCACAACCCGAGCCCCTGGGGAATGCAGGGCGGAAATGTCATCCTGGCGGATGGACACGTGTCCTGGATCCCGCGCGAATATCTGACCTATCGCACCGGCTCCGACGGCTGGTGGCGTCCCACCTGGGAAGCGGTCGAGCGGTACTGAATCTGCGGCTTCATGATGAAAATAAGCGACCGTCACAAACCCTGGGTTATCGCATCGGCCGTTGTCGTAATCATAATCAGCGTGACCATCATGTCGCGCTCGCCGTCATCGGAACGTCTGCGCGATTACACGAAGAAAATCGATAGCCTGGCGGATTTTGCGGCCCAAGAAACCGCCGATTTTCTTGGCAAGGGAAAGCGTGTCGTGGTGATCGCGTACGACGCGCAGGACAGCCAACTTGACAAGACACAACAATCGTCCTTCCGCGGATCGATTGAGGACGCCGGCATCGAGGTAAAAACACTCGAATCGCTAGTGCTGGAAGCGGCGGACAAGGAACGCGCCGAAGTGAACGGCGGATTTCCCGCGGAGATGTATCGCCGGATTTTCGAAGATTACCCGGAGGTCGACGCATATGTTTCCCTGTGCGGCCCCCCATGGGACCTTCCGGACGCATCAGATCCGCTCCCTGAAATCGTGCCGCCCCTGATCGTGGCCCTGGGATTGAGTCCCGAAATCAACATCGAGCCGCTATTCGACCATGGGATCCTGGAAATGGCGGTCACGCTTCGGCCCCGGCACAGCCTCGACCCAAAGACGGCACCTCGCAGGGGGCGAGCAATGTTCGATTATTACTATCAAGTGGTTACGGCGGCTAGTGGAGAGTAAGTCGTTGGTACTCAGCGATTTGAAAATAGTCCACGCTTGCTTCTTGCTGTTTACCACTTACTACTTACTTCTTATTTCTTACTATTTACTGAAAGCCGATTCATGACGAAATGGTTTTTGAAATCGTCTTGGA
The DNA here is from genome assembly GCA_963578625.1 of Kiritimatiellia bacterium. Lineage (GTDB taxonomy): Bacteria > Verrucomicrobiota > Kiritimatiellia > SLOV01 > SLOV01 > CAUZEO01. The sequence goes on along the minus strand of CAUZEO010000258.1, from coordinate 4,381 downwards.
AATTGGAGAAAATGAGCCGTTAATTGACGCGAACGGTAGCCATGAAAAACCACCAATCATCCACCCCTCCGTTCATCCACCCATCCAACGGGTCGTCCCGATTCGCCGCGTTCACGCTTATCGAGCTCCTCGTCGTCATTGCCATCATCGCGATTCTGGCCGCGCTGCTGATGCCTGCGATGAAGGATGCGCGCGAGAAAGCATTGCGTGCCCTGTGCATGAGCAATGTCAGGCAGTTGGCGGTGGGGACGGCCTCCTATGCGGTGGATCACGATGGAAACGTCATGCCCGGTTGGGCGGGTTTCCACCCGAACAACGTGCGAATGTTGGCCCACATGTCTGCCCGGGCCCGCGTATCCATCAATTTCGGTCCGCTGATTTCCTACGACTACATGGGCGATCCGAGAGTCTTGTTTTGTCCCGGTCAGATGCGGTCCAGCGGTGTAGTCAGACGTGACTACGGAGGCGATGTAAACCAGGCAATCAATCGCCAGACGCAATCGATTCTGGGATACGTATCGGGAACCTCCGGCTATGCCTACTTCGGCCGACCCGTGGGCGTCACCATGGGACCGAATGGCGAGCCGGATAACGGCGAAGACTCCTTTCACGGCGTGCATGCAGCCTATCCGCAGGAACGGGCAGTGTTCACCATGCATGAATACTGGTCACGCGTCGGCGACAGCGGTCCCGGCTTCTACAGCGAACCGACAAAAACGGTTCTGGCCTGCGACATGATGTATGACAACGCCGCATTGGGAACCGATCTGGGCGCCGTCACCTACCACACCCTGGCGGAAGACAACGGCAACGTGAAGTGGAGCGGCCACGCCCCCGCTCCCTGGGGCCTGACCGGCGGCAACGTCGCTCTGATGGACGGCCACGTCGTCTGGGTCCCCCGCGAGCTGATGGACTACCGCACCGGCAGCGACGGCTGGTGGCGCCCGCATTGGGAAGCGACAGTGCGGTATTGAGCGACAAAAACTTGTTGGGCAGCGAACAGATCAGGTTCTGGGACGAGAACGGCTACCTCCTCGTCGAAGGCATCATTCCGGATGACAAGATCGGAGAGATGAACGATCACATGGACGCGATTCGTCGCGGTGGTATTCAGCTTTCCGGGTTGCCTGAAGGGCGTAACGGAACGATCCGGCCATTCGCAACGAACTGTCCGACAAGACAGAAGAGATCGCCGATCTCTCCAGGCTGAAACCGCTGACGGCAAACGCAGGTGACATATTCTTCTTTCACGGCTGCCTGATCCACGGAGGCGGTCCCGTCGCGTCTCCAGGGCTTGAACGCCGCTCCTATGTCTGCCACTACCATCACATCCACTCCGTGCTCGATGACAGCAACAATCGTATCGAGCTTTCGCCAGTAAGGTTGAGGTGATTACTGCCGCAAGATCACGGCCTGGGCACGAAGCCTACTCCTTGCGATGCGGTGAAATCGGCCTACCAAGCCGTGGAGACGGCGGTCTCCGCCGTGGATTTCTCCATCCATGAAATCGAAGAGAAAATTCAGTGGTTTAGTGGACCGACATCCGCCGACCTACCGCTAGCCCCTTTGTTCCCCTGTTGGAGAAACTTTGGCGTGAATTTCGCTCGACAAGGTTCGCGACAAGGTTGTATTTCTCACTCTCGGAAAATATAAGTGTCGCGCAGAGGACAACCTGAAACCTGAACCCTTCGCCCAACATGCACTCGCATACACTCTTCGACGATCTGGAGCCCTTCCCGCCTGCGCAAACGCAGGACCAACGCCGCGCGCAAATCATCAGGCTCGCGTGTGCATTCACTCAGCGGGCTTTTGACGAAACCGGCCGGTGTGTGCTGGGCGATCCGCTGCCGCCGACACGGGAAACCATGTGGCTTTGCTTTGGGTTGATGGCGGGGGAGGAGGCCGATCGGGTATTGGCGAACGCCATCCTGGCCCGATTGGAGATGCATCTTCACATTCCCTATCGTAGCAAGGCGGAAGAGGAGGCGGACGGGGAGTTCGATATCTTCATTACGAATCATACCGTTCAATTGCTTCGCCTGCATAGGGAGAAGCTGGACCCGCCGGTGCTCGAGAAGATGGAGCGCTGGGGGCGGATCGCTTTGCGGGACTACAACGGCGACCGCCAGTCCGATTACCAGTTTCACGGCTACAACGACAACATGCCTTCCAAGGCAACGCTGGGGATGATCCTTGGCGGGGAACTGTTTGGCGACGAGGCGGCTGTTGCGCATGGCTTGTGGAATCTGCGCCAACTTCGGGACCTGCTGAGCCGCCGCGGCACGCTGAGCGAATACTCCAGCCCCACCTACAGCGCCCTCTCCCTGGCAAACCTGACTGAAGTCGCGACGCTTTCCGGCAACGAGGAAGCAAGAGAGCTTGCGCAACAGTGCGTCGAGCGCATCTGGGCGGAGTTTCTCGGGCGTTTTCATCCACCCACCGGCATCATCTCCGGGCCGTATTCGAGAGCTTATTCCGCCGACTCGATCGGACATCTGACGGTTGCGGGCATCGTCTTCTGGTTGGCCTTCGGAGACGCCGCGGTGTTGAACCCGGTGGAAGAGCTTCGACAAATCCCGCTGCGCGTGGTGATCGCGGAGGCAAACGACTTGACTCGCGTGGTCGGCCTGGCGGCATGGCTGGCGGCCGTCACCTATGAAGCACCGGACCACCTCGTAGAATGGATGCAGCAACGATCCTATCCCTACCGGATTCGCACAACCACGGAACGGGGTGACGGCGGGGAAAAGTTTGCCCCGGGTGAAATTCTCTGCACGACCTTCCAGGAGGAGGATTTCGCGCTGGGTACCGCGGAGGGAGAGACCTGGGAACAGGCGGAGCCCTTTTTCTTCGCGTATCGACGACAGGCGCCAGCGACCGACGTCGCCCACATCCGCACCGCACAAACGAGATTTCTAATCAACGATCAGCGTCCGGGAGAAATCGAAGACGCGGAGTGCGGCCCGTATCGGGGGGAGTCCGTATATCTGCATGATTATGGATTCACGCACACCATCCAGCAGGACCGGGTGGCGATGGTCCTTGCCCGTCCCGTGCTCCGCCTTGCCGGACAGCCCATCACCTCGCTGAGATACTCTATCATTTTTTCCTCCCATTTTAGGGAGATCGAAGAGGTGTCCTATGTCGATGGCCACGTCTTCATGAAAGATGGTCCGATCTATCTTGCCTTGCGACCCCTGAACGCAACGGATTGGGGAAGAAAAGATGCCGTGCGTATTGAACCCGTGAACAAATACCTGGATATCTCCTTTTTCAACTACGAAGGGGAGGAGCGCACGTTCAGCGAGGAGGAATTGAGTCGAACCTTGAACGGAATGATCGCCGTGGTCGGTCTTCGCAAGGAAAAATCTTTCGACGAATTCAAGAATGAGGTCGGAAACGGTGAACTGCTCGATTACTACATGTCCGACGCCCGCACGGTGCGGTACCGGTTGGGCGACACCACGTTAGGAATGAACTACGCAGGTCTCCCCGATCGCGTCCGCTTCGCCACCATCAACGGGCGCCCCATTTCACGTCCCATCTGGGAAGCGGACGGCATGCCGCCCGAACGACTGCCGTTCCTGTCCGGCGAGACGGAGGGGAACGGGAACAGTTTTGAGTTCCCCTACGAGCACCTGCGTGTGATCTGGGACCCGGAGCGGCCATGGCAGATTGCGTCCAGAGGAGTGAGAAGTAAGTAGTGAGTAGTGAAGTAGTAAGCAGCAAACAGCGGGGATGATCCGTGGCCAGGAAGAGACTACTTACGAATCACTACTTACTACTTACTACTTACTGTTTGCTCCTTACTGCTCACTGCACGCTGGCGCGGGCGGATGCCCTGACTCTCGCGGAGCGCATCGCGATCAAGACGACGGCGACCATCGGGCCGGTTGAGATCGTCTATGAACTTCCCGATAAAAACTACGTGACACTGGTCGTGGAGACCAGAGAGGGCAAGCGTGTGCGAAATCTTATTGCGGACACGCTGCGACCCGGGGGAAGAAATGCTGACTATTGGGATGGCGCCGACGATGAAGGTCGGTTGGTGACGCCGGGGGAGTATGCAGTGCGCGGCCTGACCCATGGGCTGTTGGATGCTACCTATCAGCTCACCTTCGGCATGCCGGGTGATCCTCCCTGGGACAGCGCGGACGGACCAGGGTCGCAGGTCGTCAAGATCGATGGGTGCCCAGATTGCAGAAGCTTGGGGAAAGCGTCGCTACGAAGCACACTTTGTGAGTAATATTGACCGATGCAGATGCCGAGCAATATGAAACGCAGCACTGGATCGAGACGGCACTTGATTGCGACTATCTGACAGATGCAGAAGCCAACACATTTATTGAACGTCTTGAAGAAATTGGCAGGCTTCTGCATA